>JAGCVK010000032.1 GCA_017962415.1 Treponema sp. | reverse complement strand
GCCCGCGAAGAACTTAAGGAACTGGAAGAAAAACAGCCTAAGCTTGAGGAAGATATTAAACTTAAACTTGTTCCGCCTGATCCTCTTGATGAAAAGAACATTATTCTTGAAATCCGTTCGGCTGCCGGTGGTGACGAGGCTTCTCTCTTTGTACGCGACCTTTGGGAAATGTACACTCACCTTGCTGAACGCAAGGGCTGGAAAACTGAAACTATGGAAGCTCAGGAAACTGAGGTTGGCGGTTTCAACAAAATCGTAACTTCTATCAGCGGAAAATTTGTTTACGGAACTTTGCGCTGGGAATCTGGTGTACACCGCGTTCAGCGCGTTCCTGCAACAGAAAGCCAGGGACGTTTGCAGACTTCTACAGCAACAGTTGCCGTTTTGCCAGAAGCAGAAGAAACTGAAATTGAAATTAAACCGGGCGATGTTCGCGTTGACGTAATGCGTGCCGGCGGACCTGGTGGACAATGTGTAAACACAACAGACTCTGCCGTTCGACTTACTCATATTCCAACAGGTCTTGTTGTTATTCAGCAGGACGAAAAATCTCAGATTAAAAATAAGGAAAAGGCATTCCGCGTTTTGCGTGCCCGCCTTTTTGACTTGGAAGAAAGCAAAAAGCAGGAAGAACGTGCAGCAGCCCGCTCAAGTATGGTTGGATCAGGTGCCCGCTCAGAAAAAATCCGCACTTATAACTTTCCTCAAGACCGCGTAACAGATCACCGCATCAACTACTCGGCTCATAATTTGCCAAGCTTTATGATGGGCGAAATGGACGATATGCTTGACGCACTCAACGTTTACGCAAAAGAAGAGCAGCTCAAGGCCGACGTTTCGACCTTGGAAAGCAACGCGTAAACTTCTATTTTATTTGCCAGCTTTTAAGCTCCAAGCCTTCTGGAATTATGATATAAAGGTCGTGAAGTCCTTTTGCATTTTCCGGAAGGCTTATTTTTTCTGATATTTTATCTTTTGAGCTAAGTTTTAAATCGCAAATCAATTTGCCATTTTCACTTGTTCCGTCAACAAAAACCAAAACAGATTTTCCTTCAACCGGAACACATTCTACGCAAAATTCAGTTTCGCTGCCTTTGAATTCCACAACTTTAAGGCAAATATAAGCTCCGTCTTTTACAGAAACAACAGTTTGATTTGAACTAACTGCTGCATTTTTAGAACTTGCAAAAGTTGCAGCAGGCACAACATCGCCAAGCACAAAACTTCCAGATTGAGCAACGCCTTTTTTTGTTGATTTTTGGATTGGCAAAGAGCCGTCTGCATTTACTTCAAAATTATCAATAAAGATATTTCGGTAGCCGCCTTTTTCCTGGCCGGTTGTTTTTTCTAAAGTTTGAGTGTGGTAAGCAATGTACCAGTTTCCGCGAAAATTAAAAATCCAATGGTGATTATTTCCCCATGCGCCAAAAACAGTTCCCGGATTTTCCAAAGTGTAGCCTTTGTATTCAAAAGGTCCAAGCGGATTTTTAGAAGTCATATAACCAATTACGGCAATCGGCATTTTATCAGGATCTTTTGTATCTTTTCTGTCAATCCAGTTTGTGCAGTAAGTGTAATACCAGGTGTCGCCAATTTTATTAATTCCAGAATCTTCAAAAAGGAACGGAGCGTCTATTAAAATCGGGTCACCTTTCAGGTGAATCATATCATCAGATAAAGCTGCGCAGCGGGCATTCATAGGGTGCTCGTATTTTTCAGGATCGTGGCCGCCGCCAAAATAAATATAACCACAACCGTCATCATCTACAATTACAGCCGGGTCAAAAAGCCAGTTGATTTTTGCACAAGTTGGAACATCGCGCGAAATAAGAGGGCCGTTAATCGGGTCGATAAAAGGGCCAACAGGACTTTCGCCTTCCAAAACGCCAATTCCGTTTCCGCTGTCTGCAAAATATACAAAAAACTTTTCTTTTCCGTTGATTTTTTTGTGAGCAACTGCCGGCGCCCAAGAATTTGCTGCCCATTTTGCAGCACCTTCGCCATTATATTTTCCAGCAACTTTGATTTCGCCGCAATCTGTCCAGTTTACTAAATCTTTTGTACAGAATACGTTCAATGTATTAATTTCTTTGTAGCCGTTTTCAACTTTTCCTTTTGTAAATTCAAACTGCTGCATATCGTTTGTTGTATAAAGATACAAAGTATCATCATAAACAAGAATTGCAGGGTCTGCTCCATATTTGTGAGCAACAACAGGATTGTTTTCTCCAGCCATTTTAAAAGCCTTTTCGGCCATAAGTTTCTGCATCTCAGTAAGACGAGTTGCACCATTCATAAACAGTTTTCCTCCAGCAAAATCAGCATAAAAAAATGCTTGCACATTTTATAATTTCATTATAGAGTTTATTCTAAATATTGTAAAACGTTTAACTGTGAAATAAGTTTTTTTGAGGTAAAAAAATGAAAAAACAAGGCTTCAATCCATATATGCCGTCGTGGGAATATGTTCCAGACGGAGAACCACACGTTTTTGGCGACCGCGTTTACGTTTACGGTTCGCACGATTTTTTTAATGGCTGGGTTTTCTGCCAGGGTGATTATGTATGTTATTCGGCTCCAGTAACCGATTTAACAGACTGGAGATACGAAGGGGTAATTTATCCAAAAACATCAGAAGAAATGAATGCCGATGGTCATATGTGTCTTTACGCGCCAGATGTTACAGTTGGCCCGGACGGTCGCTATTATCTTTATTACGTTTACGACAAAGTAAATTTTGTTTCTGTTGCAGTTTGTGATACTCCAGCTGGAAAGTATAAGTTTTACGGCCACGTTCATTATAAAGACGGCACAAGACTTGGCGAACGCAAAGGCGATATGCCGCAATTCGATCCGGGTGTAATCACAGAAGGAAACAAAACTTACCTTTACACAGGTTTTTGCGGAAACAATATGAAAGACAGAATCGGTGCAATGGCAACAGTTCTTGGCGAAGATATGCTTACAATCGAAGAAGAGCCTGTAATAATTGCTCCTGGCGACTGTTACACAAATGTAAGTTCTCAAGTTCAGACAGACTGCCCTTATAAGCAGGATTCAATTGAAAACTGGAAAGGCTTTAAAGACCACGCTTTTTTTGAAGCACCTTCAATCAGAAAAATTGGCGACACATATTATTTTGTTTTTTCTTCGCAAGTAATGCACGAACTTTGCTACGCAACAAGTAAAAATCCAACTTCAGATTTTAAATATCAGGGCGTTCTTGTCAGCAATGTTGATATGCATATAGATTCATATAAACCAGCTGATCTGCCAGCAAACTTTGGAGCAAACAATCACGGAAGTTTTGAAAAAATTAACGGCGAATATTACATATTTTATCATCGCCACACAAACGGAATCTGGTTCAACCGGCAAGGCTGTGCTGAAAAACTCAAAGTTTTGCCAGACGGCTCAATTCCTCAAGTGCAAATTACTTCCTGCGGTTTAAACGGCGGGCCGCTAAAGGGCAAAGGCGAATATCCAGCTTACATTGCCTGCAATATTTTTAATCCGCAAGAAAAAAATTTCTTAGTTGATATAAAACATCCGCGAATTTACCAGGACGGCCGCGATGGTGATGAAGAAATCGGCTACATCGCAAATGTTCAAAACGGCTATTATTTTGGCTTTAAGTTTTTTGATTTTAAAGATGTAAAAAAGATTTCTGTGATTACACGCGGTTATGTTTACGGAAAATATGAAATCCGCACAAAATGGGACGGCCCAGTTCTAGCCCAAGTCGCGGCGGCCGGCTCAAACGTTTGGGAAAGTTTTAGTACAGACATCACAATTCCCGACGGAGTTGGTGAATTGTACTTTAAATTTGTGGGCGTTGGAACACATCAATTTAAAGGCTTTATATTAGAATAAAAAATTACGGCCGCTCAATCAGTTTCTTTCTTCTTTTTTGAAACTGCTTGGGCGTGCAATTCATATATTCCTTAAATTTTCGCGAAAAATACTGAATATTATTAAAACCATTAGAAGTTGCAATTTCTGTAATATTATTGCTCGTGTAAATCAAATCAAGGCAGGCTTTTTCTATTCTATAGCGATTTATATATTCCGAAACGTTCATTCCGGTACTTTCTTTAAACAATCTGATAAAATGGCTTTTGCTGTAATTTGTTAGCTGCAAAATCAGCTCAAGGCTCAGATTTTCGCTGTAATAATCTTTTATGTAACGAAGCGCGTTATCAATTGCAGAAAGTTTTCGTTTTTTGATTTCCTGAATTTGCGAAAAGCGTTCGTATTGCCCGGTTTCAACTGCATAAGAAATTATATCAAACAACAAAGATTTTAGAATTAGCTCGCGGCCTTCGGAATCTTTTTCCATTTTATTTATGATTAAAAAACGGCGCTCCAACTCCGGCGGCATTTTTAAGAATCTGCATAATCTGATTCCTTCAAAAAAAAGTCTGCAAGAATCATCTTCGCTGCCAAAAGCTGAATCATCAAATAAAACTCTGTGGCATTGAAAAATTTCCCCTTCAAAATCCGGACGAAAATAATGTTCTTCAAAAGAATTTATAAAAATGTAATCTCCAGTATGAATCATAGCAACAGAATTTCCAAAATATAAAGTTCCGTTTCCTCTTTCTACAAAAATGATTTCATATTCAACCTGGCGAAAAGGTTCTTCGGCATAATAATTTTGAGAAACAAAATGTATAGCAACCGGTTGCCTTTGCTTTTTCTGACTCTTTGGCATACAAATAGTGTAATAATATTTTTTTCTAAAATCAATCTAAAATAAGACTTATTTATAAATTTTGTGCGACTATAAGTGTTTTTTGTACAAAATTTCAGAATTATCATTTATTTAAAACGTTTTACCATGTTTTTATTAAAAGTTAATTTAATGGAGGACTTTTATGAAAAAAATGTTAGCTGCGGCAACAGCAGTTCTGGCATTAAGCCTGGTGGGATGTAACAACGGCAACAACGCTAAATCAAAACCGTTAAACATCTCAGTTTTCACAATTCAGCAGAGAGAGCAGCCATCTGCTGACAACAAAATCTACAAATGGATGGAAGAAAAGTTCGGCGTAACTTTCAACTGGGATATCCTTGTAGGTGACAAAGACCAGAAGATTGGTGTACTTATTGCTTCTGGTGACCTTCCTGACCTCGTTGAAGTAGACTCAGAGAAGTTCCAGGGTGCAGGTTGTTTGCGCGACCTTAAGCCACTCGTTGAAAAATATGCTCCAAACATCAAAAAGCATTATGCAAACGTTTGGAAAAAAATGATTGACCAGGATTCTGAAAAAGATGAAAAAGGCAACATTGTAAAAGAACATCTTTATTCACTTCCTGATGCTGGTGTAGTTGACGGAATTCCTTCTGATACTTACTACAACCAGAACGGCTGGTGGATTCAGAAAGCCGTACTTAAAGAATTCGGCTATCCAACAATCAAAACAATTGATCAGTATTTTGATCTTCTCGAAAAATACGCTAAAAAGTATCCAACAATTGACGGAGCTCCAACAATCCCATTCAATATCATTACTGCTGACTGGGAAGCATTTGACCTTTGGAACCCACCTGCATTCCTTGCTGGATATCCAAACGACGGAAACGGACACGTTGACCTTGTAGACGGAAAGTATGTTTATACAGATAACTTCACTGATGAAAATGCTCACAGATGGTTCAAACTTGCTAATGGTTATTTCCAGAGAGGTTTGATTGATCCTGCATCATTCACAGATAACCGCGACCAGTATTATGCAAAAATTGCTCAGGGTCGTGTACTCGGTATGTTCATTCAGGGCTGGCAGTTCTTGAACGAAGCTGATTTCTCTCTCTTTACTCAGGGAAAAGATCAGAGAACTTTCGCTCCACTTCCACTCACATTTGATGAATCTATTAAGCCTCACTACCGCGACCAGCCACTTCCAAACCTTCAGAGAGGTTATGGTATTACTGTAAAATGTCCAGAAGACAAGGCTATTAAGATTATTCAGTTTATGGACAAAATGCTTGAAGAAGAAAACCAGAGAATGCTCTACTGGGGAATTGAAGGCGAAGACTGGACTAGAGATTCAGAAGGCCGCCCAGCAAGAACTGCAGAACAGCGCAATAATATGAAAGACCCAACTTGGCTTCAGCAAAACTGTGCTATTCTTTGGCGTGAAAAAGCTCCTAAACTTGAAGGAACTTTGCCAAGCGGATACACACGTTCTATGGACGATCTTCCTTGGGAATATGAACTTGGACAGAAACAGGTTGATATCGACCTTTGGAAAGCTTACGGCGTAGGTTCTTATGCAGAATTTATGGACAAAAACCCACCAAAAAATCCTGGCTGGTACCCAATGTGGCAGTGTAATCCTTCTGCTGAAAACGGCGGATTTGAAGAAGAA
The DNA here is from genome assembly GCA_017962415.1 of Treponema sp. Lineage (GTDB taxonomy): Bacteria > Spirochaetota > Spirochaetia > Treponematales > Treponemataceae > Treponema_D. The sequence goes on along the minus strand of JAGCVK010000032.1, from coordinate 18,225 downwards.
GCTGCACTTGCTATGACTGGCTTTGAAACAATCCAGAGAAAGTATCTTCCACAGATGATTATGGGAAAACCTTCTGACTTCGAAAAGACATGGAACGAATATGTTACTTTGCTTAAACCGCTCACAGAAACATATAACAAGTTTATGCAGCAGCAGCTTGATCACCGTGTAGAATTGTTTGGTGGTTTCCAGGACTAGTTCTATAACTTGCGATGTAAGAATGTTCTTTGCATTCTTACATCAAAAAAAGTCCACAAAAACGTAAAGTTTTCTGTGGACTTTTTCTATGTAGTATCTTTTTAATTTAATAAAAACGGATTTTATCCGAATCAATTTCCTGTTTGCCTTTTATCGGGCACACAATTTTTAGTGGGTATTTTTTTATGAAAAATAAAAAAAATTCTAACACTGTAGACACTAAAGCTACAGTTCTCATAAACAGAAAAAGCAAATGGAAACTTTTGGGTAAGCAGAAAATGCTTATGCTTATGTCTGTTCCATTTGTACTTTATATTATTTTGTTCAAATATGTTCCTCTTTGGGGCTGGACAATGGCTTTTCAAGATTATAAGCCATATAAATCTTTCTCTGATCAAACTTGGGTTGGCATTAAGTGGTTTGTTCAGCTTTTTTCAGAAAAGGAATTCCTGCTTTCTTTAAGAAATACAGTAGGAATGAGTCTTATAAGTACAGCCCTTGGTTATATCACAGCCATTCTGATTGCAGTATTTTTGAATGAAGTTCGATACATTGGAATAAAAAGATTTGTTCAAACTGTTTCTTATCTTCCACACTTTCTTTCTTGGGTTATTGTTACTGGCTTAGTTGCGAATGTACTTTCCGTTGAAGACGGAATTTTAAATGACATATTACTTGGTTTAGGAATTGTAAAACAGCCGATTCAATGGCTTGCAGTTCAAAAATACTTCTGGCACATCATTGGTTGGACTTACGTTTGGAAGGAAGTTGGTTGGAACACAATCGTATATCTTGGAGCAATGACAGCCATTGACCCATGTTTGTACGAAGCAGCTCAGATTGACGGTTGCGGCCGTTTACGCAAAATCTGGCACATTACACTTCCAGGAATTAAACCAACCATTATTATTATGATGATTATGAGTGCAGGTCATATTCTTGATGCAAACTTTGAAATGCCATATTTGTTGCAAAACGGTTTAATTCAAGATGTAGCAGAAACAATTGATATTTATGTAATCAAATACGGTTTCAAACTCTCAAGATACGGTTTAGCTACCGCAGCCGGAATCTTTAAGAATGTTGTAAACATTCTTCTGCTTGTTATAGCAAACTCTATTGCAAAAAAGAGCGGTGAGGAGCGTTTGATATGATGAATCAAAACAAAAAAAATGAATATTCAACAGCAAAAACAAAAACAACTGCAAGCAGCATACTTTTTGATGTAATCATTTACATTGTACTTGCACTGGTTGTAATTTGTACTGTTTATCCTTTTTGGAACACAATTGCAATTTCCTTTAACGAAGGCCTTGATTCTTTGCGCGGTGGAATTAAATTCTTTCCGAGAAAGTTTACCTTAAAAAACTATCAGGAACTTTTTGTAACTCCTCGTATTTTCCAGGCAGGAATTATTTCTGTAACAAGAACTATTTTGCAAACTGTTTTGAGCGTATTTAGTGTAGCAATGCTCGCTTACGCTTTAAGCCGCAAAGAATTTGTTATCAAAAAGCCGCTTACAACTATTCTTGTAATTTCTATGTATGTAAATGCAGGTTTGATTCCAGGCTATATGCTTATGAAGAATCTTCACCTTCTTGGAAGATATGCAGTTTACATTGTTCCGGCTCTTGTTGATGTATTCAACTTTATTCTTGTAAGAACTTACATCAACGGTTTGCCAGACAGCTTTGTTGAATCAGCCCGCATTGACGGCGCAAATGAATTTAGAATCTTTATTCAGATTATTATGCCGCTTATTGTACCTTCTATTGCTATGATTTCGCTTTTCACAGCAGTAAATGCATGGAACAGCTGGTTTGACACATATCTTTACGCATCAAACAAACCAAAGCTCCACTCTTTGCAGTATGTTTTGATGTCTATTTTGCAGCAAAGCCAAAATCAGAGTACTTCGGCAACAGATGCAAACTCAATGGCAATTGCAGCTGGAGCTGGTGCTTCATCAGCTAAATCAACACCAATCAGTATCAGATCTGCAATTACAGTTGTTGCAACATTGCCAATTCTTTTTGTATATCCATTTGTACAAAAATACTTTGTTGTTGGTATGACAATTGGTGGCGTAAAAGAATAATTTTTTATAAATCATTTTGATTTTTAGGGCGGATTTTATAATCCGCCTTTTTTTATAAAACTTCAAAAAAGTTCAAAAGCCCAAAATGCTAAACGGGAGTAAAAATTATGCTCAGAATTGTAAAAACAAAGCTTGGAATTGTAGAAGGAATTCCGGCAGCGGATCCTAGAATTACCGCTTTTAAATCAATACCATTTGCAAAACCGCCAGTTGGAGATTTACGCTTTGCACCGCCTCAGCCGTGCGAATCCTGGAACGGCGTACTGCAATGCTACAAATTTCCGCCAATGCCTGTACAACCGTCTCCGCTTAGAAATCCTCCGCCAGAAGATATTTATGCCAGAGAATGGGCTGTTGACCCGGATATTCCAGTAAGCGAAGATTGTCTTTATTTAAATATCTGGACGCCAGCGAAAAATGCAGACGAAAAACTGCCTGTTTACTTTTGGATTTTTGGTGGCGGCTGGCAAGTTGGCCATACTGCCGAAATGGAATTTGACGGCGAGCGAATAGCAAGGCGCGGAATTGTCGTTGTAACAGTAAATTACCGCGTAAATCTTTTTGGTTTTACCTGTCACCCCGAACTTACAAAAGAATATCCTGAAAATCCTGCAAATATGGGACTTCAAGATCAGCAAGCCGGCTTAAAATGGGTTTACGAAAATATTCAAGCCTTTGGTGGCGATAAAAATAACATAACGATTGGCGGCCAATCTGCGGGAGCCGGAAGCGTACTTTGCCATATTGCAAACAGCGAAAGCCGAAAGTATTTTAATCGTGCAATTGTAGACAGCGGTTTTATTTATAATCCAACGTAAAATATTTTTCCAGTTCACAACCTTGCAGACGCAGAAAAAATTGGCGTTGATTTTTTTAAATTTTGCGGCTGTAATTCACTTGCAGAAGCTCGAAAACTCACAACCGAACAACTTCGCCAAAAATGGAATGAATGGGGCGGTTTTGAAAAATCAATACAAAGCTGGATTCCGCCGATTGACAGCAAATATAACAAAGGCAATATCATTGATGTTTTTTCAAAAGAATCTTTTGAGCCTTGCCCGATTTTTGCAGGCTTTACAACAGATGAATTTATTTTCAATCAAATAAATTCAATTGAACTTGGAATCAGAAAATTTATAAAGCTCGAAGAAGAAAAAGGCTTGAACATCAAAAATTACTGCTACAAATTTGATGTTCCAATTCCGGGCTGGGATAATCCGGGAAAATTTCATTCAGTTGATTTATGGTTTTGGTTTGAAACACTTGCAAAATGCTGGAGACCGTTTACTGGCGTTCATTATGATATTGCGCGCAAAATGTGCGATTATCTTTGCAATTACATAAAATGCGGAAATCCAAATGGAACTGATTTATGCGGCGAGGAGCTTCCAGAATGGAAGCCTTATTCAACAAAAAATCCGCAGTTTATGGAATTTACCACAAACTGCACGCTTAAAGAAATAAAGCCAGACAAATTATCTGAACAATATTTGTAATCACAATAAAAAACGGGCGCTAAAGCAATTAAAAAATACACTTGCAGCAAAAAAGCACGCATATTTTTTCAGATTGTTTCAACGTCCGTTTTTTAGTTTTTGACTTACAGATTTTCGCCGTTTGCCTGAATTACATCTTTATACCAGTAAGCAGAATCCTTTGGAACTCTTTTTTGAGTCTGATAATCACAGAAAACCATTCCAAAACGTGGATTATAGCCTTTTGCCCATTCAAAATTATCCATAAATGACCATTGAAAATAACCAAGAACATCGCAACCACTTTCTGCGGCTTTTTTTAATCCGCGAAGATAGCGGTGCAAAAAGTCAATTCGGTTTGGATCGTGAACTTTTCCGTCGAGACTTACCCAGTCGTGGCAGGAAAGGCCGTTTTCTGTAATGTAAATTGGAAGTTTATAGCGTTTTGTAAAGTGTTTTACGCCCCACTCCAACGCATCATCAAAAACATCCCAGCTTAGCTCTGTGTGCGGCATACCAGTTGGGCGTTTCCATTCGCCAACAAATCTTCCCTGATAGATATTCTGTCCCAAAAAATCAATTTTCTGGCTTATTAGTTTCATATCTTCATCTGTAAAAGCAGGGAAAATGTCTTTACATTCATTCAAAAGCTGTTCTGGATATTTTCCAAGAACAATTGGGTCTACCCAAAAAGCATCTGACCAAACAAATGCATTTTTATCACAATAAAAATAAGAATCATAAGCTGCCTGTTCATCTTTTTGTGTAACAGGAATTGCAGGCATTGTTGCAACTGTAATTCCAACTTTTGCGTCAGGAACAAGTTCGCGCAAAACTTTAACCGCTCTACCATGAGCAAGATGAATATTATGACCAATATTCAAAAGCTCGCGTGTTCCACACTTAATTCCAGGTGCATGATCACCTTTTTGATAACCAAGCCCCATAAAAACAGAAGGCTCATTAAAAGTGATGTAATTTTTTACACGGTCGCCAAGTTTTTTTGCAACTGCTTTTGTGTACTCTTCAAACCAAAATGAACTTTCAGGATTCATCCAGCCGCCACGAAGATAAAGCGAATATGGTAAATCCCAATGATAAAGTGTTACATAAGGAGTAATATTATACTTTAAAAGTTCATCAACAAGATTACTGTAAAACTCAAGGCCTTTTTCGTTGATTTTTCCAGTTCCGTCTGGAAGCACGCGTGTCCATGCAATTGAAAATCTGTAAGCCTTAAGGCCAAGCTCGGCCATCAATTTTACATCTTCTTTATAGTGATGATAATGGTCGCAGGCAACTTTTCCGTCTGAACCATCTTCTATTCTTCCGCTCTGCGTACAAAATTCGTCCCAAATTGAAGGTGATTTTCCGTCTTCGTTCCAGGCTCCTTCTATTTGAAATGATGCTGTTGCGGCGCCCCACATAAAATCTTTTCTAAAACTCATTTAAAAAACTCCTTTTTCGACAAAAAAAATCTTCACACTCAGAATAATACTCTAAGAATGAAGATTTTGACAGCAAGAAATATCTTTATTTATTGAATGATTATCTACTAAGTTTGCGATAAACGGTTCGTTTTGGAACGCCGGCATCTTCACCAAACTCTTTGAGCTTCCATTCTGCATATTCAGACCAGTTTCCTTCAAAGAAACGAACTTCTGAGTTGTTTTCAAAGGCAAGAATATGTGTACAAATACGGTCAAGGAACCAGCGGTCGTGGCTAACAACAAGTGCACAACCAGCAAAATCTTCGAGCGCTTCTTCGAGGGCGCGAACTGTTTCTACGTCCAGGTCGTTTGTAGGTTCGTCGAACAAGAGTACGTTTCCGCTTTCTTTAAGCATCATACCAAGATTAAGGCGGTTTCTTTCACCACCAGAAAGCACGCTTACCTTTTTATTCTGATCCGGGCCGGTAAAATTAAACCAGCCGCAGTATGCGTGTGCATTTACTTCGCGAACACCACCTTCGAGAGCGCGGCCTTTTTCGTCTACAGCACCAAGTTTTACAAGGTCTCCGCCACCGCCGAGAGTTTCGTAAACAGTTTTGTTCATATCAAGGCCGCTTCTCATCTGGTCTACATAAACAAGTTTTACTGTCTGACCAACTTTAATAGTTCCTGCATCCGGCTTTTCGCCACCTTCAAGACCTGCTGCATCAACAATCATCTTAAAGAGTGTTGTTTTACCCGCACCGTTAGGGCCGACAATACCAACAATTGCACCAGCTGGAATATGAACGTTGAGATTTTCAAAAAGAAGTTTGTCGCCAAAAGACTTTGTAAGATTTTCAATATCAATTACCTGGCCACCAAGACGTGGACCGGCTGGAATAGAAATCTGTGTATCTTTAAGCTGCTTTTTGCTTTCCTGAGCCATAAGTTCGTTATAGCGGGTAATGTGTTCCTTATGCTTTGCCTGACGACCTTTTGCGCCCATATGAATCCATTCAAGCTCGCGCTGAATTTCTTTTTGGCGCGCAGATTCATTTTTGTTTTCCTGAGCAAGGCGGGCATTTTTCTGTTCAAGCCAGCTTGAGTAATTTCCTTTAAAAGGATAACCTTCGCCACGGTCAAGCTCCAAAATCCAGCCTGCAACCTGATCCAAAAAGTAACGGTCGTGAGTTACGGCAATTACAGTTCCAGGATAATCATGAAGATGTTTTTCAAGCCAGGCTACAGTTTCTGCATCGAGGTGGTTTGTAGGTTCGTCCAAAAGAAGAATATCAGGCTTTTGAAGAAGAAGGCGGCACAACGCAACACGGCGGCGTTCACCACCAGAAAGAACATCTACAACCTGATCAGCTGGCGGGCAGCGAAGCGCGTCCATAGCAAGCTCAAGGTTGTTGTCCAGATTCCAGGCATCGAGAGCATCAAGCTTTTCTTGAACTTCGCCCTGTCGTGCGCAAAGTTTATCAAAATCAGCATCCGGGTCGCCAAAAGCTTCGTTGATTTTATCGAATTCTGCAAGAAGGTCTGTGATTGGCTTTACACCTTCCTTTACAATTTCCATTACAGTTTTGCCTGCTTCGAGTTCCGGTTCCTGCTCAAGATAACCAATTGTGTAGCCGGGAGCAAGCGAAGTTTCACCAGCAAAGTCTGTGTCTTTTCCGGCAAGAATCTTAAAAAGCGAAGATTTACCAGAACCGTTAGGTCCTACAACTCCGATTTTCGCACCATAGTAATATGAAATACTAATATCTTTAAGGACAACTTTAGTTCCGTAAGAGCGGGTAACCCGGTCCATAGTATATATAATCTTCTTATCATCAAAGGTTTTTGCCATCTTTTTACTCCTCTTAGTTCTTATAACAGGCGCAAGCATAGCTTGCTTCGAGCCGTTTTTTCGATAATCCTAAAACGACCCTGTGTAAGTCCGCTGGCGGATGTTGTTCTATAGCAGAGCGTTAAGAAAATTGCGAAAGCAATTTTTAGCTCTACTACATCCACGGCTCGTTTTTTAACGGATTATCGATTTTAGGCATGTCGTCGAAAGTTTTAGCCATAGTGCGGTCTCCTGTTTTTGTTTCATTCTGATTTTTCATTTACAGTTTACATAAAAAATCTGAATGAAACAACACGTTTTTTGTACCATATTACAAAGACATAGCAGAAAATCAAATTAAGAAAGACGCTTAATAAGATATGGCAAAGCCTTCTCAAATTTTACGCCGTACCAGTGCTCTTTGTCGCCGGAAGTTTGTTTGATTGCTTCTACAACAACATCAGCTGCAAGGCTCGCAGCTTCAATCAAAGTTTTTCCGCGAAGCAAAGTGCCCGAAACAACAGAAGCAAAAAGATCGCCAGTTCCATGCGCATTCACAGCCTGTTTTTCGTTAAAATAATAATCAACAGTTTTACCATTATAAACTGCAACGCCAAGTTTAGAATGCTCAAAACTAACACCGGTAATAATTACATTTTTTGCACCAAGCGCTGCAAGCCCGCGGGCCATTTTTTCGATAAACGCTTTATCATAACCTTCAGCAACATAAGGCTGCCCCAAAAGAAAAGCCGCTTCTGTAAGATTTGGCATAATCACATCTGCGCCGTTAATCAGCTTTTTCATTTCCAAAGGAAAATCTTTGTCAAAACCTGCATAAAGTTTTCCGTTATCTGCCATTACCGGGTCAACAATACGAAGCGCCCCAGAACGCGCAGATTTTTCCATAATTTCAAGAATATACGGAATCTGAATTTTAGAAACATAACCAGTATAAAAAGCATCAAAACTGATTTTTTCAGTAAGCCAGCGCTCCAGGATTTTTGGCATATCATCTGTAAGATCATGAAAAGTCCAGCCGGAAAATCCGCCGGTATGATTTGAAAGCACCGAACTTGGAAGAATTGCCGTTTCAATTCCACAAGCAGAAATTACAGGAAGCGCAACAGTAAGCGAACATTGTCCAACGCACGAAATATCTTGAATTGTCAAAAGTCTTTTGTCCATTTTTTTAACCTCAAATTCAAACAAAATTACAACGCCCAAAAGCGTGCTTTTTGCTTAGTTTAGCGGCAATCTGATATTATAGATATATTCAATTTATTATAAGTTTTATATAATCAGATTATGATTACGCTGGATTTTGAAAAACGCGGCTCACAAACGCTAACCGATTTTCTCTATTTTTCGATAAAAAATCAGATTTTAAACAAAAGCCTTTGCGAAAACGAAAAACTCCCTTCCAAAAGAAGCCTTAGCGCACATCTTGGAATCAGCGTTATCACCGTGCAAAATGCTTATGCACAACTGATTGACGAAGGCTTTATTTATTCAATTGAAAAAAAAGGCTTTTTTGTTTCTGATATTGCAAGGCATTTAGAAAAATCAGATAAAAAAGAACAGGAAAGTTTTTCAACAAACACACCGCAAAAAAATCAGGCAGAACAAAATCAAAATTATTTTGCAGATTTTACAAGCAACGCTGCAGCGCCTGGAAAATTTCCATTTACACTTTGGTCGCATACAATGCGCCAGGTTTTGGCTTCTGAAAACGAAAAGCTTTTAATGCGAACAGATGTTTTTGGCACAATTGAACTTCGCCGTGCAATCTGCCAGCACTTAAAGGCCTTTCGCAATATGAACGTAAATGAAAATCAGGTGATTATTGGAGCCGGAACCGAATCTTTGTATTCTATGCTCGTGCAGTTTTTAGGCAGCAATCAGATTTTTGCAGTTGAAAATCCGGGTTATCATAAAGCCGCAGAAATCTTTCGCTTGAATGGCACAAAATGCGTTCCAGTTAAAATTGATGCGCAAGGCTTAATTGTTAATGAACTGAAAACCGCCGGAGCAACAGTTGTTCACGTTTCGCCTTCGCACCATTTTCCAAGCGGCGTGATTATGAATTTTAAACGCCGAACAGAACTTTTGGAATGGGCAAACAGCACACAAAATCGCCTTATAATCGAAGATGATTACGACAGCGAATTTCGTTTTACGGGAAAGCCGCTTCCAACATTGCAAAGCATAGACAAAAACGGGCGAGTAATTTACATAAACACTTTTTCAAAAACTCTCGCTCCGTCCTTCAGAATCAGTTATATGATTTTGCCGCCAATGCTTGCGCAAAAATTTTCGCAAAAGCTCGGATTTTATTCGTGCCAGGTTTCTAGTTTTGAACAATTTACGCTTGCCCGCTTTATAGAACAAGACCACTACGAAAAACACCTCAACCGAATGAAAAATTATTACAAAAGCCTTAGAAACAATTTAATTACGGCCATTGAGAACTCCGCGCTTTCTAAAATTTTTACGATTCGTGAAGAGAACTCGGGACTTCATTTTCTTTTGACAATGAAGTCTAAAACACAAACTTTTTCTGCCAGAGAATTGCAGCAAAAATGGAAAAGCGCCGGCATAAATATTCAGCTTTTGTCGGATTATTTTTACGAAAAAAAATCGCCTGATTCAGAAAGTTTTGTCGTTAATTATTCTGGAATCAAGCGTGATTTAGTAAACGAAATTATAAAAAAAATGAGCAAGGTTTTAAAAGCTTATTCTACGCCGTAACAATCGTAACCGCTGCTGCGCAAACGGTCTGCAACTGTACCATTTTTATCTTCGCGAACAAGCACAATATAGTAAGTAGTTCCGCTTGCCCGTTTTTCTGTTGTGATGTAAGAATCAAAACCTTTGGCCTTTACTTCATCAGAAAGAAGTTTTGCGTTACTTTCGGTTTTAAAAAGTCCAAGCTGCCATTTTGTAAACTTTGCAGGAACTTCTGCGGCAGCTTTTTCTGAATCCAAAGATTTTTTTTCTTCTGTAACAGAAAAACTTCCGGTTCCCTGCTCTGCTTCGCCACTTTTTGGCACAAAAAACCAAAACGGAGTTGGAAGCAACTGAACATCGCCTTTTACAATATTTGATTCAATTGATTTTGGATAAAGTTTTGAAATCTGCTGAGAATACGATTTATCGCCAGTTACATACCAAAGTGTGAGCAAAACTGCAGGTTTTACAGCATTCATAGACTCAACTTTTAAATAAGCCTGAAGCATAACAACCGGCTCTTGAATATCTTCAACTTTATCAGCTTTGCAAAGCGCGCTCCATTGTGTATACAATTTGATATAAGCCTGAACTTCCGGATTTTTTGAATTGCGAACAGCTGAATTAAGATAATTATCTGCCGTTGCAAAATCACCGGCGCTCAAAGCACAACGAACTGCATCAAGAACAATCTGCTCATTTGATTTTTTTGGCATTCCTTCGGCATTTCCAGCCGAAATTGCAGCAGCCTGCGCATAAGATTTTTGTGCATCATCATATAAAGCCATTTGCTCCTGAAGCGACGCTAAAAAAACATAAGCTGCGCGCTTTTCCGAAGCAACGGTCATTTTGAAAATTTGAGTTTTTAAATATGAAACTGATTCTCCAACTGATTCTTTTTTTGCAGCCTCATTTGTTACAAAAGAGGCTGTGAGTTCTGCGGCAAAAACTGAAACACTCAAGAAAATTGCAAAAACTGCGGATACTAATTTCTTCATATTCTAACCTATCGGCGAAAAATCAAAGCAAACTTAACTGTTGTCCGCCGGCTCTTCCTGTTTACGTTCTTTGATTTTCTTTGCTTCTTTTTGCGCCTGTTTTTCTTTTGCAAGGCGGAGTTTTTCTTCAACGCTGGCTTTTCGTTCAGCTTTGCGTGCTGCACGACTTTGCGAATCTGTTGCCGGCGCCTTCATTTTTGCAACAAGAATAAACAAAAGTGTAAAGATAATTCCGGCACCAAACGCAATGAGCGCAAGAACTGCAACTGGCAAATCGGTATAAGTTTTAAAAAACCAAAAAGTACAAACGTTGGATAAATTTAAGCCGATAAAAAACGCCATAAAAATGATAATTAATAAAATTAAAATTAATGACACTACCATTTTATATAAAATCTCCTTACATTTAGAAATGCCTCCCAGCGGGAAGGAATACAAACTATGGCTGGCTTGAAGCTTCGCTGCCCAATACCGCGCTTCGCTTGTGCAGATATAGTTTGCATTCCTTCCCGCTTCCGGCATTTCTATACTTAAAGCAATTCTCCCTTAAACGTATTACCGTTTAATTTTATTATTTTCACATCAACAAAAGTGCCAATTAGCGATTTATCTGCTTTGAACGCAATTTTTTCGTGCTGCTCTGTTTGGCCCAAAAGCTCACATTTATCGTCGCGACTTACACCTTCTACTAAAACCATTGCTGTACTACCAACACGCTTTTTCATCTGTTCTTGTGTATGTTCTAGCTGCAGATCAATTACACGTTGTAAACGTTCCTTGCGGATTTCAACTGGAATCTGTTCCCATTTTGCAGCCGGAGTTCCTTCGCGTGGGTTGTAATAGTACATCATTGCAGATTCATATTTTACCTGGCGCATTAAATCCAGCGTTTGTTCAACATCTTCTTCGGTTTCGCCTGGAAAGCCCAGCATAATATCAGTTGTAAGCGAAACATCTGGAATGCGCTCTTTGATTTTTGCAACAAGTTCAAGATAGTGCTCGCGAGTATAACGGCGATTCATTTTTTCAAGAACTTTTGTAGAACCATTTTGAACCGGAAGATGAATATGATGACAAATAACTTTTTCGCGGGCAATTACATCAATTACATCATCAGAAAAATCTTTTGGGTGCGAAGACATAAAGCGAACCCACTTAATTGGCGAAGAAGTTTCGCGAAGATGCTCTGCAATTTTTTGAAGCAGCTGTGCAAAGTTTACATCATCATCACTATGATAGCTGTTTACATTCTGACCAATCAAAGTAATTTCGCGCACATTCATTTTTCCAAGCAAATCAATTTCGTGTAAAATCTCATTTACCGGGCGGCTGATTTCGCGGCCACGAACATAAGGCACAATACAATAAGTGCAAAAGTTGTTACAGCCATGCATAATCGGAACAAAAGTTGAAAAATGTCCGGGTTCAGCAGATATAGAAGCAAAACGATACTGTTCAGAATCATCAATTTTAAAAGGCTTTCTGCCTTCTTCTACCGCAGAAATAATTTCTGCAAAATGATGCTTTGCATAAGTTCCAACCACATAATCAATAAAAGGATAATCTTTTTGAAAACTCTGCAAAAGTCGCTCGGCCATACAGCCCATAACAATTAATGTAAGCGGCTTTGCACCGTCGCGAACATAAGCAACAGCCTCTTCGAGCATTTTAGTTTTTGCGCCAACTTTACATTCGCGCACAGCTTTTAGCCCGCTAAACCAGCCGAGCCGGCCAAGAATGCGGTTTTCGGCAGTTTCCCGAATTGAGCAGGTATTAATAACAGCAACGTCGGCAGTCTGAGCAGATTCAGAACGTTTCCAGCCACGCGCAATAAAAAGCTGTTCTACAGCTGCTGATTCTGCAATATTCATTTCGCAGCCATAAGTTTCAAAAAAATACGTCTTCATATTCATATCATTGTACAAAAAATCACATAATTTATAAATATGTTTGCCAATACCTTTGCGTTAACTTTACATTTAAGCTATAATAAGAGTTAATGAGAAACGTAGTCACTATGAAAGATATAGCAGACGAACTCGATGTCACAGTTATGTCTGTATCAAAAGCGTTATCAGGAAAAGACGGAGTGAGTGAAGATTTACGGGCAAAGATTCTTGCCAAGGCCGACGAACTCGGATATAAAAAGGCTCCTGCGTCCTCCGATGACCAGGTCTCACACAATATTGGCATTCTTATTGCAGAACGCAGCATGAATGCAAATGTATCATATATGTCCCTTCAACAGCCACTTATTTCAAATCTAATCCAGCTAAATTATTACGGAATTACAGAAATTATTTCTGATGAAACTGAACATCTTCTCATTCTTCCAAAAATCTTAAAAGAAAACAAAGTCGGTGGATTTATAGTTTTAGGACAGATGAGCCGCGAATATATTAATCTTTTAAAAGAAACAAATATTCCACATCTTTTTATGGCACATCTTTATGATAACGAAACAAGTGGAATTATAAATGATAACCTTTATGCAGGCTACACACTCACAAATTACCTTTTAGATCAGGGCTGCAAGTCTGTTGGCTTTGTTGGAAATATAAAATTCGCAGAAATTGTAATGGATCGTTTTCTGGGCTTTACAAAAGCGCTGCTTCATCGCGGTCTGGAACTTAATATGGATTATATAATTCCAGATGTAAATGATTATGGAGAAGAACAAAGTCTTTTTTTGCCAGACAAAATGCCAGAATCTTTTATCTGCAATGATTGCCGCGTTGCTTACAAACTTATTCATTATCTTGAAGGTCTTGAATATAAGATTCCAAAAGATATTTCTGTAGCAGCTTTTGATGACGGTATTTTTGCAGACATTGGAATTCCAAAACTTACAACTTACAGCGTTAATTACGAAACAATGGCACAACTTGGTGCCGAAAGTATAGTACTAAAACTTGAAAATCCAAGTTATCACATTGGAAAAAAGGTTGTTCACGGCAGCGTAATCGTTCGCGATTCGGTAAAAAAAGCCTGAAAATCAAAAGAAAAACGTTTTACTATACAAAAAATGGCCTAAAATATTACTTAGGTCATTTTTTATTTAACTTTATTCTATAACTTTAATAAAAAATTTATAACTTTTTGTTATATTTCGAAAACGTTTTATAAAACTTCTTGACATATGACCCAGGTAATATTATTATAACTTTAGATTAAATAAAGTTAGCCTAAAGTTAAAAACATCAATTTAAGAACCATTTAAAAAGATTTATTAAGTAAAGATTGATTAAAAAAAATGATTTAAAAAGAAATTAAAAACAAAGATTTTTATTTAAAAATTCGTAAATGGGCTTAATTTATTTTACATACCAATAAGAGCATTCAAAAGGTTTCCCGGGTGGTTAAATCTTTTGAATGCTCTCTTTTTTTTATTTCTGATATTTGTAATCAAAAAGATTATTCAGAATATTCTGCGCAAGCATAAGCATTGTGGTTATGAATACTTTCGTCGTTCTCAGCTTCTACAGAAAACTTTTTAAATCCAAGTTTCTTAAGACCTAAATAAACTTCGCGAACAACATCTTCCACAAAGCGAGGATTTTCATAAGCGTGTTCAGTTACAAACTTTTCATCTTTACGCTTAAGCAGAGTATAAAGCGGAGTTGAAGCGCATTTTTCAATAGTTTCAATTACATCTTCAATCCAGAAAAAATCGTTATACTGCAAACGAACGCTTACAATTCCCCTTTGATTATGCGCACCGTATTCACTAATTGCTTTACTACAAGGGCAAAGCGTTGCAACAGGCACCTGAATCGAAACATAAAACTTTCGCTCGCCACCTTCGCAAACTTCGCCGTCGTAAGAACAACTGTATTGCATAATTCCGCAAGCTCCACTTACAGGAGCCTGCTTTTCAATAAAATACGGAAAAGATACTCGACCAAAAGCTCTTTGCGCATCAAGTTTTACCCGAATTTCTTCAAGCATATCCAAAAAATGATGCATAGAAAGGTCTGTATGATATTTATGAAACACTTCTATAAATCGGGACATATGAGTTCCCTTGTAATTATGAGGAAGGTTTACAAATAAATCCACGCAGGCAGTTGTCTGCTGAGTTTTAGAGTTTTTATCCAAAACTGTAACCGGATATTTTACGCCTTTTACGCCAACCTTTTTTAAAGGAACGGCGCGGGTATCTTCTTCGCTTTGTATATCTCGCATCGATTTTTCCTATTTCAATCTGTTTTGTGCGCTTTCAAGAGTATTTTGCATAAGCATTGCAATTGTCATTGGACCAACTCCGCCTGGAACTGGAGTAATGAACGAAGTCTTTTCCTTTAAATCATCAAAATCACAATCGCCAATTAAGCGGAATCCTGATTTTTTTGAAGAATCTGGAATGCGGTTTACGCCAACATCAATTACAACAGCACCTTCTTTTACCATATCGCCAGTTAGAGTGTGAGGGTGTCCGCTTGCAACAACAATAATATCAGCCTGACGAGTAATTTCCGCCATATTTTTAGTTCCGGTGTGGCACATTGTAACAGTACAGTTTACATCTTTGCGGGCAAGCAAAATAGAAACCGGCTTTCCTACAATATTTGAGCGGCCAATTACAACCGCGTGTTTTCCGCTTGTTTCAATTCCAGCTTTTTTAAGAAGTACAATAATTCCGTGCGGAGTGCAAGGCAAAAAGCCCGGTCGGCCAATCATAAGATTTCCAACGCTTACCGGGTGAAAACCGTCTACATCTTTTTCTGGCGAAATTGCCATAATTACTTTTTCTTCGTTAATGTGCTTTGGAAGAGGCAACTGAACAAGAATTCCGTGCACAGAATCATCAGCGTTAAGCTCGTCAATCAACTTAAGTAAATCTGCTTCGCTAGTATTTTCTGGCAAATGAACAGAACGATCAACCATACCAACTTCGGCAAGCGCCTTCTGTTTTCCTGTAACATAACTAACACTTGCAGGATTTTCACCAACCAAAATAACTGCAAGACAAGGAGAAATTCCTTTTGTTTTAAGTTCTGCAACCTTTTGTGCAACTTCATTGCGAACATCTGCCGCAACCTGCTTTCCGTCGATAATTACTGCGCTCATGTAACTTCCAAAGCCCCTTTCTGTTTTATTGATAAACTGCTATAAAAACAGTATATTGTATAGTAAGAAAATATACTGAAATAAAAAAAAGGTCGCAATATGAAACGCTTTATTTCTATTATGTCTGCACTAATTTTATGCACAAGTGCACTAATTGCTCAAACTTATGATGATGAAGATGATTACTATGATGATTATATTTACGAACAAAACGGAGCAGGAGACCAGTTTTTAAAAGTTGACCTTGGAGCGAACTTTCCTTTGAACTTTGGCAAGCAGCTTTACCCTGGAATTGGGGGCGGAATCGGCTATTACAGATTTCTTACAAACAAACTTGGAGTTGGCGGCGATGTTCAGTTTTGCTGGAATCAAACTATCGGAAAAAAACAGCTTTCGACAATGCCTTTAACTTTTGGTGTAATGTATCAGCCTTATTTTGGTAAGTTTGAATTTCCTATGACTTTGAATATTGGTTTGGCTTACGTTTCACTTCAGAATATGACTTATTTTCCTGCATTGGCAGCAAAAGCTTCTGCAGGAGCTTATTACAGATATTCAGAACAATGGTCTTTTGGACTTGCAACAAACTTATATTGGATTCCAATGTGGCCAAAAGACCATCCTGAAAAAAATGACAATGGTGTTTTTATAAACGTTGGATTTACTTTACGCTATCACTTCTAAAACTTTACACAGGATATAATGATGAAAAAAATAAATAAAATTATCGCAACAATTTTTATTCCGGCTGCAATGATTTTTACAAGTTGCTTTGACCCGATTTTTTACGAAATTCGTCAGGACGTAGAGCCTTTATCTGCAACTGTAAACGGAAACATTGGCCAAATTACAAGATACACTATGACTGATGGCGAATATCTGTTTCTTGCAGCAAACAATGGCTTAAGATATAAAAAAGCTGATAATAACGAACACGGAAGCTGGGACGATTATCCAGTTCCTTTTGATCTTCCAAGTTATTCTTTTAATGATTCAGAATTGCAAGGCCAGCATATTATTGGCGTTTTTGCAAATACAAATTATCTTTATTTGTTTACAGCTGAATACACAACTACAGGAAAAGAAGGAAGCACAAATCCAGATAAAATCCATTTGTATGGCAAAAACAATACCAAAAAAGACTGGCAAGAAATCTTAAATGAAGACATAAACGATTCTGAATATTTTTCAATGTATATTAAAAAATCAGACAAACATTATTATTCAGACTTTAATGTTTTCCAAACTAATTCGCCAAATAAAGATCACAGAAGCGTATACATTTTCAATGAAGAAACAGATAAACTTTATAAATTAACAGGATTAACAAAAGCAGACATAACTGAAACTGCCTACACTTTATACGAAGACTCTCTCGCTTTATACGAGTCATCGGAATATATAAGACCACGCGCTGTTGCATATTACGACGATGAATATATATTCTTTAACGCAGTAGCAGTTGCCACAGATGAAACTGAATCTTCACCAGCTGAAAAACTATACTTCTCAAAAGGCAGCAAACTTTATTATCAAAAAACACCAACAAACCCCGAACTAAAAGACATTGATTGCGACAAAGACATCATAAGCATTGCCACAACAAATGATTCAGTTTTGATTGGGCTTGGAAATATTGCTTCTGCAAAAAATGGCGGAATAAAACGAGCAGTTTTTGACGGTGGCGAATTGAAAATAGCAGATTTCCCAAGCGGAAATAATATTCAGTCAAAAATTACAACAGACCATATACCAATGGTTTTGTTAAATGCAACACCGGACAAAACAGAAGAAGAAAGTTCATTATATGCAGCTTTGACATTCGCAGGAACATCAAATGCAGCTTATGAAGATATTGGACTTTGGTCATACTATCCTGACCGCAAAAAGTGGAACCGCGAATAAGCCTAAAATCGAAGAACCGTAAAAAAACGCTGACAGCGGAGTTTTAGGTTCATCGAAACACGGCTCATAGGCAGGCTGAGCCTGCCAGCAAATCGGAGAATTTAGTGGCTTCTGACAGCTTATTTGAACAAATAAAATTAACACAAGAACCTTTGGCCGCAAGAATGCGGCCTCGAAATCTTGATGAATATATCGGCCAAGACCACATAGTTGGAAAAGGCCGATTGCTTCGCCGCGCAATTGCCGCAGATCAACTTACATCAGTTATTTTTTATGGACCACCAGGAAGCGGTAAAACCACCCTCGCCCGCGTTATTGCAAATCATACAAAATCAAACTTTATAACATTAAATGCCGTGCTTACCGGCGTTGCTGATATTCGCGGCGCAATTAAACAGGCAGAAGATTATTACAATCTTTACACAAGGCGCACAATTTTATTTGTTGATGAAGTTCACCGCTGGAATAAAAGCCAGCAAGACGCACTTTT
>JAGCVK010000031.1 GCA_017962415.1 Treponema sp. | reverse complement strand
GCCACCGCAAGCGAGCGAACGTAGTGAGCGAGTGCGGAGGCTGAAGCGTTAGCGGAACCCGGAACGTAGCGCCCAAGCCCGGAAGCAAAGCTTCCGGGCTTGGGAACACCCAAATAAAAAAAATCTAAAAATCGTTGTGGGAACAAAAAATCGCTGTTGACTTCTTTTCAAAATATAGTAAAATGGTTCTAATAATATAACCCTAGGTTCTTAGGAATCGATTAAGGAGGCCAGTTAAAAATGGCAAAAGTAGAACTTAAAGGTATTGGAAAGATTTACGACGGCGGTGTTCGTGCTGTAACTAATTCTAATATCACTATTGAAGACAAGGAATTCTGCGTATTCGTAGGTCCTTCTGGATGCGGTAAATCAACAACTCTCCGCATGATAGCTGGTTTGGAAGACATTTCTGAAGGTAAACTTTTTATTGATGGCGTTGAAATGAACGACGTTCCTCCAAAGGATCGTGATATTGCCATGGTTTTCCAGAACTATGCTCTTTATCCTCATATGACTGTATATGATAACATGGCTTTTGGTCTTAAGATTCGCAAGATGGATAAGGCTGAAATCGACCGCCGTGTTCGCGATGCTGCTAAGCAGCTTGACCTTACTCAGTACCTCGACAGAAAGCCTAAGGCTCTTTCTGGTGGACAGAGACAGCGTGTTGCTGTAGGTCGTGCTATCGTTCGTAATCCTAAAGTATTCTTGTTCGATGAACCTCTTTCTAACTTGGATGCTAAGCTCCGTGTTACTATGCGTTCTGAGCTTGCTGCTCTTCATAACCGTTTGCAGGCTACTATGATCTATGTAACTCACGATCAGATTGAAGCTATGACTCTCGGTACAAAAATCGTTGTAATGAAAGACGGTATTATCCAGCAGATTGGTGCACCTCTTTACCTCTACAACAACCCAATCAATAAATTCGTAGCAGGATTCATTGGAACTCCTCCTATGAACTTCTTGACTGTAAAGGTTCTCGAAAAGAACGGAAAAATTGTTTGTGACGAAGGTTCTTTCGAAATCAATCCTACAGATGAGCAGGCTAAGAGCTTGAAAGACTATGTTGGTAAGGAAGTTTCTTTTGGTATTCGTCCTGAAGACCTTACTTACGTTGAAAAGCCAGCTGCTAAAGATGATATGCAGATGAAGATTACTAACAAGGAACCTCTTGGTGCTGAAACTCACCTTTACCTTGTTTCTAACAAAGGTCAGTCTATCATCGCTAAGACAACTGCTAATGCTGAATTCCGTCTTGGTGACTCAGTAAACGTTGTTCCTAATATGGCTAAGGCTAAGTTCTTCTCTATGGATGAAGGCGAATTGAACATCTGTGACACTATCGAAAAGAAGTGGTAAGCGCTAATCGCTTATTTTTAAGATGATATAAAGGGCCGTCCTTTTTGGGCGGTCTTTTTTTTATATTTTTTTTCTGATATATTGTTTTTATGAATAAGTTTTCTGTTGTTTTGTACAAAAATCAACCTGCTGTAGTTAATGACCGCGACGGCGATAAATATATTATAAAGTTTTGCACTCAGCCGGCAACTCCTGGTGGTAAAAAAGCTGTTTATGGCGAACAGAAAGTGCGCGAAAAAGATGTTGTGCTTTTGCATGAAGGCCCTTGTTCTTCTCTCGAAGCGGTGCTTTCTTTTTCTTGTGATTCGCTTGCGGCTCAGCTTTTGGAAACTTATGAACTTCTTTTATCTGATGAATCTACTGCAAATGAAGCGGTTTCGCTTTCTGATTTAGCTGAATATTCGCGCGGCGGTTTTAAGGCCGACGAAGTTTGGGCTTTGTTTTCTGCGGCTTGCGGTGATGTTCATTTTCAGCTTTCGCAGGAAGCGTTAAAAAATGGAGAAGTTAAGTTTACTCTTAGAACTGAAAGTGAAATTGAAGCGCTAAATAAAAAACAATATGAAAAAGAGCATGAAGCTGAAATTCGTGCAGCTTTTATTGGCCGTGTAAAAGCTCGTAAGCTTGATTTACCTTCTGATGCGAAATTTATGGGTGAAGTTGAAGCGTTTGCTCTTTGTAAAACTGATAAATCGCGCGTTCTTGCCGAAGCAAAAATTCCTCAAACTATTGAAGCGGCTCACAGGCTTTTAATTGATACTGGAATTTGGGATTATACAAAAAATCCGTATCCAACGCGTTTTGGCTTTAGTTTTGATTCTGCAAAAGAGCAGCTTGGCTCTATGCCCGAAGAAGAACGCCTTGAAGTGCCTGGCGTTGCTTATGCAATTGACAGCGAGCATTCTGCTGACCCTGATGATGCGGTCGCTTTTGACGGAGAATATCTTTGGGTTCATATTGCAGATCCTGCTTCTTCGGTTGAGCCTGATTCAAAAATTGATGTTGCTGCACGCGAACGCGGAACTACGCTTTACATTCCCGAAGGAACTTCGCGAATGCTTTGCGAAAGCTGCCTTGAAGATTATGCGCTTGGCTTAAAACAAGATAGCCGCGCTTTGTCATTTCGTATAAAACTTGATTCTGAAAGTCAGATTGAAGATTGTTCTGTTTTTAAAACAAAAGTTACTGTAAAACGCCTTACTTACAAATATGCGCAGGAGCACAAAGACGATTCTGAATTAAAACCGCTTTTTGAAATTGCCCGCAAAAATAAGGCTCGCCGCGAAAAAAATGGTGCAATCACAATTCAAATGCCAGAAGTTTCTATTTCTGTTGATAAAGAAACTAAAAAAGTTACTATTGAACCAGAAGAGCGCCTTGAATCTAATGAAATGATTGCCGAACTTATGATTTTGGCTGGTGAAGGTGCTGCGCGCTTTGCTTTTAAAAATCAGATTCCTTTTATGTATATCAGCCAGGAATCTCCTGATTTTCCTGATAATTTGCCTGAAGGTTGGGCCGGCCAGTTTGCTCGCATTAAATGTATGCGAAAACGCTCGGTTGGAATTACGCCGGCGCCTCATGCGGGGCTTGGAGTTTCTTTTTACAGTCAGGTTACATCTCCGCTTCGCCGTTATGGCGATTTGATTTCTCACGAACAGCTTCGCGCTTTTTTAGACGGCCGTCATCTTATTGCCAAAGATGATATGCTTGAACGTGTTGCCGCTGGTGACGCTGCTTCGATTGCTGCAAAAAAGGCAAGTCGCCAAAGTGATACTCATTGGAAACTTGTTTATCTTTTGCAAAATCCGGAATCTGAATATGAAGCGTTTTGTATTGACCGACGCGGAAATGACGCGCTGTTTTTGATTCCTTCTTTGGATATGCAGGCAACGCTTCGTAATTGTAATGATGTTAAATTGAATGACAGCGCGTGCTTAAAGGTTGCAAAGGTTGATATTCCAGAGCAGAAAGTTGATTTTGCAAGGCTTTAATTTATTTTTGAAAAAAAACGGTTAGGGATTGTAGCCGCTCGCCGAAGGCGAGTTCCGAAACGAAGTGGAGGAATGGAGCGCGGTTAGCGCGGAACGGCGGAAAGCCCGCCGCACGCCGAAGGCGTGCGGAACCGCCAACTTTAAAAAAATAACAAAAGTCACCCTAAAAGTAACAAATGTCACCGTTGTTTTTGCTGATGATTTTGACTATATTAGCCTTGTTAGCAAAAAAAATTCTGGAGGTTTGGCTTATGGACAATATTATTTCAGTTTTTAGAAATAATCTTCCGTGGGTTTGGGTGGCGGTTACAATTATTTGCGTTGTTGTAGAATCGCTTACGCTTTCTCTTACTACTATCTGGTTTGGAATTAGTGCGTTTGTAATGGTTTTTCTTGCATTTACGCCGCTTCCTTTTGTTGCTCAGTTGTTTATTTTTGTTGTGGCGGCTCTTGTGCTTTTGATTTTTACAAGACCTTTTGTAAAGCAGAAGTTGAGTCAAAAAAGAATCGCAACTAATTATGAGCGAATTATTGGGCAGATTGCTGTTGTAACAAAAAAAATCACTGCGCTTGAAAAAGGTTCTGTGAAAATCAATGGTATGGAATGGACTGCTGCTGTAAAAGAAGATGTTTCTCTTGAAAAAGGCAGCAAGTGTGTTATTGAAGAAATTGCCGGCGTTACGGCGTTTGTAAAAAAAATATAGCAAAATCTAAAAATTGCTTTTGCAGTTTTTACAAGGAGGAATTGAATGTTATATTATGTAATTATTGCAGTTGTAATTGTGGTTATGATTCTGATTATCACAAACATCAGAATTGTTTCTCAGTCTAATGCGTTTGTAATTGAACGACTTGGTGCTTATCAGGGAACTTGGAATGTTGGTTTGCATGTAAAAATGCCGTTTTTAGACCGCATTGCAAAAAAGGTTTCGCTTAAGGAAAAGGTTTTTGATTTTCCGCCTCAGCCGGTTATTACACGCGATAACGTTACTATGATGATTGATACTGTAGTTTACTTTCAGATTACAGATCCAAAATTGTATACTTATGGCGTAGAAAAACCAATTAATGCGCTTGAAAATCTTAGTGCCACAACTCTGCGTAATATTATTGGTGAACTTGAACTTGATGAATCTTTGACAAGCCGCGATGTTATTAATACAAAAATGCGTTCTATTTTGGACGAAGCAACAGACCCTTGGGGAATTAAAGTAAATCGCGTTGAAGTAAAGAATATTGAGCCGCCGGCTGCAATTCGTGATGCAATGGAAAAGCAGATGAAAGCTGAACGCGAACGCCGCGAGCAGATTCTTATTGCTGAAGGTCACAAGCAGAGTGCAATTTTGGAAGCTGAAGGTCAGAAGCAGGCTTTGATTCTTGAAGCAGAAGCTCACAAAGAAGCTGCTATTCAAAAAGCAAAAGGTGAAGCTGAAGCTATTCGCGAAGTTCAGCAGGCAAAGGCTGAAGGTCTTAAAATGTTGCGCGATGCTGGAATGGACGACAAGGTTTTGAAACTCCGCAGTCTCGAAGCATTTGAAACTGCAAGCAACGGACAGGCAACAAAGATTATTGTTCCTTCGGATTTGCAGAGTCTTGCAGGCGTTGTAACAAGCCTTTCTGAAATTGCAAAAAAATAAAACTTACTGAATTTTGTTTTAGTTGATTTTTTGTAAGATTAATCGCGGCGAAAATTAAAAATCGCCGCGATTATTTTTTTAGATTTTTTTGAGGTTTTTTTTTTATTTACGGACTTTTTACGAATCAAAAGGTGTAAATTACGAAATGCTGTTTTTGTTATTGTTTGATTTTTGTGCGCATTATCGATTTATATAAATCATTTTGTTTATTCTGAATAAAAATGTGCTATAATTAAATTTAGAGGAACAAAAGTTATGGCAGCAAAAAAGTTTTTAGACAAACCGTTTCGTCCAATGGCAATTATCGGGTGTTTTTATCTGATTACAATTGCACTTCTTAATTTTTTTACTGATTTTTCGTATGAGCAAAGTGTTATGCCTTATTCTAAAGTGGTTTCGTGCTGCTCGCAGGCTGTTGCTTTTGTGCTTTGTGTTCTTACTTTTTGCTTCTATAATAATCATTATTTTTATTATGCCGGGCTTGAAGTTTTGATTTTGTCGAATCTTTATACCGGCCGCATTTATACGGCGCTTTTTTTAACGGCAATTCTTTTTGTGCTTTTGCTTTTGGAAAATCAGCTGGTTTCAAAAATCCGGTTGGGAATCTATCTTGTGCTTGAGCTTGTAAAACTGATTTTTGTAGTACCTTATGGAGCAAAATGCTTTTTTGAATATGCTGGAATTACGCTTTTTTCGCTTTGCACAATTGGCTGCATAAATCTGCTGTTTCGTCATGCTTATAGCAGAAAAGACAATGATTCTATAAATCTTGAAAATTATAAGTTTTCTGAACGTCAAAAAGATTGTATAAAAGAAATTGTTGTAAATAACACAACAATTAAAGCGCTTGCTATAAATCATAGTGTGAGTGAAAGTGCAATTAAAAAGGATTTGCTTCATATTTATTCGGTGCTTGGAATTTCTGGCAAAGCTGATTTAAAAGCGCTTTTTATTGGATATAATTTTGATTATTAAAACTTGTGCAATGTAAAAATGTGTGGAGTAGTGCGGCTAAAACACGCAAGAAGTTGCATTGACGAAAAAACTCTTTTCTATTAATATATATACACTTTATTTGAATAAAAAATATTGGAGAAATAAATTATGGGTACAATTAGTGTTGTTCTTTTGGTAGTTTTTGTAATCGTTTGTCTTTTGCTTGTTTTGCTTGTTTCAATTCAGGACGACGGTGAAAACGGAATGGGACTTCTTGGAGGACGCGGAACTGCTGCGTTTGGTTCTCACTCTGCTAGTGTGCTTACCAAGACAACTTTTGTATTGGTATTCTTGTTTTTCGCTATTGCATTTGCACTTGCTATGCTTAATAAAAAGCCAAAGATCGAAAAAGATTTGGTTCCTACAGCTGTAGAAGCAACAGAAGAAGCTCCTGCATCTGAAGCTAATGAATGGTGGGCAGAGTCAGAATCTGAGTCTGCTGAATAAGAGGCGTTAAATGCTCAGCAGTTTCATTTCTCCGGCTTGTATAAAAGTCGGACTGGAAAGTTCTGAAAAAGAAGAAAGTTTTGCAGAACTTCTGGAAGTTCTTATTGCTAACAATCCCGATTTAGACCGCAGGGAAGCAATGAATGCCCTTATTACAAGGGAAGAAAAAATGAGTACTGCTGTATTTCCTGGTGTTGCGGTTCCGCATGCTTTGTGTGGTTCTGCAAAGGATACTCTTGTTGCTGTGGGCATTAGCCGTTTTGGTATTGAGTTTGATGCCCCTGAGCCGAACTTAGATTCGGCAAATCCTGCCGTAAATATCATATTTGAAATCCTGTTTGAAGAAAAAGATACAGAAACTCATCTTCATGTTCTTCGAGATATTCTTCAGTTAGTCAGAAATCCTGATTTTGTAAAAAATATTTTGCAGGCAAAATCTTCTCAGGAAGTGTATAATATTATAGAATCTTTGGAATCTTAGATTTATAATATAAGTCGTAATTAGAAAATCAAAAAAAAAGCAACGGCCAATGGCGGCCTTACATATGCACAGGAGGTATGTATGGCAGAAAATACATCTGAGATTGATGCAATCAATCATCTACTGGAAGTTGAAAAAAATGCGTCTGCACTTATAAACGACGCTGCAATGGAAGTTGAACGTAGACTTTCTCAAGCCCGCGCAAAATATAATTCTGAATATAAATCCCGCTATGATCAGGAAGTTTCTAAACTGGAAGCTGATTATCAGAATGATTATAAATTAATTTCTGAAAAGTACCAGAAAGAAATTGATTCTTTTAAAGAGTCGCTCGCCGCAAAACCTCAAAACTATGGGGCTTTTTCATCGCTGCTTGACAATCTGATTTTTTAGAAAGTTTTTTAATTGGAGAGTGGCTAATAATGGATAAGTGCGGAGCTAATGCTTTTGTTTTTGCAAAGGCAAACGGTATTCTTGGAAAATCATTTATAAATAATCGCGCTCAACTGCTTTTTGGTGCAAAAAGTCTTGGTGAATTGTGGACTCTTATTTTTAGAACTCAACCGCCGCTTGTGCCCGAAGTTATTTTGTCTCAACAAATAGAAGAAAAGGCTTTTTCTGATTTTATTAACAATTATGTAAATTTTATCAATATGTATGATAAGCCTGAAAAAGTTTTGATAGATCAGCTGCTTCTTTTTGAAGGCGAAAATCTAAAAGAAATTAGTGCGAGCCTTTGCAAAGGTGAACAAAAATTGCCTAAACTTATTGAACTTGGAAAGTATTCTTCGCTCGATTATAAATCCTGGCCAGATATAAAAAAAATTACTAAAGGAACGACTTTTTCGTGGTATAATGAATTGCCAGGAATTCACGAACAGCAGAAACTTGATTTTAAAATTGATATTCAGGTTTGCCGGCATTTGTGGGAATCTGCGCAAAAGGAGAGTGGCGAAGCTAAAGAGGCTTTGCTTGAGATTTATCGGCAGGAATTCATTATTAAAAATATTGTCTGGGTTTTGCGCTTAAGACTTTTTTATAATATGAAATCTCAAGATATTGTTAAAAATCTCATTTATGTAACTGATAAGCCTGGACATTCAGACCCGGTTGCAGCTCCTGCTTTAAAGATTTTGGATTGGCCGCTTGACGAATACGAGGTTTGGGGAAAGTGGAAATATTCTTCGCTGGTGAATCCTCATATTGACGGGCAAGTTTGGCAAATAGATCCAATTTGGATTGAAACTCGTAATCGTATGGAAATTAATATAAAGGCAAGCAAACTTTTTCATCAGTTTCCGTCTGATTCGTGCTTTTTGATTGGCTGGTATAAAATGAAAGATTTTGAACTCAGTTGTATTCGTACAGCTGTAGAAAGTATAAGATTAAACGTGAATTCTCAGGAAGCAATGAATGCTGTTGGAATTTTCAGCGAAGATTTGCATCAAGGAGGAGTTAATGGCTAGAACTGCAGAAATGAAGCTTCTTGAGCTTATGGTTCTTAAAAATGATATTTCGTCTGTAATTGAATATATTGGAAAAAAAGAAAATTTTCAGTTTCAGACAAAATTAAAAGAATCTGCTGCCGGCGATTCTTCGGAAGATTCGCTGAATGTTGATTCTCAGTTTTATGAAAGTCTTTCAAAAGCATATACTGAACTTGGTTATGAAGAACCAAATATTGATATTAAAAACTGTAATGCTCCTGTTGATGATGATCGCAAAAAAGCCGCTGATTTTATTGCAGCTTATACTGATTTAAAAACCCGAATTGCAGAAGCAACAGATGAGGCTCACAAGGTAAACGATGCCTATAAAGAAGCAATGGCTTTTTCAAACCTTAAGGTTTCGTATTCTGAACTTGAACATCTTTCGTTCCTTTCTTTGAGAATTGGACGCATTCCGGAAAATCAGTATGAAGATTTGAAGGAACGCCTTGAAGGTTCTGCCGTTGTAATTAAACTTGGAAACGATTCTTCGCATATACTTGTGGCATCTTCTAAAAAGGGCCGTTTTGCTCTTGATGCCGAACTTAAAAATCATAACTTTGTAGAACTTGAAGTTCCTTCTGATTTTAAGGGAGTTCCTGAATCTGCACTTAAAGGGCTTGAAGAAAAAAAGGCTGAGGCCGACAAAGTTCTTGAAGAACGAATTACAGAAAAAACAAATTTTGCAGAAACACACCGCGCTCAGCTTGAGCATCTTCTTGGCTGTTTTGCAATTGCTGTTCAGATAGAAGCAATTACTTCGCGCCTTGAATCTACCGAGCTCGTATACCGCATCACCGGCTGGATTCCGGCCAGTGAGACTGAAAATTACATGAAAGGCCTCGACGAACTTACCGAGGGCCGCATTGCAATTCGTGCATACGAGCCTTTTGAAGTACCTAGTGTTATGTCGGGTAAGGAACAGGTTCCTGTAAAGCTCCAGCACGGAAAGTTTGTAAAGAGCTTTGAGAGAATGATTTTCTCTTACGGTTCTCCAATTTATGGTGCAATTGACCCGACACCTTTTGTTGCAGTGTTCTTTACAATTCTCTTTGGAATTATGTTCGGCGACTGCGGACAGGGACTTGTTTTCCTTATTGCAGGAATTCTTATGGCGCTCAACATTATAAAAGTTGGCGGCTGGAATAAGTTTGCACCGATTTTTATGGCAATTGGTATTTCTAGTTCTATCATGGGACTTTTGACTGGTGAGTTCTTTGGAACTGAAACAGTTCTTGAGCCGTTTGCAGAGTGGGTAACAGGCCTGTTTGGAACACCTCGTGCTCCAATCTTAAAGCTTATGCCTTCTGCAGATCCAAAATCAATTTATGTAATGTTTGGTGTATTTGGTGTTGCTGTTGCAATTGGTTTTGTAATTAATACCTGCGGACTTTTACTGAATATCATCAATAATCTTTCGCGCAAGCGTTTTGCAGAGGCCTTCCTTGGTAAAAACGGACTTGCCGGTGCAGTGTTCTTCTGGTATGTAATTGCGCTTGTACTTCGCATTGTTCTTGCAAAACATGCCGTTGCCGCTTACGACATCATCATAATTTTAGTTTCACTTTTCTTTGCAGCCTTTGCCGAACCATTTGAGCGTGCTGCAAATCATGAAAAGCCTTTGTTTGAAAATGGATTTGGAACTTACTTAATTTCAGGCGCTGTAGAACTGATTGAAGTTGTTTCCGGATATCTTTCAAACACAGTAAGTTTTGTACGTGTTGGTGCATTTGCTCTTTCTCACGCGGTTCTCAACTTTACAATTCTGACTCTTACAGAAATGGTTGGTGGTCAGGGAACTATTGGTGGAATCATCGTTCTGATTGCTGGTAATGCATTGATTATAGTTCTGGAAGGAATGATTGTTGCAATTCAGGTAATACGTCTTCAGTATTACGAATTCTTCAGCAAGTTCTTCCACGAAACTGGTAGAGAATTTAAACCGTTTAAGTTTGAAATATAATATAGGAGTATTTTTATGAAAAAGAGATTCGTTTCTTTCCTTACAATTCTTGGAATGGGTGCTGCAATGTTCGCACAGGAAGCTGATGCTGCTGCAAATGGAGCTGCTGCTGCAGGTGCTATTAAGTATCTCGCTGCTGCAATTGCTGTTGGTCTTGCTTGTCTTGCCGGTGGTATGGCTGTAGGAAAAATTGGTGCTGCTGCAATGGGCGCAATGAGTGAAAACCCAGAACTTTCTGGAAAGGCTCTTCCTTTCGTAGGTCTTGCAGAAGGTATCTGTCTTTGGGGAATGCTCGTAGGTGTTCTTATTCTTTTCAAATAACCATAAATATCGCAAGTGAAATTTTATATTATTGGCGAGCGAGAAATTGTACTCGCCTTTAAGCTGACAGGTATTGATGGAACTGCTGCAGAAACCAGAACCGAAGTTTTAGATGCATTCAACCGCGTTACCGGTAAAGGTGGTATTGTAAATGTTCCATCGGGAGAAATCCCTCGCGTGCTCATATTAACAGAGCAGGCTGCCAGTCAGATTGAAGACGAAGAAATCGCATGGCAGAAAACAGGAAAATTTCCTCTGATAGTTGAAGTGCCCGGCTTAAACGGACATCTTAAAGGCAAAAAGACCCTTTCAGATGCAATTAAAGAAGCCGTTGGCGTTGAGGTTTGAGGTTTAGAATGCAGGAATTACGATCTACAGATATTTTGGATAAAGAGATTCAGGCGGACGCACGTAAGAAAGCTGAAAAAATGCTTCAGAAGGCCGACCGTGAATGTGAACAGCTGCTTGCTTCCGTAGAGGCTGATATTGAAAAGGCTGCCCGCGACAAAAGAGATTTTTTTGATAAAAAACTCAATGCTTTTGAAACAGACAGAAGGGCTGTTGTTCCTCTCGAAAAGGAACGCTTTAAGGTTTCTTTTATTCAGAATACAATTATTCAGAATATCAACAAATATCTTGAAGGGCTTTCAGAAGAAAAGCGTCTTGAACTTGTTACCCGTGAATTTGATTTTAAGGTTTATGCTGATAAGGCAGAAAAAATTAATGCCAGCGTTTACGGTTTTTCAAAAGATGCAGCCAAAAAGTTCCTTTCAAAAAAACTTGGTTCTAAATTAGGTTCCTGCACTGAAACTAAATTCAGTGCTGCTGTTCTTGAGGATGATTTAGGACTTTCAAAACCGGAAGGAATTATTCTTGAATCAGAAGATAAAAATTTCCGCTTACGCCTCACTATAAACGAAGTAATTGAAAAACTTCTTGATAAAAACAGAGCAGAACTTTCTGCCACCTTGTTTGGAGTTGACTTATGATAGAAGGAAAGATTACCCGCATTTCTGGTCCTATTGTTTATGCAGAAGGATTGGATGGCTGTGGTCTTTATGATGTAGTAGATGTAGGCGAGAAAAAGCTGATTGGTGAAATCATCCGTCAGAATAAAGGAAACGCTACAATTCAGGTTTACGAGGAAGATACTGGTATGCACATTGGTGAAAAAGTTGTGTGTACACAGCGTCCGCTTTCTTTGCGCCTCGGCCCTGGTGTTGTAGGAAATATTTATGATGGTATTCAGCGTCCGCTTCAGGCAATGTATGAACATTCCGGCGGATTCTTATTGCCAGGTGAACGCACTCAGCCTCTCGACGAAACTAAGGTATGGCATTTTGATGCAATTGAAGGTGTAGGCGAGGGAACTCCAATTAAGCCTGGTATGGTACTTGGAACTGTAAAAGAAACTCAGTCTATCACAGAAAAAATCATGGTGCCTCCAACTGTACGTGGCCGTGTTCTTAAAACTTTTAAGGGTACTGGCGACTACACAGTAAACGACGTAATTGCAACAACTGAACTTGATGAAGAGATTCAGCTTGCTCAGTACTGGCCGGTTCGTAAGCCTCGTCCTTACAGCCAGAAGCTTGGAGTAACAGAGCCTCTTATTACAGGTCAGCGTGTAATTGACGTTTTCTTCCCGCTTTCGAAGGGTGGTACAGCCGCAATTCCTGG
>JAGCVK010000030.1 GCA_017962415.1 Treponema sp. | reverse complement strand
CTTGAATATTTGACTGACGGCAATATGACTGTTGTTAAGGTTTACCGCTGGCTCTATATTATTGCTGTTGCAATTGGACCTTACATGACTCTTAAGCAGGTATGGACTATCGCCGACATTACAAACGGTTTGATGGCTATTCCTAACTGTATTTCTTTGATTGTTCTTAGCGGTATTGTTGCTAAGGAAACAAAGGCTTATTTTGATAAATATCCTACATTGTAATAATTATTTTATCAAGCTGAACTTGTTTCAGGGGATATAATATGTCATTGCGAGCACGAAGTGCGTGGCAATCCATTTAATAGATTGCTTCGTCACTACGTTCCTCGCAATGACATTTTTTTTGTGTAAATTTTTTTATTTGACGGATATTTGATGACGAGAGTATAATTATATGTTGTTATTATGCAGTCTCGTGAAAATCCTTTATTTGGACGCAAGGTCTTTTTTATAGGCCCTTCTTACATAATTGAAAAATATCTCATAGAAAGACTTCGTCAAAACGAGTACGAGGTTTATATACTCAAAGATATAAAAAAGGCAAAAAGTGTACTTGCAAAATTTCCGGATTCTATGTGCTTTATAAATATCGATTCTGAATTTTCTTATTCTGAATGGTTTAATTATATGAAAAGCTTTCAGTATGAAGAATCGACAAGTGGTATATATCTGGGGGTTCTTACGGATTCTGCAAGCTGGGAAGATAAGGATAAATTTTTGATGAACATTAAGCTTCCTGGCGGATTTAATCGATTTGAAAAAACTGATAAATTTGTGAATACCCTTATGGCGATTCTGGATTTGAATGGTGCTAAAGGGCGTCGTAAATATCTTCGTCTTGATACCCGCGGTATGAATGATGTAAGCGGTTATATGACTTCTGAGGAAAAACTGTATACGGTAAGTATCAGGGATCTTTCCAGTGCTGGTTTTGCTGTTACTTACAGGCAGGAACTTATGGCTCTCTTTCAGAAAAATACTCTTATTAGAAATTTAAGCCTGACTGTAGGAAGAAAAACGATGATTTGTTCATGCATTGTTTTTAATACGCAGGCTAACCCGGATGGAACTGCAATGTCTGTTCTTATGCTTACAAACGAGAATCCCGAAGAAACTAAAGTCTATATACGCAATTTTATTTTTGAAAAATTTAGCTTGCAGATGGAAGGTATCTTAGAAACTGTTGAAAAAGACACGGCTTCTTATTCTCAGTCGGATGAATATTCAAAACTGATTGCAGTTCAGGACAGAAATTATGATGAATTAATTCCTGTGACTGAACTTGATGAGCCTGAAGAGATTTCTGAGGAAGCACCTGCAGTGAAAGAGATTAATTCTAAGTATACAGGTAATCTTGATGATGACCTTTTGTAAGATTAAGTTAGCAGGGCGTTGCGGGGCGGCGTTTGAGCCCCGCTGGGTGGGGTAGCGGACAAGCAACAAAGCGGAGAGAAGCGGCCCTGCTTGCAGGGACGCTTCGTGGAGCGACTTGCTTGGGAGCGAGGGGGATTCCTCCCCCACCTTGCTACTCCAGAGTCTCTATCGTCAAATTCTGATTTGTATAAATACAAATGCTGCCGGCGATATTAAGCGAACGTTCCGCAATTTCCTTAGCGCTCAAATCTGAAGAATCAAGATAAGCAAGCGCTGCAGAGTATGCGTAATTTCCACCCGAACCAATTGCGATTGCGTCTTTTTCAGGCTCAATAACGTTTCCGTCGCCGCTGATCAAAAGAATCTGTTTTTTGTCGGCAACAAGAAGCATTGCCTCGAGCTTTTGAAGTGTGCGGTCTGTACGCCAGGCTTTTGCAAGCTCAACTGCCGAGCGCATAATATCACCGTTATATTCTTTCACCTTTGCTTCAAAGCGGTCTAGCAGAGTAAAAGCGTCTGCAACGCTGCCCGCAAAACCGGTGAGAATCTTTCCGTCATAAATCTTTCTAACTTTGCGAGAATTTCCCTTACAAACAGTCTCGCCCAAAGTACACTGGCCGTCTCCAGCCATAGCAACCTGTCCATTTCTGCGCACAGCAAGAATGGTGGTGCTTCTGATTTTTGTCTTATTTCCCATGACTTAAAATATAATGATTTCCACGCTGTTCGGCAAATAAAATAATACTATATGCTTCAAAAAGTCGCGATAAAGACCACGCCGCGTTTGCCGGGCTTGTACTTGGCAGACATTCAACAGACAAATCAAATTGCGCTTCATATTTATCTGCACAAAATTTCTTCCATAAGTTATAAGAAGTTTTACCAGAGCAAAAAACCTTTTTGATTTTTGAGCCGCTAAAGATTTCAGAAAAATCATTAGGAACAGCATTTTTAATAGAAGCGTCGCTGGCACCATTTATATCGCACGAAGAAAGAACGTCCCAAAGTGCAATATGATTACGAAGAAGAAAAGCTTTCCGCTCCTGAATAACAAAATCACAAAGCTCAGGTTTTGCAGCGTCGCAATTAGCATATTTCAGTTGCTCTCCAAAAACTTTTGGCACAACTTTCCAAAATCTGTTTTGCGAATGCATATAAAAAAATCCAGCCTGGCGGCTTGCGGGAGACGGCATAGTGCCCAAAATCAAAATGCGGCTTTCAGAATTCCAAACCGGCGAAATCGAGTGATTAACGTTCATCAAAATCAATATTCCAATATCTGCAAAAAGAAATCAAGAACAAATTATCAGGAATGCGGGTGCGCCTTATTATAAATATCAATAAGTTTTTCAGTTGTAATGTGCGTATAACGCTGAGTAGTGCTGATACTAGAGTGACCAAGCATTTCCTGAACAATTCTAACATCAGCACCATTAGCCAGCATATTAGTTGCAAAAGTGTGGCGGAACGCATGCGGATTCACATGGCGGTTAGTTCCTTCAACGCCAGAATAACGATTCAAAATATAGCGCAAACCGCCAGTTGTAAGAGGCCCGCCTTTAAGATTTATAAAAAGCTCAGCCGGTTGCGGCTCAATTTTGTTTTCAATCAAAAGTTTTTTCCGGTCTTTCAAATATTCAGCAAGAGCGCAACGAGCTTCCTCTTCAAAAAAAACCTTGCGCTGTTTGTTTCCCTTTCCAGTTACAATCGCAGAGCGCCCGTTGTCCATAAAATCACAAAGTTTAAGATTCACAATTTCGCTCGCACGGCAGCCCGAAGAATACAACATCAAAAAAAGCGCATGGTCGCGGCTCTTCCACAAAAGTTCTTCTTTTACAGGCTCGTCGCAAATCTCTCCAACTTCAGCCAAAGTCATAAAGTTTGGAATTCGTTTAGGAATCTTTACAGTCTTCATTTCGAGCGAAGGATTTTTTTCGATATAGTTAAGCTTTTTAGCATAAGCAAAAAGCGTTCGCACCGCAGCAATAAAACGGTTCACAGTAGCCGCAGATTTATTTTCCGCAGAAAGCCGGCCAATGCACAACATAAGATTTTCGCGCGTAATAGTTTTTACCTCAAGTTCCGCCGTCAAAAATTCCTGCAGCTGCGCAAGGTCGTTTCCATAGCTTTTTACAGTATTTTCAGAAAGTCCCCTCACCGCAGAAAGATAAAGCAAAAATTCGTCTGTCAGCTCGCGTAAAGTCATATCCAAATTATCGGAACAATTCACAATTTTCGCAAGAATTATCCATTCAAATATCAGGGCGTTCCCCGCAGCCGGCACTCCGTGCCGGCTGCGGGGCGGGCTTTGCGGGGTTCCGCGCTTTCGCGCTCCAGCCTCCGCACTCGCTCACTCACTCCGTTCGTTCGCTCGCTTGCGGTGGCCGGCTCCGCCGCCCCTACAATCCCTAACGCAATTTAGATTACAATTTTCTAACTATTTTACTTATCAGCAATCCATTTTGCAAATAGAAGCAATGATTCACAGCGCTGCTGAACTTTCAAAAAAAATATAAATCTACACGCTTCTTTCCACATCTGCACAAGCAATTATATTTATGCCACTTCCAAGTATATCGTAAATCAAAATGTCGCCGCGTTTTACAGGCGCTTTGCAGCTGGCACGTCGCACAACTTCCATACATTGCAAAAGCATTTTTTTAGGAACTTCGCCGGCAGTTTTTACCGGAACAACAGAAAGAACTCCGCCGTTCACTTTGATTGTTGAAGTTAGCGTGCGGGTTGGATTTTGCAGTTCTTTTGCCGCATACTGTTCGCCGCGTTTACAGCCATTGTCTTTTACAGAAAGCACTTTTTTTTGGCCGCTTTCATCAGGCTCAACTTCCACTTCCATATTGCAGCCCATTGGGCAAATAATACAAGTAAGCGGGATTTTTTTGTGATTATTTTCGCTGCTATTTTGATTTACATTCTGATTTTCACTCATTCTGCTACCTCTCCTGAAAGCTGCACCGAAACTGTAATATCCTCGCCCGCTTGTGCAAGCTGAGCCGGAGTTAGTTCTGTTACCTGCATTTCACCAGGCCGAACAACCTTTTTTCGCACAGATTTTAGAATCGTATTATTGCTGGAAATTTCGATATACACATCTTTATAAACATCTGTAGAACGAAACATAATCGAAACATTATCATCTTGCACCGCAGATTCAATATATTGCGGTACTGTGTAGCGAACACGATTTCCAGGCCGCAAAGTGATTTTTTTACCGCCGGCTTTAATTTTTCCCTGAACAAACTTTGCAGCATTTTCGCCGGCTCTAAGACTTTCAGCCGTTACAAAATCTACAAGGTCATGAACATGCACAGTATTACCGCAGGCAAAAATGCCCGCTGAAGAAGTCTGCATAAACTCATTTACAACAGGGCCGCTTGTTGCACTATCAATTGCAATTCCACAGCCACAAGCAATTTCATTTTCCGGAATAAGTCCAACAGACAAAAGCAAAGTATCACATTCTATATATTCTTCGGTTCCCGCAATAGGCTTTCGGTTAGAATCAACTGCCGCAACAGTAACACCTTCAACGCGCTCTTTTCCGTGAATCTGAACAATTGTATGACTAAACTTGAGCGGAATATTAAAGTTTTCTACGCATTGAACAATATTACGGCGCAAACCGGAACTAAAAGGCATAACTTCGCACACTAGTTTGACTTCGGCGCCTTCCAAAGTCAAACGGCGTGCCATAATCAAACCAATATCACCAGAGCCAAGAATCACAACTTTACGGCCAGGCATATAACCGTCTATATTTACAAAGCGCTGAGCAGCACCCGCAGTAAAAATACCAGCCGGGCGAGTTCCTGGAATAATCAAAGCACCGCGCGTTCTTTCACGGCAGCCGGTTGCAAGAACTACAGCCTTAGCCTTAATGTGCATCAAACCGTCTAAAGTGTTTATTGCAGTAACCAGGCGATATTCTTTTTTTTGGGCAACTTCAAGCACCATAGTATCAGTTTTATATTCAATTCCAAGCTGATTTACTTCATCAGAAAAACGCGCCGCATACTCAGGGCCCGTAAGTTCTTCACCAAAATAATGAAGCCCAAAACCATTATGAATACATTGAAGAAGGATTCCCCCGATTCTTGTATCGCGTTCCAAAATCAAAATACTGTCTGTACCAGCTTTTTTTGCAGCAATAGCCGCAGCCATTCCAGCAGGGCCGCCGCCAATCACAACAATATCGTAATTCATAAACAATGCCTCCGCCTTAACGAGTTTTTCCAGTAAGAATATATGAACAGCCGCCGCTTTTGCGAACATCTGTCATTGGGATTCCAAGTTCGCGGCTCAAAATCTCAGTTACACGCGGAGAACAAAAACCGCTTTGGCAGCGCCCCATTCCAGCTCTTGTGCGGCGCTTAACTCCGTCCAAATCTACAGCGCCAATCGGAGAGTTAATAGCCGCAACAATTTCCGCCTCTGTAATCATTTCGCAGCGGCAGATAATTCTGCCATAAAGCGGATTATTTTCAATTAATTGAGCTCGGCGAACATCATCAGCATCTTTAAAAGATTCAATGCCACGCCGCACGCCAATAAAATCAGGATTTTGCTCAAATTTTACACCAAGCGATTTTTCAACAAGTTCACAAACATACAAGCCAATGGCAGGAGCCGCCGAAAGGCCCGGCGAACAAATTCCTGCAACATTTATAAAGCCGCGCACCACACTATCTTCTTCTATAATAAAATCATTAACCGGAGTATCATCTTGGTTATAAGCAATAGCCCGAACACCAGCAAACGAGTTTATAATATTTCTGCGCGGAATATCTGGAATCGTTTTGCCAGATTTTATAAAAACTTCGTCCTGCCCCAAAGCTGTAGTTTCAGTTGCAGTTTTGTCGTTTCCGTCGGCTGCAGTAGGCCCAGACAAAATATTTCCGTCTACAGTTTGAGTTACAAGAACTCCCTTGCCCATTTTATCAGGAGTTTGAAAAAGAGTATGATTTGCAAGATAAGCACACTTGTTATCAAGCAGATAATATTCACCACGTCGCGGAACAATCTTAAACTTGCGGGCGCCAGCCATTTGTGAAATAACATCAGAATATAAACCGGCTGCATTTACCACACATTTTGCACTAATATCATTTTTTCCGGTTTTAATAACAAAAAATTCGCCCGAACTATCAGATTTAGAAATGCCATGCACTTCAGTTTCAAGAAAAAGTTTAACACCGTTCATCACAGCATTTTCTGCAAAAGCCCAGTTTGCCATATAAGGACTTACAATTCCGGCAGTTTGGGCAAGCAGCGCGCCGCAGGCTTCTTCACTTACGTTTGGCTCAAGGGAATGAAGTTCTTTGCCGTCTATAATTTTCAGGCCAGGCACGCCATTTTCAAGTCCGCGTTCGTACAGTTTTTTGATATGAGCCATATCATCATCATTAAAGCCAATAACAAGAGAGCCGTTATTCTTATAATCAAAATGAAGTGACTGCGCCAGCTGAGCATACATTGCAGTTCCCGCAACATTCAGTTTAGCCATTAACGTACCAGGCTTTGCATCATAACCCGCATGAATAATTCCCGAGTTCGCCTTAGAAGTTCCGCACGCAACATCATCAGCTTTATCAATCATACAAATATTTAGACGATATTTAGAAAGCTCGCGGGCAATACAAGAACCAACAATTCCAGCTCCAATTATTGCAATATCATAAACCATAAACACCTCTCACACAGTAGTTTAGCCTGCCAAAAACACAAAAGTTCACAAGTCTTTCAACAGGCTAAACGGCCGTGATTTTCTAGTCTTCCCAGTGTTTCGCGCGTTCTACAGCCTTTTTCCAGCCGGCATACAGATTTTCGCGCTGCTCATTGCTCATACCAGGTTCAAAGACACGCTCAATTTTATGATGTTCCAAAATTTCGTCGCGGTTTTTCCAAAAACCAACCGCAAGCCCCGCAAGATATGCAGCGCCAAGCGCAGTAGTTTCAACATTAGCCGGCCTGCAAACCTTAGTGTTCAAAATATCAGATTGAAATTGCATCATAACATTACTAACACAAGCGCCGCCGTCTACATTCAACGTATTAATAGAAGTTCCACAATCCATAACCATAGTATCAAGAACGTCGCGCACTTCGTAAGCGATTCCTTCCAAAGCAGCCCGGCAAATATGAGCCTTTTTAACACCACGCGTTAAACCAACAATAGTTCCGCGCGCATACATATCCCAATAAGGAGTTCCAAGCCCAACAAAAGCCGGAACAAGATAGCAGCCATTAGAATCAGGAACACTTTCAGCAAGCCGGTCAATTTCCGGCGCAGAAGAAATCAACTCCACTTCATCACGAAGCCATTTAATAACAGCGCCGCCAATAAATACACTACCTTCAAGCGCATATTCAACCTTGCCGTTCATACCAAGCGCAATAGTCGTAAGAAGTTCCTTAGAATGAACAGGCTTATCGCCAGTATTCATTAGCATAAAACAGCCCGTTCCGTAAGTGTTTTTTGCATCACCTTTTTTAAAACAGCCCTGACCAAAAAGCGCTGCCTGCTGGTCGCCAACGCTAGACGCAAGCGGAACTTCAAAACCGCAAACTTCAGAATCAGTATTGCAATAAACACAAGAAGAATCGCGCACTTCAGGCAAAAGCCCAAAAGGAATTCCAAGCAGCTCCAAAAGCTCTTTATCCCATTCAAGTTTGTAAATATTAAAAAGCATAGTTCTGCTGGCGTTAGTAAAATCCGTTACATGAGCGCGCCCACCACTAAGTTTCCAAATAAGCCAGGAATCAATAGTTCCCGCCAAAAGCTCGCCACGTTCAGCCCGCTCGCGAACACCAGGAACATTATCCAAAATCCATTTAATTTTCGTGCCAGAAAAATACGCGTCAATCAAAAGCCCGGTTTTTTCGCGAATCTTTTCCGAAAAACCTTCTGCAATTAGTTTTTCACAATAATCCGCCGTTCGCCGGCATTGCCACACAATCGCATTATAAACAGGCTTACCCGTTTTCTTATCCCAAATAACAACCGTCTCACGCTGATTCGTAATACCAATCGCGGCAATTTCATCGTGACGAATTTCTTTTTCAATTAAAAGGCTCTGAAGCACCTTAAGCTGACACTTAAAAATTTCTTCTGCATCATGCTCAACCCAACCGGGCTTTGGATATATCTGATTAAACTCGCGCTGTTTAGAACCAAGCGGCGTTCCATTTTTATCGTAAGCAACAGCACGGCAAGAAGTCGTACCTTCATCAAGCGAAATAATATATTTTTTCTGATTTTCCATACTAAGATGATAGCATTATCTGTCACCATAAAGCAAATTTTATATCAAGATTATATGGAGGCTCCCGGCCGCTTCGCGGCCGGTCGGGCTACTCCAGTTTCCGCGCTCACGCGCTTCAGCCGCTATCGCGGCCGGCTTCGCCGCCTTCCGTATCCCTAGCCCATTGTTCAAAAATTATTCATCGCCTTCCACAGGCATTACAGATTCCTCTTCACCACTTGTGTGGAGGTAATCGCAGTCCGGATTGATACAGCTCTTGTAAGCACCATTTTTCTTGTCAAACTTTTCAACAAGGAACCAGCCGCACTTAGGACAATATTGGTCAATCGGCTTAAAGTGGCTGATAAATGTACAAGTTGGATAATTAGTACAACCATAAAAGGCTTTTCCGCGTCCTTTAGTTTTGCGCTCAACAATTTCACCGTCGCCGCAAACAGGGCACTTTGCAAGCGGAATAGACTTAGTATTATGACACTCCGGGAATCCAGAACAAGCAAGAAAGAATCCAAAGCGGCCAAGTTTTTTTACCATTGGTTTACCGCAAAGCTCGCAAACCTTGTCTGTTTCTTCATCAAGGAAGCCCTTAATACTTTCCTGATGTTCCATAACATTATCAACAGTCTTTTTGAATGGACCATAAAAATCAGAAATAATATCGTTCCAAACAAGTTCATCTGCTTCAACCTGGTCAAGTTCATTTTCAACCTTTGCAGTAAACTCTTCATTAATTACAGCGGGGAACGATTCAACTAAAATCTTATTAATCATTTTTCCAAGCTGAGTTGGAACCAGCTGCTTGTTGCTGCGAGTTACATAATAGCGGTCAAGCAAAACAGAAATGATAGTTGCATAAGTTGAAGGGCGGCCAATACCTTTTTCTTCGAGCATTCGTACAATAGAAGCGTCTGTATAGCGAGCAGGGCCTTGAGTAAAATGCTGCTCCGGGTGAAAGTTTTCAACCTTCAAAGCTTCGCCTTCTTTCATAGCCGGCAAGCTGGAAGACTTTTCTTCTTTAGAAGAAAGCAGCTTAATTACCTGATAAAAACCTTTTTCAGAAATCTTACTTGCAGCAACGCGGAACAACGCATCGCCAGCTTCAATTTCAACAGAAGTAGTTACCATTTTTGCATTGTTCATCTGGCTTGAAACAAAACGTTCCCAAATAATTGAATACAAACGGAACTGATCATGGCTCAAATATTCTTTTACACTTTCAGGAGTGTAATTTGTATAGGTTGGGCGAATACCTTCGTGCGCATCTTGTGCAGACTTTCCAACAGCATAGTGAATTGGCTCCGCTGGCAATTCTGCAGGATGATTTTTAGAAAGCCAGTCTCGAACATCAGCGAGTGCTGTTTCAGAAATACGAACAGAGTCCGTACGCATATAAGTAATAAGACCAACATGATTTTGGCCAATCTGAATACCTTCATAAAGCTGCTGCGCAATCTGCATAGTTTTGCGCGAAGTAAAGCCCAAACGGTTAGCAGCTGCCTGCTGAAGTTTTGAAGTTGTAAACGGTGGCTTTGGGCGAACTGTTTTTTCAGTTTTTTTGATAGAAGAAACCTTGCATTCTGCATTCTTGATTTTTTCAATAATGCTTTGAACTTCGGCTTCGCTTTTGAGTTCAGGAGATTCGCCCTTGTATTTTACAAGCTGTGCTGTAAAACTTGATTTACCCTTTGTAAAATCCGCGTCCAGCGACCAGTATTCTTCTGGCAAAAAGTCTTCTACTTCTTTTTCGCGTTCACAAATAAGGCGCAAAGCAACCGACTGAACACGGCCAGCCGAAAGACCATTTTTTACCTTTACCCACAAAAGCGGACTCAAATTATAACCTACAAGGCGGTCCAAAACACGGCGAGCTTTCTGAGCATTTACCTTTGCTTCTACAATTTCGCCAGGATGCTTTACAGCCTCTGTAATTGCAGTTGGCGTAATTTCGTTAAAAACAATTCGGCTGATTTTTGCATCAGTTTTATCTTTAAGAGCCCGGTTCAAATGCCACGCAATTGCTTCTCCTTCGCGGTCATTATCGGACGCAAGCAATACAGCTTGTGATTTTTTTGCTTCTTTCTGAAGTTCCTTTAATAACTTTGCTTTTCCGCGAACTGTAATATATTCCGGCTGAAAACCGTTTTCAATATCAATTGCCATTCTTGATTTTGGAAGATCAATAAGATGACCAACCGAAGCTTTTACAACATAGCCAGGCCCAAGATAATTTTCGATAGTGTGTGCTTTAGTAGGCGACTCTACAATAACCAGAGTCTGAGGAGTTTTTGTTTTCTTAGCCATTTAAAAATCCTTATAACAAAATCATGATGTAAAAAGTTCCCCTTGAACAGGAACCAGACTGCGCGCTCCAGGCATTTCTTCCAGAGCGAGGCAGTAATCTTTATAATCTTTTATCACCGGCGCTCCAGAAAAAATAAAGCGTTCCGGCGTGTTTTCTATTTTATAGCGGCTCACACGCCCACCAGCGTGCTCAATTTCAAGCCTGTGTCTCACACTCTCACTAATGCGTTTTGCCGGCTCACAAAAGCAAGCCTCGTGAAAAAACACATCGCGGCCATTTTCAAGCGCAAGGTCTGCCGTAATCAATGCGCCGCTCCCAGCTGGAGCTTCTATCACAACCACAGATTGTGAAAGCCCGGCAACAATCCGGTTTCTAGCCACAAAATGCCATTTTTCAACAACAGAGCCTGGCCCATATTCACTCACAAGGCAACCGCCGCTTTCTAAAATGTTAGCAGCAAGCCTTTTATTGTTCCAGGGAACAACTTCGTCAATTCCGCATGGCAAAACCGCAACGGTTCGCCCTAGCCGCTCAAGTGCAAAAGCAGAATCTTTTTCAACCCCCGCTTTGCAATCATAAAAGGCTTCAATTGCGCCCGAATGTGCATAAGCGTCTGCACCATAAGCAAGCCCGCTTACAACCGAACAGCCATTCAATGCTGCTTCATAAGCAAAAGTTTTTGCAGCCGCCCTTCCCTGCGGACTGAGTTTTCTTGTTCCTACTACAGAAACACAATGGCCGCTTAGTACGTTACAATCTCCTCTGCAAAAAAGCAAAAAAGGCGGATCAGAAATCTGGCGCAAAAGTTCCGGGTAAAAATCATCATCAAAAAGTATAATTTTAATACCAAGTCTTTTACATTGCGCTAAAGAAATTTCAGCAAGGCGCAAATTGGCCGGCCCATTCCATATTGCACGCGACTTTTTTTCGCATTCAGCCAAAATGAATATTTCTTCTATAGACTGTAATGCAAGCGAATGAGGACTGTCAAGTTTTTTTGTTAAATTTTTTTTCTGATTAAAGTTCAGAAAAGAAATTTGCGCTACAGAAAGATAAAAAACAAGTTTTTCGTCAGTAATATCAGTTTGAATATGCTGCATGTAATACTGTTTTTTTGTTCTCCTCTGCGGTTGCTTTTTTCTCGGCGGATTTTGTAGTGTTTATTATTTTATCATACATTTTAGCAGATTTGTCAAATTCATTATCTGAATAATAAGCCCTTGCTAAAACAAACATTGCATCTATATTTTTGGTATCAATTGAAAGAGCTTTTTCGAGATACGGAATTGCTTTTGCAGGTTCATCAAGTTCAAAAACATAAAGAACACCAAGTCCATAAAGGGCACGAACGTAGCGGTCTTCAATCTGAATTGCACGAAGATATGCTTCTTCTGCAAGTTTTAAGTAATTATATTTTACTTCAGCGTTTCCGCTTCCACCAAAATCCATTGCAGCGTGCGACATATAACCTGCGCAAACACCAACATAATAATAAAGATTTTGATTATTCGGATAATACTGCAATGCTTCCTGAAAGCATTTTAAGGCTTCGCCATACATTTTCTGATCTAAATAGCGGGTTCCAAGAATTTTATACCAAATTCCAATCTGACTTTGCGCCAGCTGAATATCGGCAACTCGTTTTTGATATTTTTCAATTGCGGCTTGAAGTTCTTCAACAGTTGTAGGACTATCAACACCTTCTTCCAAATGCTGCTGACGGATTATCTGCTTGTTCGAAACCTGACATGAGGTCATCAAGACTACACTTAGAATAACAAATGGAATAAATCTCTTCACTTTCTGTCCCCTTTTTTTAGGTTATTGGATTTTAAGGGGAAAGCCTTCCCCTCGCTCGCACTACGTTGCTCGCTACCCTTTCTAACGGGGGATTCCCCCGTAACGCCCCCATAACCTAAAACCTATCACCTAAAATATTTCTCATGCGCTTCTTGCAGCTGCCGGTCTGTAACATGCGTGTAAATCGTAGTTGTGCTCAAATCGCTGTGCCCCAAAAGTTCCTGCACAGAACGTAAATCAGCTCCACCAGAAAGAAGATGTGTTGCAAAACTATGCCGCAGAGTATGCACTTTTGCATCAACTCCGCTCATTTTTTCCATTTCCTGAAATCGCTTCCAAACACCTTTTCGCGAAATGGGCTCGCCACGATAATTCACAAAAAATTCTGCAACATTGCGACCTTTTGTAAAAAGGGGCCGAACTTCATTTAAGTAAATAAGCATTTTTTCTAAAGCGCGCTCTCCAAAAGGCACAAGCCGCTCTTTATCGCCTTTTCCATGCACAAGAATTATTTTTTCTTCTAAATGCACATTTGCAATTTTTAGCGTACAAGCCTCGCTGATTCTAAGTCCGCACGAATAAATCAGTTCAAAAAGAGCATCATCTCTTTTGCCGCTTGGCGTTGATTTATCAATGCTTTCCAAAAGCAAATCAATCTGTTCAATAGAAAGAACCTTTGGCAAATGCCGGGCAGCCTTAGGTTTGTCAAGCTGCAAAGCATGATTTTCAAGCCACATTCCTTTTCTAACAAGATAATCGCCAAGCGCCCTGATTGCAGAAATATCTTTTGAAATTGTCTGCTCAGAACTTCCTTTTTCTTTTCTTTTTATAAGATAATACAATAAGTTTTGAACGCAAACATCTTTGAGCTTAATTTTTTCTAAAACAAGCCAGTTCAAAAATTCCTGAGCTGAAATTTTATAAGTTTGTGCAGTTTGCACCGAATCACGTTTTACAAGAAGTAAATCTGTGTAAAACTGATTCAGTAAAATCTCTAAAGTCATTCGCAAACTAAAACATCAATTAGTCATCTAAGCGGATTGTTCTGCTATAACCACTTCTGTTCCAGATTGCAGGCTTTTTAAGGTCATTTTCATCAGCAACGAATCCTGCTGGTGGAGCAAAAGAAGCTGCAGAAGTTGCAACTGGCCGCTCTTCATAGAACATATCAGCAACAAGGCTGCCTTTTTTATCTGATGATTCAGGAACTTTTGGAGATGAATGAGAAGCTACAAATTCGCCGCCCAAAGCCGCTGCGCTTGAAACGCCGCCTTTGCTAAGCAATCGGCTCATAACCGCACTATCAACCACATCATTAGGAAGCACTTTTGGCGAAGCAGAATCCGCTTCATAACGTTCAGCTTCAAAAGGCATTTTTCCTGAATCTTCAAAACCGGTTGCAATTACAGTTACGCTGATTTTTCCTTCGAGTTCCGGCTGAGTAACCTGTCCCCAGAACATATTATAATCACGGTCTGCCGAAGCTGAAACAATCTTACAAATCTCGCCAACTTCGCTCAAAGTTATTTCTTCAGAAGCACAAATATTAACAAGAAGATTTTTTGCACCAT
Organism: Treponema sp.; assembly: GCA_017962415.1. Taxonomy (GTDB): domain Bacteria; phylum Spirochaetota; class Spirochaetia; order Treponematales; family Treponemataceae; genus Treponema_D. The sequence goes on along the minus strand of JAGCVK010000030.1, from coordinate 10,873 downwards.
CAATTTTTGAATTTTCGAGCATTGGATTATGAATTGCATTGTAAGCTGCATCTGTAGCACGATTTTCGCCTTCTCCAATACCAATTCCAAAAATAGCATTTCCCTGACCAGCCATTGCATTTCTAACATCGGCAAAGTCGGTATTAACATCACCAGGATTTGTAATTATATTTGAAATACCTTCAACGCCCTGACACAAAACTTCGTCGGCCTTTTTAAATGATTCTTTTACAGTTAGATTTTTATCAATATTTTTGAAAAGCTGTTCATTTGGAATAACAATAAGAGAATCAACCTGTTCATGAAGTTTTTTAAGGCCTTCTTTAGCCTGGCGCATTCGTACATTTCCTTCAAATTCAAAAGGAGTTGTAACAACTGCAACGGTAAGGCAGCCAAGTTCTTTTGCGATTCTGGCAACAACTGGAGCAGAACCAGTTCCTGTTCCGCCGCCCATTCCGGCTGTAATAAAAACCATATCAGCGCCGCGAAGCTCATTTGTAATAAGCTCCTTATCTTCTTCGGCAGCCTGCTCTCCAATTTCAGGTTTTCCGCCAGCACCAAGACCTTTAGTAACCTTTTGACCAATCGGAAGCTTTGTTTTTGCCTTTGAACGGCTCAAAGCCTGCAAATCTGTATTCAGAACAATAAAGTCAACATTACTGAGCTCGCGGAAAATCATTCTGTTTACAGCGTTTGAACCACCGCCACCACAACCAACAACTTTGATTACAGTTGGGCTTACACCAGAAAATTCTGGCTCATAATTAGACTCATCATCTACAATTGAAATACCAAGATTTCCCATTTTTCCTCCCACTTAAACTCCGCGTTAGCGGCAGCTCAGCGCTTCCCCAAGCGCATTACCTGATAAGTATTTTAATTATATATCATCAGAATAATGATTTAAATATCTTTTTAAGCACACTTTCATTACTCTTTGTTTTATCCTTTGCAGAATGATTTTTTACTCTGCGGCTTCGGTCTTTTCCCTGCGCTAAAGATTTATTTGCAAGCACAAGACCAATTACAGTTGCAAAATCCGGGCGGCGATAATCTTCTTCTATTCCACCAAGATTTTCAGGAATACCAAGCCGAACTGCATTTGTGCGGAAAACTTCCTGCGCAAGATTCAAAGCACCTTTCAGCATTGAACCGCCGCCAGTAAGAATAATATTACCCGAAAGTTCTTTTATTGATTCGCTTGTATTCTTTTTTAAAGCAGCTTTTACCATTTGGAAAATCTGCTCTACTCTGGCCTGAATAATTTCAGTAAGAACGGAAGTTTTCATAAGAGCCGGCGGTCGTCCACCAACGCCCGGAAGTATAATATCAAAATCTGAATCTGGCGTAATTTCTTTTGACCAGCAGCAGCCATTTTGAATCTTTAATTTTTCGGCTTCGGCAACAGAAATTCCTGCAACAACCGAAATATCATTTGTAACAAGATTTCCGCCAACTGGAATTGAAAAAGTTCCAAAAGGCGCACCTTTTAAAAGCAAAAGTACGTCTGTTGTTCCAGCTCCCATATCAATCAAAATTGAGCCCATTTCCATTTCATCTTGATGACAAACAGACTGTGTTTGCGCAAGAGTTTTTAGCATAACTCCGTCAAGAATATAATCCGAGCGCGAAATACAAGAGCGAATATTCTGAATTATTGTTTTTGCAGCCGTTACAATATGAACTTCTGCTTCAAGGCGTGTTCCCATTCTGTGAATTGGGTCTGTAATTCCACCAACGCCGTCTACAATATAATTTTGAGGAATTACATGAAGTTTTTCCCTGTCATCTGGAACTTTAATTGCGGTTGCACATTCAATAACACGCTCAACATCGGCACGAGAAATTTCTTTATTTGGCTTATTAGCTGTAGAAACCGGAACTGTTCCGCGTGAATTTTGACTTTCTATTTGCGCACCGCCAATTGCAGTAATAACAGATTCAACTGTAGTTCCTGCATTCTGTTCTGCGGCATCAATGGCTTGTTTTATGGCATTTTTGGCATCTTCAATATTTACGATAACACCATTTCTTAATCCTGCAGACTTTGTGGAAGCTGTGCCGGCTATTCGGATATTGCCCGTATCCGGGTCAAGCTCTCCAATAGCTACACGAATCATACTGGTTCCTATATCAAGTCCAACTACTTTTCCATCTGCCATTTTCTAATAATCCTCTAATCTACCGTGTAACATAGGAAACAGAGCCGTAACGAAGATCAATTTCACTTACATCACTTCCTATCTGATTCACTACATCAAGCACTACCATCATATACTTTAATGCGTCTTCATTCAATGCGCGGTCTGTCAGCACCTTCACCTTAGACTGAGACGGAATAAGGGCAAGTTCATAGTTTCCCGAATCCTTTGGAAGAACGCAAATCTCCGATACGCTTGCAAAATAATGCTGAGGAAGCTCACTAATCTTATAAATCTGATCTATAAGCGGCCTGTATTTTGAAGGAATTCTCATTCCTTTAGACATATATTCTACAGGAAGTCCAGAAATAATTGGAAGCACATAATCAGAAGCAGGCTTTCTTTTTCCTGGAAACAAAACTCCGTTTTTATCAATCTGAACTGGAGAAGAATGTCCGTTTTCCATAACAAAAGTTACAGCAACCGGCTCACGCTCTTCTACATTTACATAAATTTTATCCGGAAATCTCTTTTCAACAGAAACATGTTCAATTCCAGATTCAGAAGATAAAAGCGAAACTGCATGTTCAACATCAAAATCAAACCAGTTAGAGCTATTCATTGGCAAAAGAAGTCTTGCAATTTCCTCTGCCGAATAATTCTGCTGGCCGGTAACAGTTACCTTTGGGCTCGAAAAACTCGGCATAACGTATTTGTAAATAATCAGTTCACAAAATAAGGCAAAACAGAGCACGCAAAAAATCACTTTGATAAACTTGATTTTTCTTTCGCTTTTTTCATTCACCGAAGCATCATACTCCTCTGAAAGAAAATAATCTTTTTCAAGATAATCTTCAGCTACTAACAAACTCACATCACTCATTTAAATTCCACCTAATTTTTATAAGTATGAAAGTGACTCTATACTAATTTCGTCACTTTCTGAGATTTTTTCATCTATTTTTTCACAACGCGAGGCATTTATTATAAAACCGCACATTGCAAGCGTTACAATTATTGAAGAACCGCCCATTGAAAAAAACGGAAGATTTATTCCCGTAGTTGGAAGCAGCCCGCAAACAACCATTGTATTAAACAACGACTGAAGCACAATAATTGAAACACAACCAAAAGACGCAAGCGCTGTAAATTTATCCGGATTTTGCATTGAAGATTTATATCCGCGATAAGCAAAAAACACCAGCAAAACAAAGAAAAGCACAACGCCAAAATAGCCCATTGCTTCTGCCCAACCAGCAAAAATATAATCAGCCTGAACTTCCGGAATACTATTGATTTTTGAAAGCCCAACGCCAATTCCATTTCCCCAGATTCCGCCGGCACTAATTGCACGCTTTGCATTTATACTTTGATAATTAATGCTTGTACTAAACTCATCAGGACTAATCCAGCCAATAATTCGCTGAAGTCTATAAGGATTCAGCGTAATCATAAGAATTGCCGTTGGAATTGCCAAAAGCGCAAACGGAAAAATCCAAACAAGTTTTGCGCCAGAAACAAAGAACAAAAGAATTCCAATCAAAGTGATAAAAATTCCAGTAGAAAAATCTTTCTGCGCAAACACAATCCCCGAAAAAATCACCAAAGCTACAACGCACGGAAAAACAGTTTTTTCTTCCGGGTCGGTAATTTTATCCTGTTTATCAAAATAATTTGCAAGAAACAAAACAAGCGAAAATTTCACAAGTTCAGAAGGCTGGAAAGTAAAATTTCCAGGCAACCGAATCCATCTTCTGGCTCCATTTTTGATAATTGAAATTCCTGGAATAAAAGTTAAAAAGCACAAAATCAAAGAAAAAATCACAATTACCGAAACCATAAGTTTTATATACTTCATATCAACAAACATAAAACCCAAAAAAAGCACAAATCCAAAAGCAGAACAAATAAGCTGTCTTTTTACAAAATACATTGGGTCGCCAAAAGCTCTTGAGCCAAAATTCTGAGAACAAATAAATAATGTAAAAATACCAAGTCCCCACAAAAGCAAAATAGAACCAAGCAGCCACATATCAATTTTGTGAAAATTTTGAGAAGGTTTATTTGCATAAAAAGTATACTGACTTATCAATATTCGCCCCCTGTAAGAAGCGGCACAAGTTTTTCAAGCTGCATACTATGAGAACCTTTTAACAAAATTACATCGTTGTCGCAGGCATATTTATTAATTTCTTCACTAATTTTAGAAAAATTTTCATCAGATGATTTTTCAAACCACCACGAAGAATCTTTGTTTTCCAAAACATCAAAAGCAAATTTCATTTCAGGGCCAATCAAATAAGTGTAATCGGGTTTTACTTCATTTAGAGTTTGTCCAACCGCTTTATGAGATTTTTCTGATTCGGTGCCAAGTTCTTTCATATCTGCAAGCGCAAAAATTTTCTTTCCAATCTGTTTAAGGCCGTCGCAAAATTCAATTACTTTTAGCATAGAATCGAGGTTCGCATTATAGCAGTCTTTAATCAAAATAACTTCGCGGCTATTCAAAAGTTTCACTTTTTTGACTTCCATTCTGCCAGAAATTGCAGAAACTTTTTCAAGGCCGGTTTTGATTTCTTCAGCGCTAAAGCCAAGCTCTTTTGCGCAGGCAATTACAGAAAGTGCATTCAAATAATTATAGCTTCCAGAAAGTGGCAGATGAACTTCAACTCCGTCAACTGCAAAAACGCTTCCAAAAAGCCCTTTATCTTCGATAAATCGAACTCCACTTACAGAAGGCAAAACGTCTTTTCCAAACTTTACAACTTTGCCTTTTACGTTTTCGGTACAAAAATCACCAAAATAATCATCGTCCCAAACAAAGGCTGCACCATTTTCCGGAATATAATCCAAAGACTTACGTTTTTCTTTTGCAATGTTTTGCTGGCTTCCCAAAATGCCGATGTGAGCCGTTCCAATATTTGTTATAATTCCATATTGTGATTGCCAAACTTTAGAAATCTCGCCAATTTCATTTTCGCGGTTCATTCCCATTTCAAAGATTCCAATTTTTTCATCGCCGCGAATTTTAAAAACCGAAAGCGGAAGCCCTGTTTCAGAATTCAGATTTCCTTTTGTATAAGCAACTGCATCTTCGCCAAAATGAGCGCGCGCAACAGAAACCATAAGTTCCTTTGTAGTTGTTTTTCCACTTGAACCTGTAATGCTCACACGAATCATTTTCTGGCACTTTTTTGATACATAGGCTTCGGCAGCATTTTGCAACGCATGCAGCGTATTTTTTACGCGAACAAAGCACACTTGAGAATTTTCTGCTGCAAGTTTTTCGTAGAACTCTTTATTTTCAGTATATTCTGTATCATTCAAAAGTATTACAGACGCTTTTTTAGCAAGCACATCTGGAATATATTTATGGCCATTTTGAAATTCACCAATAAGAGGCACAAACATGCAAGGCAACGCTTCTGTAACATTGCGGCTATCAGTTTGAACATCAAAAAAACAACATTCTGCATTTCCAATCTGAATTCCGCTCGTTGCGTTTAATAATTCCTGTTTTGTAAGCAAAGTTTCCATTATTTTTTCTCCCCTGTCATTTCAACACGAACTATATCTTCAGTTTCAGCTTTATGCATTCCTAGTTCTTCAACTGCTATTTTTTCAATTCTATCTGCACTCGAAAGCACAGCAATATCGCTAACAAGTTTTTTGTTTTCTTCAATCAATTTTTCCTGTTTATGTTCAAGTTCTTTAATTTCCGAAGTGAGCGCAGTATATCGTCTTGCCTGTACTGCATAAAGACAAAGTACAAATGGAATTGCAAGAACAAAAATACAAAAGAAAAATTTTACAATGATTTCTTTTACAATTCTTTTCATAAATTAAAATCCCACCACTCCATCAAGATGATATTCTGTATCATCTTTTATTTTTCTAACAACTCTCAATTTTGCGCTGCGCGAAGGTGAATTAGCTTTTACTTCTTCATCTGTTGGTGCAATTGGTTTTCTTGTAAGAATTTCAGCGCAAGCTTTTCCGCCGCAACGGCAAACTGCAACTTCCGGCGGACAAACGCATTGTTTTCCAAGATTTCTAAAATAGTTTTTGACAATACGATCTTCAAGAGAATGAAAAGTTATAACGCCCATTTTTCCACCTGGCAAAAGGCAGTTAAAAGCATTATGCAAAGCCATTGGAAGCCTTTTTAATTCCCCGTTTACCGCAATACGCAAAGCCTGAAATGTTCTTGTTGCAGGATGAATCTGCCCATAACGATAATTCGCCGGAACTGCATTCCAGATAATTTCAGCAAGCGCTTTAGAGGACTCAATACGACCGCCCGCGCGAGCTTCTACAATAGCGCGTGCAATTCTGCGGCTAAGTTTTTCTTCACCATAAAGATAAATTAAATCTGCAAGTTTTTCTTCGGAAAGCTCATTTACTAAGTCGGCAGCTGATTCGCCTTCGGCTGAGTTAAGTCTCATATCAAGTTTTTCGTCATACCTGAAAGAAAATCCCCGTTCAGATTTTTCATAGTGAAATACAGAAATTCCTAAATCAAAAAGAATCAAATTCGGACGTTCATATTCAGAAGGATAAGCCGCATAAAAATCCTGAAACCAGCCATTAAAAAAATGAACCCGCTCGCCAAATTCGCTAAGCCGTTCTTTAGCCCGAGCCTGAATCACCTTATCAGCATCAAGACCAATCACAGAAAGAGAAGGATATTTTTTCAAAAAATTATAAGTATGGCCACCTTCTCCAAGCGTAGAATCAATCATCAATGCTTTATCAGCAAAAGGCTCACCAACAGGAGAAAGATATTCCAGACACTCATTCAATAAAACCGGAGTGTGTACGATTTCCACTTTTTAATCCCACCTAATTTAAAATTTTTTCCTAGAAATTAATATCATTAAATTCCTCAGCAGCATCACGGAAAGAATCTTCTGTTTCTGCGAGGTAATCTTTGTAAGTTTGTGAATCCCAAAGTTCCATATATTTTGCAATACCAAGAACAATACAGTCCTTTGAAAGATTCGCATACTCACGCAGACTCTGCGGGATTGAAAGTCGCCCATTCTTATCAAATTCAACAGGCTGTGCAGGTGCAATAAAGTGACGCACGACATTCAAGCTGCGGCTTTTCATCATCGATGCATTACTCATAAGTTTGGTTTGAAAAGCTTCCCATTCTTCAGTAGTAAAAAGCCATAAGCAGCGATCTAAACCTTTGGTAACCATAACTACATTTTGATTTACAGCCGTTCTCAATTTTACAGGAAATGAGACGCGACCTTTTTCATCAATCGTATTATTGTATTCACCAGTTAACAGATTCATACCCACTTATTACCACTTTCTACCACTTTTTCCCACTTAATCACCATTTTATACCAAAAAAAGCTAAAGTCAATGTATTTTTTTGCCGATATTATAAAAAAATTTTACCAAAATCGATTTTTATACACACAACTAAATACTATATTTTTTACACGCTATTTTATGATTTTTACTACACTAAATGAAAGTTCTTTACATCACACGTTAAAAATTCTCTATCAGGAGCTTTACGAAGGCGAAATTGAAGTAAAAAAAGACGGATACGTTTATGACATCATCACCAAAAAAGGAAATATTATTGAAATTCAAACAAAAAATTTGTCTAAACTGCTTCCAAAAATTCTTGCAACAATCAAAAACGGCCACAACATAAAACTGGTTCACCCAATTGTGATTTCAAAAATCATAGAAACAAAAGACAAAAACGGAAATATTATTTCAAAACGAAAGAGTTCTAAAAAAGGCTGTATTTATGACATTTTTAATGAATTAACAGGAATTTATTCAGTTTTATTAAACCCAAAATTTTCATTAGAAATAGTTGAAATTCAAATGACTGAAGAACGCGAACTTCAGGAAAAACCGGTTCAATCACAAAATAAAAAAAGGCGATTTCGCCAAAACTGGCTCAAAACAAACAAAAGGCTCGAAAATATAATTAACACAAGACGTTTTTCTAATGCTTATGATTACATTTCCCTCTTGCCAGAACTTCCGAAAGAATTTTGCGCGTCAGACTTAAAAAACGCTTTAGAAAAAAATAAAGATATCCCAAAAAGAATCAGCAAAAACCCGCATATTATTCTTTGGGTTTTAAATCATATTGAACTAATAGAAAAAACAGAAAAAAAAGACCGCTCAATTTATTACAAAATTTGCAAAGAAAAAATCATTCGCTCAAAAAATGCCACAAATACCAATATTTGATTAAAAATCAAATTATGTATTAAACCTTACAATTTGATTTTTGCGCATTTGCACTTAGTAAAACGTACTGAAAATAAAAAAAAGCTGTCCGAATTATCGAACAGCTTTTCTTTTGCATGATTTATTTAAGACTACCAGTTATCAGTCATATCATCTTCGTCATGGTTGTTATAATCATAAAGATCTGTAACAGTACGAAGATCATCAAGATACATATAATATGTACCACGAGCCTGCATTGGGTTACAATCTACACGGAAACCAATAATCTTAAGTCCAGGTCTGTCGCCATAGTAAGCGCTGCTCTGAACAATTCCGTGTTCTCCATCTGGACTTGGCGGAATTACACAGGTAAGTTTCTTCCAGCCAGAAAAGCCTAATGTTCCCATAAAAAGCTCATAATTATGTCCAAAATAATCCTGAACTAAAAGATAAAGTTCATGATCAGCATTTCGTCCACATACCCAAACAGATACAGTTTTTGCTACACCCTGAATTGCAAGAGGGCGACCAGACGTAATTGTAAACGAATTCTTTCCGCGACGGAAAAAATCAACTCTTACACCATAAACCTGAGTATCCTGATCTTCCTTTCCTTCATCTCCAGGAAGAGGCTCTTTCATTGCAGGATTACCAGCAAAAAGTCTACCAGTAATAACACCATAGTCAGCAGACATATGAACGTTCCAAGAACCCTCGCGCTCAAATTTATCTACTGAAATCTCCTGCAAAGCCAATTCAGCTGAATCAGCTCCAACAGTTTCCGGATTAGGCTCCTGAAGGCTTGCATTCTGTGCAAAAGCAAAACCCATTGAAAGTACAGCAATAATACTAATTGTTACAAGCTTTTTCATTATTTAGCCTCCGAAACATCGTCACTGTCGCCAAAATCAACATCATTCAACTCATAACCATCATAAATGTACGAGAGAGAATTTGATGTATATTTAATCTGATCAAAGTAAACTACAAAATCATCTACATATTCACTTGCATCAGAGCGGATTCTAAAGCCAACAAACAAAAGACTATCTCTATCTGAACGGCGAAGAGCATTCTGCTGAATCCAGCCAGGAATATTTACAATAACATTCTTCCAACCGTGGAATGCAAGACTTCCTGCAGGAAGAACTTTTACAGTTCCAATAGTATCTCTTACCAATACTTCAAGATAGTATTTATATCCGGCACCCCATACCCAGAAATCCATCTGAGAAACATGTCCTGTGAAAGGAATTTCAAAAGGTTTGTCATCTAATGTTGGGTATACTTCAAAGAAGTTGTCTCCCTTGCGCTTAAAGGCAGTTTTTACACCAAATACTTTAAATTCCTTATCTTCACCTTTGTGAAGTTGCTTTAATGACATTGGAATTCCAGGAAAATATCCTGTTTTTGGAAAACCATCAGCAATAAAACGGCTTGGATTAACGCCCCAATCCCAACTAAGTTCTTTTCCATTGTGCAAGTACTTCTGAGCACCTGCAGAATCAAAATCATCCATTACGAACGTCTCAATGCTCTTTGCATTCGGCTGCGCAAATACCGGCAATCCGAGAACAAACAGACATGCAAGACCAATAAGAACTTTAAGTTCCCTTTTCATGCAAAACTCCTTGAAACTTTTATCGAACCGATAAAAAGATTTATACATTTATTTATCGGCAACAACCGTCATCTTTATAACTGTTTTTAATTATATTTCCTATGTTTCCGTTTGTCAAACAGAAACTTCCTCTCTTATTGAATAAATAATTGTTTTAAACTATTATTTAAACAAAAGAAATCTCAGGCGCCGTTCGTCTGAAATATAAGGATGTTAAAATGGCTAACATTATTAGTTACAAAGATCTCGGCCTTGTAAACACACGCGATATGTTTGCAAAGGCTATGAAAGGCGGATATGCTATTCCAGCATATAACTTCAATAATATGGAACAGATGCAGGCTATCATCATGGCTTGTGTTGAAACAAAATCACCTGTTGTTCTCCAGGTTTCAAAGGGTGCTCGCGCTTATGCAAACGCTAACATTCTTCGCAACATGGCTCGTGGTGCTGTAGAATATGCTCACGAACTCGGCTGTGATATTCCTATCGCTCTTCACCTTGACCACGGTCCAAACTTTGAAGTAGCAAAAGACTGTATCGACAACGGATTCTCATCTGTAATGATCGACGGTTCTTCTCTTCCTTACGACGAAAACGTTGCACTTACAAAGAAAGTTGTAGAATACGCTCACGCACACGACGTTACAGTTGAAGCTGAACTTGGTGTACTTGGTGGTGTAGAAGAAGATGTTGCTGCTGAAGAATCAAAATATACAAAACCAGAAGAAGTAATTGACTTTACATCAAAAACTGGTTGTGACTCTCTCGCTATCTCAATCGGAACTTCACACGGACGCTGTAAGTTCACTCCAGAGCAGTGTACACGCCGCGAAGATGGTACTTTGGTTCCACCTCCACTTGCATTCGATGTACTTGCTGAAATCGAAAAGAAACT
>JAGCVK010000029.1 GCA_017962415.1 Treponema sp. | reverse complement strand
GTTTCTTGCACCCAGGGTGCCTAGTCGGGATCGAACCGACGACAACCAGATCCACAATCTGGCGCTCTACCGCTGAACTATAGGCACCGTATTAAAAAAAAGCTCCTTGTTTTTTGCAAGAAGCTTTAATGAGCCATGCAGGGATCGAACCTGCGACCCACAGATTAAGAGTCTGTTGCTCTACCAGCTGAGCTAATGGCCCAAAGTCGTAAGTGACTTAGTGATAATGAATATATATGAAACTCAGATTTTAATCAAGTGCTTTAGTATGTTTTTTTTGATTTTTTTCTATATTTTTTTTAATATGATAAAAGCATTATAAAAAACTCTTATAGAAAAAATCAAAAGAAATCTGCATCGAAGCTTGTCAGTTGTTTAATGCATTTGTTTTTTTAGATTTTTTCAAAAAATATCTATTGACAAAAATCCGTATTTTCTATAAATTACTTCAACGTAGCCAATGAGTTACTAAGTCTCGCGGGAGTGGTGGAATTGGCAGACACGCTAGACTTAGGATCTAGTGCTTCGGCGTGAGAGTTCAAGTCTCTCCCCCCGCAATTTTGTGCTACAATAAGATTTATGCGGAAATAGCTCAGTGGTAGAGCGCCACCTTGCCAAGGTGGATGTCGCGGGTCCGACTCCCGTTTTCCGCTCTCAGGCGTTTGCCTAAAAAAATACTTAATGCGGAAATAGCTCAGTGGTAGAGCGCCACCTTGCCAAGGTGGATGTCGCGGGTCCGACTCCCGTTTTCCGCTCGAATCTTACAATAGAGACGCAAAAGCTTGTGTCTCTATTTTTTTATTAAAATCTAAGGTCATAATCGACCTTACTCAGGAGTCACAATTGAAACTTACAAAAGAATTCAAAAGTCTTGAAAAATCAGCAGTAGAACTTACTGTAACAATCGCTAAAAAAGAAGTTGAAGAAGCTTACAAATCAACACTTTCAAATTATGTAAAACACGCTCAGATTCCAGGCTTCCGCAAGGGTCATGTACCAGCAAATGTTTTGGAACGCAAATACGGTGACTCTATCAAAGCTGATACAATCGGAACACTTATCGACAACTCATTCGATGAAATCTTTAAGGAAGAAAAAGACAATCGCCCTCTTCCATATTCACAGCCAGTTATGGACAAAGCTCCAGAACTCGACATCACAAAGGATCTTACATACACAGTACATTACGATGTATTCCCAAAAGTATCTGTAAAAGATTTTACAGGTGTAAATGTAAAAGAACCTCAGGTAACAGTTTCTGATGATGATCTTTCTGCAGAACTTAAATCAATGCAGGAACGCAACGCAATGGTAATCGATAAAAAAGATGCTGTTGTTGCAAAAGATGACATTGTTACTATTGATTACTGCGAACTTGACGATGAAGGCAAAGTAATTGCTGATTCAAAACGCGAAGGTTTTGTATTCACAGTTGGTTCTGGTGAAAATATCTACAAAATTGATGATGAAATCATCGGAATGAAAAAAGACGAAACTAAAGAAATCACAAAGAAATACAAGAAAGATGACGCAGATCCAGAACTCGCTGGAAAAACAAAGAAAATCAGCGTAACAATTAAAGCTGTAAAACTCCGCGATCTTCCAGCTCTCGATGATGATTTTGCTCAGGATTGCAACGAAAAATACAAGACCCTTGCAGATATGAAAGCAGACATCAAAAAGAATATGGAACTTGCAGCAAGCCGCCGCGTAAAAGAAATGAAGAACAACTCTCTTCTCGAGCAGCTTGTAGAAAAGAACCAGTTTGATATTCCAGCTTCTATGCTTCAGGCAGAACTTGACGGCCGCTGGAGAATGATGGCACAGCAGTTCCAGACAACTCCAGAACAGCTCGACAAAATGATTGCAGCTTCTGGACAGACAAAAGAAGCTATGCTTGAGCAGTGGACTGGCGACAGCGAAAAAATGCTTAAATCTCGCATTATCGTAGACGCTCTTATTCGCGAACGCAACATCAGCGTAACTCCAGAAGAAATCGAAGCACAGTATGCTAAGATTGCCGAAGAAGGCGGAATGACTGTAGAAGAAGTTAAAAAGCACTACGAAGATCCTCGTGCTAAAGAATATCTTATTGATGACACTAAAGAAAACAAACTTTATGATGAAATCTATAAGGAAGTAAAAGTTTCTAAAGGTGACAAACTTTCTTTCAAGGAACTTTTTGAAGCACAGGCATAAAAAGCAGAGCTAATTTAGATTAATTCAAAAACGGTGGTTTTCTAAAAAGTAAGCCACCGTTTTTTTTGTTCCTCACAGAGTGCACAAAGGCCACAGAGTATTTTTTTTATTCTTTTACCTGTGAACTCCTTAGCTCTGTGATAAATTTATTTATTTCTACTACCCTATTATCAAAAAATACAGTATATTTAATATGATACATTAGTTGTACTAAAAGGGGATTTTAATGAACGAAGTTACAGACACATACACACCTTTATATGTAATTGAAAAAACTGGAAACGGAGAAAGATCATACGATATTTTTTCAAGACTTTTAAAAGATAGAATTGTATTCTTAGATGGCGAAATCAATGACCAGGTGGCTGATAATATAATTGCACAAATTCTCTTTCTTGAATCAGAAAACCCTGAAAAAGATATCAGCATTTACATAAATTCTCCTGGTGGCTCTGTTACAGCAGGTCTTGCAATCTACGACACAATGAAATATGTAAAATGCGATATTCAGACTATCTGTATGGGACAGGCTGCAAGTATGGCAGCAATTCTTCTTGCAGGCGGAACAAAAGGCAAGCGCTATGCACTTCCTTCGAGCCGGGTTATGATTCACCAGCCACGCGGCGGAGTTGAAGGTCAGGAAAGCGACATCAGCATTCTTGCAAAAGAAATCATCAGACTTAAAAAACTTTCTATTGAATATCTTGCAAATGACACAGGCAAAAAAATAGAAAAAATTGCCGAAGACATTGAACGCGACTTTTTTATGAGCGCTCAAGAAGCATTGGATTACGGAATTATTGATAACGTAATGCCTTCACGCAAATAATTTTGGAGATTAATTTTATGAAAAGATTCGGAACAAATAATGATGCATTCTGCTTTTTCTGCGGCAGCACAGCCGGAAAAGACAGAAAACTTATTACCGGACCAAGCGGAAATACATTCATTTGCGATAAATGTGTCGCAATTTGTCAGGGAATTTTAGAGCAGCAGGAAGCTGACGTTACTCCGATTGAACTTAAAGATGTTCCAACTCCACGCGAATTTAAGGAATATCTTGATAATTATGTTGTTGGCCAGGAAGAAGCAAAAAAGACACTTTCTGTTGCAGTTTACAACCATTATAAACGAATGTCCGTTTCTGCAAGCGCACAGGCCGCAGAAGATGCTGTAAAAATCGAAAAATCAAATGTACTTCTTATTGGACCAACAGGAAGCGGAAAAACCCTTCTTGCAAGAACTTTGGCACAGCGTCTTAAAGTTCCATTTGCAATTGCAGACGCCACAACTCTTACAGAAGCCGGCTACGTTGGTGAAGATGTAGAAAACGTTCTTCTTAAATTGATTAACGCTGCAGACGGAAATATTGAAGCTGCAGAACGAGGAATCATTTTTATTGATGAAATTGATAAAATTGCACGCAAAAGCGAAAACACTTCTATTACACGTGATGTAAGCGGCGAAGGTGTTCAACAAGCACTTTTGAAGATTATTGAAGGTACAGTAGCAAGCGTTCCTCCTCAGGGTGGAAGAAAACATCCTAACCAGGAAATGCTTCAGATTGATACAACAAACATTTTGTTTATTCTTGGCGGAGCTTTTGTTGGACTCGACAAAATCATCGAACAGCGCGTTGCAGCTCACTCAATGGGCTTTGGCTCAAAAGTTGGCCAGATGACTGAAGTTGACCGTATGAATCTTTTAAATCAGGTTACTCCAGATGACCTTGTAAAATTTGGTCTTATTCCAGAACTTATTGGTCGTATGCCAATTACATGCGCTCTCAAAGAACTTACACGAACAGACCTTGTAAGCGTTTTAACAGAACCTAAAAACGCAATTACAAAGCAGTTTAAAGCATCATTTAATATTGATGATGTTGAACTTATTTTTGAAAAAGACGCAATCGAAGAAATCGCAGACGAAGCAATTCGCCAGAAAACAGGAGCGCGCGGCCTTCGCACAATTGTAGAAAAAATGCTTATGGACGTAATGTTTGAAATTCCAGACATTAAAGGAAAAAAGCAGTTTACAGTTACAAAAGACCTTGTAAAAGGCAAAAAAGCAGATATTTCTAAACTGGTGCAAGCACTTCCAGACGCTTCATAAACAAACTGATATGAACGCATTTGATGCACTTTCTGAAAATTTACAAAATGCTCTTTCAAAGCTGGCAATTACCTCGCCTACTGCTGTGCAGAACGAGGTAATTCCGCGCATTATTGCCGGCGAAAATGTTCTTTTTGAATCCGAAACTGGAACCGGAAAAACTTTTGCGTATCTCTTACCGCTTTTGAATAAACTTGAAACAATTCAAGACCATCAGCGTGTTAGAATTATAATTGTTGCTCCAACCTTTGAACTCGCTTCTCAAATCAACAGCGCCTGTAAATCTATAACAACACATAAGAGTGCACTTTTGATTGGAGGCGCGCCACTTAAACGCCAGATTGAAACCTTAAAAGAAAAGCCCGAAATAATAGTTGGAACAGCGGCGCGCCTCGTAGAACTCATAAATCTAAAAAAGCTCAAAATTGAAGGCCTTTTTGCGGCAGTTTTTGACGAAACAGACCGCCTTGTAAAAAAAGAATCAATTTCTGACACTTCAGCATTCAGAAATCTTTTACCCGCTGGAACTCAAATTATTGCCTGCACAGCAACTCTTAGCAAACAGACAAAAATCTTTTTTGCCGATGCTAAAAATGTAGTTTTGCCGCCCGAAGATGTTCTAAAAAAACGCATAACTCATTGGGCAATCTATGCAGAAACCCGCAACAAAATCGATACTTTGCGCAAATTTCTTGCTGCAGAAAATCCAACAAAGGCTTTGATTTTTACTTCGCGCGCAGATCAGGTTGAAAATATCTACAATAAACTCACTTACAAAAAAGTTGAATGCGCAGCACTTCACGCAAAAACAGATAAACAAAAGCGAAAAGCTGCAATCGACCGTTTCCGAAGCGGCAAAGAAAAAATCTTAATTACAAGCGACCTTGCGGCTCGCGGCCTTGATATTCCAGAAATCTCACATATAATCCAAATGGATTTACCGCAAGATGATGATTTTTTTATTCACCGAAGCGGCCGAACTGCCAGAGCTGGAAAAACAGGTATAAATGTTGTAATTGGCGATGAATGGGAAATGCGCCACTACGCTCAACTTGAAAAAAAACTTGGAATCATAGTGTATCCAAAAGAACTTCGCAACGGAAAAGTTGTTAGCCCAGAACCAGCTGATTTTGAGGAATAATTTTGTATGGACAAGAAAATTAAAATTGCAATAGATACTCTTGGTGGTGATCACGGAAAATCAGGATTCGGCTCATACATTTATTACTTTATATCTAACCTGCCAAGTGGCTCACAATACGAAATCGAGCTTTTTGGCACCGAAGAAGACCGTTACACTTACACTTCCGGCACAGACATTCCATATTCAGCAATTAAACTTCTTGAAACTCCAAAAGCGCTACGCCGCTGGTACAAATATTACGCAAACCGATTTATAAAAAAACACGGTTACGACATTGTACTTTACCCTTCTGCAAGCAAAATGCTTCCAAGTCATTTTTGTCATCACAAAGCAATTGCAATTATAAACAGTATTATGTCCAGCGAAATGGCCGACAAAAGCTGCAAAGAAAAACGACAGCTCAAAAAAGGCATTCACAACGCACATAAAATTATTGCTGCAAGCCGTTTTATAAAAGATGATCTTGTAAAACTTGGAATTGCCGAAGAAAAAATCAGCGTAATTCATAACGGAATTGACCACAAATTGTTTTTTCCAATGGCAGACCTTTTTGAAGGCGAAATTGTAGACGTAAAACCTTTTGCAATAAAGCGCCCTTATTTTATTTACGGTTCGAGTCTTTCTTCTCCAGAAAAAAAACACATTGAACTGATTCACGCTTTTGAACTTTTTAAGAAAAATACCGGATTTCCACACCGTTTAGTGCTTGCCGGAAACGACGGCCCTTACGCAGAGGCGATTCATAAAGCAGCTTTTGATTCTCCTTACGCAAGCGATATTTTTTTAACAGGATTTTTTCCGCACGAAAATTTTGCACGTCTTTACGCCGGAGCAGAAGCGTGCGTTTTCCCTTCTGTAAATGAAGGTGTTGGTCTTCCGATTCTTGAAGCAATGGCCTGTGGAATTCCTGTTTTGTGTTCAGAAAAAGCCGCTCTCAAAGAAATTGGCGGAACCGCGCCTCTTTATTTTGATTCAGATGATATTGACAATATAGCAACCAGCCTTCAAAAAATTGTAGAAGATTCAGAACTCCGCGAAAATATGATTACTGACAGTATTATGTGGGCCAACGAATTTAACTGGGAAGAAACGGTAAAAAAGACTTTATCAATACTACTTTAAAGGAAATCAGAAATTCGTTATAATTAACTGATATACTTAGGAGACAAAGTTAAAAATTGTTAGCGCAATTTTTCTCGTTTTCCTAGCTATCAAGAGTCCGCCTGCCTGGTGGTCTCTCTCAGGAGTGACTTGTGTTTTTAAAAAGTCTTGATATATACGGATTTAAATCTTTTGCTGACAAAACTCATATAGACTTTGCGGACGGAATCACCGCGCTTTTGGGACCAAACGGCTGCGGAAAAAGTAACGTTGTTGATGCAATTAAATGGGTTCTTGCTGAACGAAATTCAAAAAATCTTCGTGCAGAAAAAATGGAAGACGTTATTTTTAACGGAACTGAACGCAGAGCCGCTTTGAATACTGCCGAAGTAACTCTTACAATCGCAAATGACAAGGGGCTTTTACCTCTTGATGAAGAAGAAATTGCAATTACACGCCGTCTTTACCGTTCTGGAGACGCTGAATATTTTATTAATAAAAGACCAGCCGGCCCAACAGAAATCCGCCGGCTTTTTATGGACACTGGTGTTGGTAAAGCAGCCTATTCTGTTATGGAACAGGGAAAAATCGACCAGATTCTTTCGAGCAAACCAGAAGACCGCCGCTATCTTTTTGAAGAAGCAGCCGGAATCAGCCGCTCAAAAGCAGAATGTGCCGAAGCCGAGCGCGAACTTGAAAGAACACGTCAGAATATGGTTCAGATTGAAATTGCAATGGGCGAAATTAAACGCCAGTACGACACACTCAAAGTTCAATCTGAAAAAACAATCAAATATCGCAAATTCAAAGAAGAAATTTATAATTACGAGCTCGACCTTACTTTGCTCCGCCTGAAAAACTTTGTAACAGATAAGGCGCGCCACGAAGAAGAACTCAAAAAAGTTCAGGAAAAACGCGACAAAGTTCGCCAGGAAATCGAAGAAATCAATAATACAATTTCTGAAAACATGGACAAAGTTAAAGCTATGCAAGATGAACTTTATGCTAAACAGGCAAGTCTTCTTGCAATTGGCCAGGAAAAAAACGGCAAGCTCGAACTGATTAAGCAGCAGAATCAGCAGGCTTTAATTATGAAAGAAAAGCTCAACAGCCTTGAAGGCCGCTGTTCTGCAATTCAGGAACGAATCGATACTGTTCAAGAAGAAATTGACGAAAACAACGCAGCCCTTCACTTAAAAAATAAGCAGCTTTCTGATATTAAAAACAATATTGATTCATTCCAGAAAAATATTGAAACTTCAAGCAGCCAGATTACAGATAACGACCGAAAAGCCGACACTCTTAGAAGTCAGATTGGCACACTCGAAGAAGAACGCGCAGCTCTCCAAAAAGAACTTGCTTCAATTACAGAAGACATTGTTTCTGTTCTTGATTCAAAACTCAAAGACGCAGGCTTTAGTGAAGGTGCGCTTCGCCTTGCAAAAGAAGAACTTGAACAAAGTTGTGCAAAACTAAAAATCTTTCTTGATGGCCGCAAAAATATTTTCTCAGATTTTGCAGCAAGAAAACTCAGCGCAGACGAAGCTGAAAAAACTGCAAAAGAGGCAATGCAGGCTTTTGAAGATGCCGGCCGCCTTATGTCAACGCTCGAATCTTCACTCAAAAAATATCAGGATGCTTCGCCGGCCTTTATTACAGAATTTCTTTCTCCTGAAGGTATCATGACTAAAAAACGCGGTATTGACGAAAAAATCAACCAAAACCGCAAAAAAGTTGATGATATTAATAATCAGATTAAAGAACTGCATTCTAAAAACAGCGAGCTTACTGCAAAAATCAATGAATACCGTGAAACGCTTCAAAAACTCAAGCTCAACGAAATTCAAATGCAGGAACAAATTACTGCAAGCCAAAATCAGATTAATACGCTTAACCGCCAGCTTACAAGTGAGCAGGCTCAACTTCGCGAATCTCAAGATGAACTTTATGCTGAAACAAAGCGCGCCGAAGAAATCAACGAGCAGATAAATCAATATCAAGATGAACTTGCTGAAATTGAATATCGCGGTAAAAAACTTGCCGACGAAATGAACAAACTCGACGAAGAAATCGCAAAGGCAAACAAAAGCGTTTCTGGAAAAAGCGACACTTTGGACAAAAAACGCGAAGAGCAGAATAAATATCAGGAACAGTATGAACGCCTTTCGCTTTCTCTAAACTCTGCCGACAACGATATTCGTAACGTAAAACAGAACTTTCAGGAACAGTATTCTCGCGACCTTATGGAATTTGAAGAGCGTATGTACAAAATTACAACGCCAGCAGCAGAGCTTCGCGAAAAACTTTCTGAAGCTAAAAAAGAATTTTCTTCTTTGGGCAGCGTAAACCTTATGGCGCCTGAAGAATTCAACGAAGTAAAAGAACGCTACGAACGCCAGCGCACAAACTACGAAGACACTCAAAAATCTTTGGAAAATCTTGTGCGCGTTAGTGAAGAAATTAAATCTAAATCTGCGGAAATGTTCCTTGAAACTTATAATCAGATTAAAAAGAACTTCCACAATATGTTCCGCCGCCTGTTTAATGGTGGCCGCGCCGAGCTCAAACTTGCAGATCCGGCAAATATTTTAACTTCAGGAATCGACATTTACGCTCAGCCGCCTGGAAAGAAACTTGAAAATATTGCACTTCTTTCTGGTGGTGAAAAAACAATGACTGCGGTTGCGCTCCTGTTTGCAACCTATCAGGTTCGCCCTAGCCCATTCTGTCTTTTGGACGAAATTGACGCCGCACTCGACGACAAAAACGTTTCTTCTTTTGTAACTGCGCTTGAAAGTTTTGCAAGTGTGAGCCAGTACATTGTAATCACTCATAACAAAAAAACTGTAATGGGCGCTTCTACAATGCTTGGAATTACAATGGAAGAATCTGGTGTAAGTAAGATTATTGCGCTTCGTCTTGATGAAGATATTAAACGCGGCGCTGTAGTTGATAAAAGCAGCAGCGATTTTGAAGACGAAGATGTTCCGGCAGAAGAAGGCGTAGTTCTTCCTCCAAGACCGCCAAAACGTGTGTAGGTTTTTATGGATTTTACGACTATAATCGAAAACACAAAAGAAAAAGTTTCTCCGCTAGTTCAAAAGGTTCGCGATTTTTACGAAGAAAACAAAAAACTTTCTTTGATAATCGCAGCCCTTGTTGCAATGCTTTTTTTGTGCATTATTCTTATGATTATAGTTGCAGGAAGAAAAAAAGAACCTTCAGAAATTCCAGGAACTGTTTTGGAACTTACTGAGCCGCTTATAATTCCAAACGGCCCGGAACTTCCAAAAGATTACACTCCTTCGCGAACTACAAAAGACAAATGGTCTAACGAAGACGCAAAAGAATGGTTCACCGTTCCAATTCAAAACGAAATAGACTCGCTTTCTAAAGCAAACGATAATTTAATAAATGAAATTACAGGAGCCGCTCCATGAAAAAATCTTTTATAGCATCATTTTGTGCCATTTCTATTTGTTTTTTCTCCTGTGCCTCAAATTCTGACCTTTCTTCAAATGAAGAACAAAAGACACAAACTCCAGCAACGCAAACTTCTCAAAACGAACAGCAGAATAATTCTGAAAATCAAGAAAATCAGAATGCTGAACAAACTGAAAGCAAAACCGTTGTAAAAGCTGATTCAAAAACTCAAGAGCAAACTTCGGATAAAAACTCAAACAAAGAGCAAAACAGCACTTCAAACGAAGATGAAATTGAAGTTCTCACTTCTAAAGATTTTCCGCTTCCAGATTTAATTGACGAGCCGGAAATTATTACTGTTGAACCAGAAGATTTTCCAAAAGAAAAATCAGAAGCAAATATCGCAGAAACTTTGGAAAATGAAACTGCCGCTTCTGAGGAACTTTTAATTTCTGATGAAAACGAAACAGAAAATCAGACTGAACAAACTGCGCAAAATTCTGAAAACCTCGAAAGCCAGGATTTGCTGCAAAACGGCGAATCAGAAAATCAAAATGAAGAAACCGAGCCAAAAGCAGATAATTCTTTAGACCCGGATATTACCGCAAACGATATTATTATAGAAGAAAACAACAGCAATGATGTAATTGAAGTTTCCGGCGGAATTGACATCACAGAAATTAACGACGAAGAAAATAATGCAAAAACTTCTAGCCAAAAAGTAATTACACCTTCGCGCTCTGTTACTCTCAAAAAATTTGAATATGTTGACATTACTTATCCGGGAACCGGCTGGATTTATATGGGCCTTACAGACAACTCAAAAGACCTTGCATATTTTGGCCGAAAGCTTGGAACAGCTGATACTCAGTTTACACTTCAGGCTCGCGCAAGCGGCAAAAAAATCATTCATTTCTACAAAAATGATGCACTTTCGGGCAAATATCTTGATGATTATATCGAAGTTATTATTCTTGCAGAAAATGGCTCGAACAAAACTCATGTAAAAGCACCTGAATATAAAATTCCAGTTCAGAAAAAAGAATCTCCAAAACAAAATGATTTGGAAACTTCTGATTCTGAAAATTCGGAAAATGAGAACGAAAAATCAGAAGAAAAATCTGTAAATCAAAATAACGCACAAAATGCTGCGCAAACTAATTCACAAAATCAAAATCAAAATGCGCAAAAAGTTATAAAAACTAATTCAACAGCAAATACAAATCAAAAAAAATCGGCTGCTCAAAATGAAAAGGCTGAGCAAACTTCGGCCGAACAAACAACTTCGGTTGTAAAAACTTCTGGTGATGCAACACTTTTAAAAGAAGCTGAACTTTTGTATAATGAAAAAGAATATCCGGCTGCGCTAAAAAAAATAAATCAATATATTGATTTTTCATCTGATAATGCAGATTATGCGCTTTATTTAAAAGGCCAGATTCTTGAAGCAAAATCAGAAGTTCAGGACATAAAAAGCTCAATGCAGGCATATACAACGCTTACAAAAAATTATCCTTCCAGCAAATTTTGGGATAACGCAAATAAGCGTATTATATATTTAAGAAGATTCTATTTGGAGGTTAGATAGATTATTATGAAAAACTTAGTAAAATCTATTCTTGTTATCGGATTGGGCACAGCCCTTTTTTCATCTTGTGTTTTAGGTCGTACAGCAAAAGAAGATTCTTCTGCCCGCTCAATTACAGTTTCGGGCTCAGGAAGTATTTCTGTAAAGCCGGATATTATTTCTATTAAATTTTTAGTAAAAAATACAGGCTGGGTTTGTCCGCAGGTTGTTGAACGCAACGCAATTAATACAACAAATACTATAAATGCTATTAAAGAAGCAGGAATTGCAGAAGAAGATATTTCAACTTATGATTATTCTATTACACAGGATAATTCGCACTCTTATGCCGGAGAATATACAATTTGCAACACAATTTCAGTTATAATCCGTAATACAGAATTAACTGGAAAAGTTATTGATGCAGCTGTAAGAAACGGAATTGGCGCAAACGGTGTTACTTCTTTTGAATGCATTGTTTCTGATAAATCAACTGCTCTTAGAGAAGCACGAACTTTGGCTATTAAAAATGCACAAGATGCAGCTTCTCTTCTTGCTGGAGCAAGTGGCTGCAAAGTTAAAGGCGTTTTGGAAATCCGTGAAGATTACACAAGTTCTGGACGCGGAAATCCTATGGTATTCCGCTCAAACTCAACTGGCGGAACACAAACTCCAATCATTGAAGGTAATGTTACAATTACTTCAAATGTTACTGTAAAATACGAATTAACTAACTAAAATAAACTGTCACCCTGAAGTTGTTTCAGGGTCTATAAAAAAGATTCTGAAACAAGTTCAAAATGACGTATAAAGTATAAGAGGAACAAATATATGTTGGACTACAAATTCATTAAAGACAATCTTGATGCGGTAAAACAGAACATCATTAACCGCAATATGACTGCCGATGCAGACAAGGTTGTTGAACTTTTTGATAAGAGAACTGCCCTTGTAACAAAACTTCAGGGACTTCAGCAGAAGCGCAACGAAAACGCTCAGGCAATGAAGCAGAAACTTGATAACGACAAGCGCCAGGAACTTATTGCAGCAGGAAAGGCAATTAAAGACGAAATTTCTGCTGTTGAAGCTGAAACAAAAGAAACTGAAACTGCCCTTGAAGAAGCTGCGCGCCAGATTCCAAATATGGTTCACCCTAAAGCGCCAGTTGGAAAACTCGACACAGAAAATCTTGAAGTTAAAAAGGTTGGAACTCCACGCAAGTTTGATTTTGAGCCAAAAGATCATGTTCAGCTTGGTGAATCTTTGGACATAATCGACTTTGACCGCGGAACAAAAGTTTCTGGTCCAAAGTTCTACTATCTTAAAAACGAAGCCGTTTTCTTGGAACAGGCTTTGATTATGTATGCTTTGAACACACTTCGCAAACACAACTTTCAGATGTTCATTACACCTGATGTTGCAAAGGAAGAAGTTCTTAAGGGAATCGGTTTTAATCCACGCGGAAACGAATCTAACGTTTACTCAATTGAAGAAGAAGGAACTTGTCTTGTAGCTACAGCAGAAATCACTCTTGGTGGTTATCATCAGGACGAAATTCTTGATAAGGCAAGCCTTCCACGTTTCTACGGTGGACTTTCTCATTGTTTCCGCCGCGAAGCAGGTGCTGCAGGTCAATTCTCAAAAGGCCTTTACCGCGTTCATCAGTTTGATAAAGTAGAAATGTTTGCTTACGCTACTCCAGAGCAGAGCGACGAAATCCACGAAAAGCTCCGCCAGATTGAAGAAGAAATTTTTGAAGGACTTGGACTTCCATTCCACGTTGTAGATACTTGTACCGGAGACCTTGGTGCTCCAGCTTACCGCAAGTGGGACTTGGAAGCATGGATGCCTGGCCGCAACGGTGGCGAATACGGCGAAGTTACATCAACTTCAAACTGTACAGATTACCAGGCTCGCCGCTTGAACATTAAGTTCAAAGACGACGACGGAAAGAACAAGTACGTTCACACTTTGAACGGAACTGCAATTGCTGTTGGCCGCGCAATGCTTGCAATTCTTGAAAATTATCAGAATGCAGACGGCTCAGTTACAATTCCACCGGTTCTTGTTCCTTACTGCGGATTTGACAAAATCTTACCTAAAAAATAATATATTTGCCCGACTTAGCGCGGGCATTTATTTTTCAGAAAGGAGTAAATATGGAAAACACAGAAAATCAGAATAATTTCACAAAAAGAATTTTTTATATTGTACTTTTTTTTGCAGTTGTATTAACTGGTTTTCTGTGCAAAACGATGTCAACGGTTATAATTCCGGTAATACTTTCGTTTATGCTTTCTTTCGTATTTCTTCCAATTATAAAAAAACTGAACTTAAAAACCGGCATTCCTTGGGTTATTTCTTCATTAATCATAATTGTTTTGTTTTTTGCAGTTTTTTTTGGAATTGCGTCTCTTTTACTTTCGAGCATTTCTGGAATCATTGCAGAATATCCAAAATACGAAAGCCGATTTATGTCGATTTACAATCTTATTGCGCAAAGTCTTGGAATTGAAATTGACAGCACAAAAAGCCTTTTTCAAAATCTATGGAATTCGCTAAAAGTGCGTGAATATATTCAAAAATTTGCGCTGAGTTTTTCTTCCGGAGTTTTTGCCTTTAGTAAATCTTTGTTTTTGATTGCAATTTTGACTATTTTTATAATGATTGAAATGCGCCTTACAAAACGAAAAATGCATTATGCTTTTAAAAATAATCGCGCAAGAATCGCACGAATTTCAAATCAAATTGTAAAACAAACAACGCGCTATATTTCAATAAAATTTTACGTTTCGCTCGCAACTGGAATTTTGTGTTTTACATGCGCCTGGATAATCGGGCTGGATTTTCCAATTGTTTGGGGCTTTCTTTCTTTCATAATGAATTTTATTCCAATTTTTGGTTCGATAATTTCTGTTGGCTTTGCTTTTATTTTTTCAATAGTTCAATTTTATCCGGGCTGGGGAAAACCGCTTTTTATTTTGATTTTTATGACCAGCGTAAATATGATTCTTGGAAACATTATTGAGCCTAGAATCGAAGGAAAAAATCTTGGGCTTTCTCCGGTTGTAATTTTGATTAGTCTTTCTGGCTGGGGCTATATTTGGGGCTTTACCGGAATGCTCATTGCAGTTCCGCTTACTGTAATTGTGAAAATTGTTTGCGAAAATATTGATTATCTTAAAAGCGTTGCTATAATTTTGGGAAACGATCCGCGCACGCAATTGCAAGAAAAATCATCTCAAAAGAAATCTTAGCTAAGCAGCGTGCTGGTTGCTTTTTCAAAAAGAAAGCGTAAATCTTCTTCCTGCATAGTTGTATATTTAAAATCTACGCAGGAATGAAGCCCGTCTGCGCTGCGATAAATTTTATTTACCGAACTTGTAACAAAAATATCGCGCGAAAGAATTGGGCCGCGTTTTATCGAAAAAGACAGCTTTATTCCATATTCATCGTTTACAAAAAAAGTGCAGGCTTGAGTTTCCATTCCAACAACAAGCCGTTCGTGATCTACAAACAAAATTGAAAATGGTTTTACTCTGTTTTCCATTGCTTCGAGCTTAAAATTATGCGGTTCGGCAAGATATTTGCAAACCGGAATCAACTGAATTCCATTTCCGGCATTTTTTTCCTGCTTTGCCTGCTCAACAAAATCTTCTAAAAGTTTTTTGGCAAGTTTTTGATATTCGAGAGCAATATTTTTCCAAACCGGGCGAACAAAAAGTTCAACGCCTTCAAAAGGAACGCACTTTAAGTTTAAATCGCGGCGCGATTTGCAATCAAAATAAATAACAGAAGAAAAATCATAATCTGCATCTTCTTCAAAATCGGCAATGCGCTCAATCTGATCTGGAATTTGAATTGAAAGGCCTTTTTTTGTTTCCTGAACTTCAGAAATAAAATAAAGCCCTACTCTGTTAAAATAAAATTCAACTTTTACAGTTTTATTTGCAAAATTTGCAACAGATTGAACAGGATTTTCAAGAAGAATTGTACCGTTTTTTTTGACTTTGATATTTTCGCCTTTTATGGCAACAGGAAAGATTTGTGTGGTAAGCGCTTTGATTTCAGTTTCAGTATCATCAGAATTAGAAGAAATGGGCTCTTCGATTGGAGTAAGCGTAACGGGGACATTTCCGTCTATTAAATATTGAAGAACCAGTTCCCTTTCAATTCCCGTAAGTTTTTCTTTTTCCATCATACTTTTTTCCACCTGTCTATAGTAATCTGGTAAATATCATTGTTTCCGCCGCTATTCAAAAAGATTGTTACATCTATAATACCACAGTTTGTGTAAAAACGCACAGGAAGCTGAATAATCAAATCTCCAATAAACGGCTCGCCAAAAATCCATTTTTCAAAAAGTTGAACAGTTGATTCTTCGCTGCTTTTTGGAAAATCCTGATTAAAATTTGTTTTCCAGCCTTCTTTTAAATCATTTTGAAAGAAAACGAAATTAAATATGTATTTCTTATTAAAATACGAAGAAGCGTCAGAAGTTACAGAAGAAAGCTTTTTACAAAACTGATTTATTTTTTCTTTGATTTTTGGCTGAAGTAAAGAAGTATCAAGGCTGCCAAAATCAAAATATTCAGGATAAACTGATTTTTTTTGATTTGAAGCAATTTTAAAAAGTTCTTTGTTAAACGCAACATCAGAGCCAAGTTGCATTGAACCGCGTGTGATTTTTTTTGTAAGCACTTCGCCTTCAAGTTCCTGTGTCCAGGTAATATTCTGCTCTTTTTCTAAAACAGCCTGCTTAATTGTGTCGCTTTCGGTATAAACAAGTTTTGTTTCGCCGGCATTTTTGCAAGAAGCAAAAAACGCAGCACAAGCAAAAGCAGAGAAAGTCAAAATGTATTTTTTATGATTTTCAATTTTCAAAAAATCACCTGCAAAAATCAAAATTATTTGAAACAATTTTAACACACTTTAGAATAATCGTCATTATCGCAAGCGGCTTTTTTTGTGAGTTGGGGCGAGAGTTTTTAATAATACGCAAGCCATAAATATTTTGAATTTTTCCGCCGCAAACTTATTGACACTAAACGGTTAAAATGTTATAAATACTCATCATTCAACGGGCAGTTAGCTCAGCTGGTACGAGCGTCTGGTTTACACCCAGAATGTCGGGAGTTCGATCCTCTCACTGCCCATTTTAGACACTTCGTTTTGAAGTGTCTTTTTTTTTGCTTTTTGCGCTTTTTAATATTTTCATATTTTATATAAAATTTTCAAAATTCAAGTTTATTTATGTAGATATTAATCGATTAACTACATATAATTATTGTGCTATGAAGAAAAGACTATTTTATCTTACAACTTTATTCGTATTTTTATTTGTTGGCTGCACACGCAATTCAAATCAGAATTATCAAAGTGCAAATACTTCAGAAAATTCACACATTGAATTTGTTTCTCCAGTTATGATTGGACGACTTACACCTATTTCAATCAGTTTTATGGAAAGTCCAAAATGTCCAATTGGAGACGCCGTAGAAATCTTCCCGAAAATCAAAGGTGTTTGGGAATATACGGAAAATATGGCCACTTTTACGCCAGATGAACCTTACAAAGCAAGTTCAAAAATCAAACTTAAGGCCGATCTTGCAAAATTATTTCAAGACGGTTCATCTGCTTACGAAAGAAATATTTATGTTGAAGAGCCTTCTTATTCTGTAGATTTTGATGAAATCAGATTAAACGAAAATACTTCTTCTTATACTGTTTCCGGAGTTGTTACAACTGATATTCCGGTTTCTGAAAAAGAAATCAAAGGCATTTTAAATGCAAAAATGAAACTCAGTAACAAAGAAATCAGCTGGAAGCAATCTGATGTTCCAGAAAAATGGAACTTTTCTATTAACGTAGCAAATAATGAAAAACCTCAGCAGCTTGAACTCAAATGGTCTGGAAAATCGCTTGGAATGTCTTCTGCTCAGGAAAAACTTCTTGCCGGTAAAAAAATCATTTCTATTCCAGCAAAGGCTGTTTTTTCTATCATTGATATAAATACTTCAAAAAAGAATATGATTCTTGTAAGTTTTTCTAAAGCATTGGATTCAGCTCAAGATATTGCTTCTTTTATTCAAACTCTTGATTTCAATGGAAAGAAAAAATCAAACTTTTCTGCATCAGTGCATGGAAATACGCTTTCTTTGTTCAGCGATTCAAACTGGTCTGATATTCAGACTGTAGCTTTTGATACAGGAATTAAAAGTTCAGACGGAATCTACCTTGCTCAAGCGTCAAATGTAACTCTTTCTGACAACTGGGATCTTCCTGCTGTTCGTTTTATGAATGATAACGTAATTCTTCCGACAACACAGGGAACTGTTCTTCCAATTGAAACAAGAAACCTTACTGGTGTACTTGTTCAGGTTTATCAGATTTACGAAAGAAATATAAATCAATTCTTGCAGGATAATGAAATTGACGAAACAAGCAGAATTTACCGCGTTGGTGAACCTGTTTGGGAAAAGAAAGTCAATTTTACATGGAATAATTCTATGCAGAATAAATACATTGCACGCGGACTTGAACTTACTGAACTTGTAAGAAAATATCCTGAAGGAATGTATCATATTCGCGTTTCTTTCCGCCATGACCAGATTAAATACAGCAATTATGGCGCAAATGAATATTCAGAACTCGAAATGCCGCCTGATACTATCGAAACTTATTCAATTCCAAACGAAAAAAGCAGCTGGGATTATTGGGAAGATAGAATCGACACAAGTTCATATTGGTATAACAGAAATAATCCGCATCATCCGGCTTTCTATATGCCACGCTATAATTCTTCAAATGTAATTTCACGAAACGTTCTTGTTTCTGATTTGGGAATGATGGCAAAAAAAGATGCAAGTGATTCGCTTTATCTTACTGTTGCTGATATTAGAACTGCAAAACCTGTTCCAAATGTAAATGTTGAAATCAAAAATTATGTTGGAACTGTTATTTCTTCTGGAAAAACAGATGCAAACGGTGTTGCTGTTTTCAAAAATATCAAAAATGCTTTTGTAGTTACTGCAAATCAGAATAGACAAACTTCATATTTGAAAATTTCCGACGGAACTAATCTTAGCACAAGCCATTTTGAAATTGGCGGTGAAAAGGCTGGAAGCGGACTTAAAGGAATTATTTACGGAGAACGCGGTGTTTGGAGACCTGGCGATAATCTGTTTTTAACTTTTGTTCTTCAGGATCTTGCAAAAACACTTCCAAAAGATATTCCTGTAACTTTTGAACTTTTGGATCCAATGGGTCGTGTTACTGACACTCAACTTTTAACCCGTTCAGAAAACTACTTCTACCCTATTGTTGCTAAAACTGATTCTGACTCTCCAACTGGACTTTGGACTGGTCGTGTTACTATTGGTGGAAATACCTGGTCAAAATATCTTAGTGTTGAAACTATTGTTCCAAACAGACTTTCTGTTTCGCTTGAATCTAAAGACGCTTACTTAAAACCTAATAATAACGCGTTTACTCTAAAGGGTGCATGGCTTCATGGCGCTGAAGTTCCAAATTACGAAGCTGATGTTTCTGTTGCTTTTACACAAGCGAGCACAACGTTTGATGGTTATTCAGAATACGCATTTACTAACTATGAGACGGATTTTGATTCAAATCGTAAAGAAATCTGGTCTGGAAAATTAAACAGTAATTCTGAAGCTAATTTCAATACTTATCTTGATGCAGGAAATAATCTTCCTGGAAAACTTAAGGCTAATTTTATTTCAAGAATTTATGAACCTTCGGGAGCATTCTCAACTCAGTCTACATCTATGGACTTTTCTCCTTACGATCGATATGTCGGAATCAAAGTTCCAAAAGGTGACGCTGCAAGAAATATGCTTCTTACAGATACAGATCACACAGTTGATGTTGTTCTTTTAACTCCAGAAGGAAAACCTGCAACTGACGCAAAACTTAATTACACTCTTTATAAAATCGACTGGAAATGGTGGTGGGAAAAAGACGCTTATACAAGCGCAACTCACGTTTCTTCGAGATATTATAATAAAATTGCTACTGGTGATGTATATACAAAGAACGGAAGAGGTTCATTTAAGTTTAATGTAAAATATCCTGAATGGGGTCGCTATCTTCTCGAAGTTCGCGACGGAAATTATGGCCACAGCGCTGCAAAAATCATTTATATTGACTGGCCAGGCTGGGCAGGACGCGCTCAGGAAGGCGGAACTGGAAGTGCTGCAATGCTTCCGCTTGGAGTTGGCAAAGCTAGTTATGAACCTGGTGAAAATGCCGAAATCACCTTTACATCAAACTCACAGGCTAGCGCTTATATTTCTATTGAAAAAGGCGGCCAGATTATTAAAACTCAGAGAATTGATACTGTAAAAGGCTCAAATATTTATAAATTGCCAATTACAGAAGAAATGTCTCCTAATATTTATGTACACCTTACACTTTTACAGCCTCATATGCAGACTGCAAACAGTCTTCCAATAAGACTTTACGGCGTAGTTCCGGTTATGGTAGATAATCCAAAAACAAAACTTGCGCCTGTGATTAAGAGTGCACAATCTTTTGAGCCAACAAAAAAGGCTTCTTTCACAGTTTCGGAAGCAAACGACCGGGCTATGACTTACACTCTTGCTGTTGTAGACGAAGGGCTTTTAGGACTCACAAACTATCACGCGCCTTCAATCAGAAGTCAGTTCTATAAAAAAGAGGCTTCGGAACTTCGTAACTGGGATATTTACCGTTATGTAATGAATGCTTACAGCGGAAAACTTGAAACACTTCTTGCTATTGGTGGTTCTGAAGATATTGTAGACAACTCTATCAAAAACGAAAATCGTTTTGCACCTGTTGTAAGATATTTTGGACCATTTACTATTAAGGCTGGAGAATCAAAAACAACAGAATTTGAAATGCCTTATTATGTTGGTGCAGTTAGAGCGATTGTTGTTGCTGGTAACGCAGGTGCTTATGGAACTGCCGAAAAATCAGTTCCGGTAAAATCTTCTTTAATGGCACAGCCTGCATTCCCAAGAACTCTTGGAACTAACGAAAAAATTCAGATTCCGGTAACTGTATTCAATGGCGATAATTACGACAAGAATATTACTGTAACATTATCTGCACGCGGAATTATGAACTTTTCAAGATCAGAAAAGTTGACTCTCGCTGCAAATGGAAATGCTATTGTAAACTTCCCAATCGAAACAAAATCAGCAGGTCATGTACTCTTTGAAACTGTTGTAAAAGATGAAAAGTCATCTTCAAAATCATCAGTTCCAATGGATATAAAATCGCGAGGAATTCCGGTTGTTTACTCAAATACATTTACTGTAAAAGGCGGTTCTTCTGTTACAGTTTCTACTGCAACTCCAACAGAACGCGGCGGAGCTTCTTTAAAAGTTGAAATGTCAACATTGCCACAAATCAACCTTAATAATCGTCTTGATTATCTTGTTCAGTATCCACACGGTTGTATTGAACAAATCACATCAGGCGGATTCCCACAGCTTTATTTGACAGATTTCGCAAAACTTTCTCCTGAAAAAATCAACGAAATCAAATCTAATATAAGTTCTGTATTTGACCGCTACCCTACTTATCAGACTGCCGTTGGCGCAATGGGATACTGGCCGGGAAATACTACACCTCATTCTTGGGGAACTTGTTATGCTGTTCACTTTATGACTGAAGCTAAAAATCACGGCTATTCAGTTCCTTCGGCTGTTTATGAGCCGGCTTTGAATTGGCTTACATCAACTGCTTCTGACTGGCAGCCAAGCGGCTATGAAAGTGAATCAGAAAGCATTCAGGCTTACCGCTTGTTTGTTATTGCACTTGCCGGAAAACCTGATATTGGTGCAATGAACAGACTTTACTTGAGAACTAGTCTTTCAAATGATTCAAAATTGCTGCTTGCCGGCGCATATTCTCTTGCTGGAAGAAAAGATACTGCAACTGATATTCTAAAATATTTCTCTCCAAGCAACAATTTCTTTAGACGCTCAGATAACAGTTTTTCTTCTTCAATCAGAGAGCAGGCTATGTACTTGTTTGTAAGCACTCTTGCAAATAATAATTTCTCAACAAAATCTGATAATATTGCTAAAAATATTGCAGAAGTGCTCGCTTCTGATAGATGGTTGAACACTCAGGAAACAGCTTGGTCGTTATTCTCAATTCTTCCATATTACTCAAAAAAGAAGACAACAGGCGGAAGTTATATTATAAAGAACGACGCAACTGAAAAATCTGATACATTCACTAAGAATTCTGTAAGCGAAAGCCTTCCAGTTTCTTACAAACAGCCAAATCAAATGGTTACAATTCAGAATACTGGAAGCAACACTCTTTACGGAACTGTTACTTGCAGCGGTATGTCTGTAGCCGGAACAGAAATTGCACAAAACAAAGGCATTAATCTGCAAATTGACGGTATGAACAGACTAAAGAGAATTGAAGCTGGCGAAGAAGTTACTCTAAACGTTCATGTTATAAGCACAACTTCTACAGAAATCAAAAATATGGTTCTTACAGTTCCTGTTGGAACATGTCTGGAGTTTGCAAACGAACGCATTGGTAACGAAAGCTACAGCAATTCTTCATATACTTATCAGGATATTAGAGATGATGTAATTTACACTTATTTTGATCTTGAAAAATATGGTCGCGCAGATTTTGAATTCAAGATTACAGCAGCTTATAGCGGAGACTTTACAATTCCTGCAATTTATGCAGAAGCTATGTATGATGATGCTATAAGAGCAGTATATCCTGGCGCAAAAGTTAAAATGCTCAAATAACTCAAATAATGAAAAAAATTGTTGTTTTTAGGCAACAAAAAATGCGCAGGCTGAAAATAAAAACCAGATACAGAATCATTCTTGCTTCGCTTCTGGTTTTGTTTTCAGCCGGCGTTGTTTTTTTTGTGCCTGCAAGTCTTATTAAAAAATCAGATAATTACTCTTATTCGCTCTACGACAAAAACGGAATTCTTTTGGGCGCGCAGGTTGCAAGCGATGAACAATGGCGTCTCGCACCTGGAGAAGTTCCGCAAAAATTTCGCAAAGCTGTAATCGCTTATGAAGACAAGCGCTTTTATTATCATTTTGGAATTGATTTATTTTCAATTGCGCGTGCTGTAAAATTGAATCTGACAAAGCAGAAAATTGTTTCTGGCGGTTCAACACTTACAATGCAGACAATAAGACTTCTTGAAAATCATCCTAAGCGAACTTATGCTCAAAAAATAAAAGAAGCACTTTTGGCTTATATTTTTGAATTGAGATTTTCCAAAAAACATATTCTCGAATTGTATTGTGCAAATGCACCTTTTGGCGGAAATGTCGTTGGCCTCGAAGCTGCTTCCTGGCGATATTTTAATCGTTCTCCTTCTGAATTAACTTGGGCAGAATCGGCTACGCTCGCTGTTCTTCCGAATCAGCCTTCTTTAGTTTATCCCGGCGCAAATTCTGAAATTCTTTTAAAAAAGAGAAATGCTCTTTTAAAGAAAATGTATGAAAAAAAATATTTTGATGAAAAAACTTACAGTCTTTCGCTTGAAGAAAAACTTCCGCAAAAACCATACCCGCTTCCAAGTAACGCGCCGCACTATCTTGAATATCAGAAAAAAACTCACAAAAAAAAGCAGACAAAATTTTACACAACGATTGATTATCATCTTCAAAAAAATACAGCGCGCATAATTGAACATTGGTCGCAGGAATTTTCTAAAAGAGGAATTTCCAATGCAGCGGCGCTTGTAATTAATACAAAAACAAAAGAAGTTTTGGCCTACTGCGGAAATTCTGGCGGCTTTGCGCGCAACGCAGACAGTTACGCTGTTGATTTGATTCAATCTAAAAGAAGTTCCGGAAGTCTTTTAAAGCCATTTTTGTACGCTGCAATGCTTGATTCGGGCGAACTTCTGCCAAATCAGCTTGTAATTGATATTCCAACAAGAATCGGAAATTACCGGCCAGACAATAATATTCAAAAATACAGTGGTGTAGTTCCAGCTTCAGAAGCCCTAACCCGCTCGCTGAATATTCCGGCAATTCGCGAACTTAGAAAATTTGGAATAAACAGATTTTTGGATTGTCTTAGAAAATGCGGTTTTTCAACTTTTAATCATGATTCAGAATATTACGGACTTCCTTTGATTTTGGGCGGCGGAGAAATCACAATGTGGGAAGCAGCCCGCGCTTATGCCGATTTAATGAACAAAGCAAGCCTTGAAGATTGTGATATTCCAATTTCTGCCGGAAGTGCCTGGATAACTGTAAATGTGCTTTCCACAGGAACAAGGCCCGATGATGAAGCAAACTGGCAAAAATACGCAAATTCAAAACGAATTGCCTGGAAAACTGGAACTTCAAACGGAAACCGCGACGCTTGGGCAATTGGAGTTACAAAAGAATACACAGTTGCCGTTTGGGTTGGAAATGCAAAAGGTGAAGGAAATCCGGATTTAAAAAGTGTTTCAACTTCGGCTCCAATAATGTTTGATATTTTTTCATTTTTGCCAAAAACTTCATGGCCAGATATTCCGTATGATGAACTGGTTGAACAAACGGTTTGCGCTCATTCGGGCTATGCTGCGGGCCCGGACTGCGAAGAAACAAAAACTGTTCTTCGTTCAAAAAATGCAGTATCGCCGGAACTTTGTCCTTATTGCACAAAAGTTTCTTTTACACCAGACGGCAAATATCGTGCAACAGCAGAAGATCTTACTGGCGAGCAGGCTGGAATTTATAACGGAACTTTGCCAAAAATCGAAAAACGGTTTGTGCTTCCGCCTAATCTGGAATACTGGTACAAAAACAATGCTCTTGATTATAAGACACTTCCTGATTTTGTGAGCTGGCATCATGCTGCTTCAAAAGATAATCTTTCGATTGTCTTTCCAGAGCATAATGCAAAAATTATTATTCCAATTCAGATTGACGGTTCGCAAGGAGCAATGGTTATGCAGGCGGCGGTTCGTTCGGCGGACACGATTGTTTATTGGGATTTGGACGGAACATTTCTTGGTTTTACAGAAAAGCTTCACGAAATGCAAGTTTCGCCAAAAACTGGAAATCATATTCTTACAGTTACAGATTCAAAGGGAAATATACTTAAAAGAAAATTTGAAATTCTTGAGAAATAGGTTCCTATATTATAGAAAAAATCAGTTAATAATGTTAAAATAAACTAATTTTTGATGCTTTTTTAATGGAGGACGTATGAGAAAAGCAAAATTATCTATTATGCTTCTTTGTCTGCTTTCGCTTTTTGTAAGCTGTGGCGATGACAAATCTAGCACAGCCAAAAACTCTAAAAAGGATAATGCAAAATCTGCAGAAACAATTTCATCTGTAGTATTGTATGACGGAACACCTTTTTATGTAGAAAATCAAGATGGTAAAATGGTATATGCTGACGAAGCTCAGCTTGGAGATGTTATTCGCATTTTCCTTAAAGGAAAATCAATTGAACAGAAAGAAGCAATCAGACTTCTTAGCTCTGGAAAAGAAGAAACTTTCAACTTTGTACATGTTTCTTATTATGACAAAAGCTACTGGACACGCGACATTTTCATTACAAATGACGCAGCTGTTACACCAGCTGTAATCACAGCTCAGTCTATTACTTACAGCGCTCCTGACGGAACTAAAGCTACATCAAAAAAGTTTGAACCAGGAACTATTATTGCTGTAAATGAAACTGCAAAAGAGCACGATCTTGACCTTGATATTGATTTCTATGAAGTAACATATTATGGCGGCGGTTCTTCACCATTTGGTAAGAAAGTTTATGTAAAATGTGACAATATTTCTTCTAACAAAGCTGACACAGTTGCATTGCAAACTCTCAAAAAGATTGAGAACACAAAGAATATCAATGGTGATGTAAAAGCTATTCTTTCAGAATCATTGAATAATCTGCCAGTTTCACCATTCGTTGCAGACAAAATTGCAGAAGCTGGACTGTAATTAAAGAAAGGAGATATAACTATGAAGAAAACACTTATTTTATTTACAGCTATTCTTTTATTCACAGTAAATACTTTTGCAGCTTCATCAAAATTAATTATGCTGCGCGACAACGGTCCTTTGAGAAGAGCTAACGAAACTAACGGAGTTGAATGGGCAACAAGTGTAAAAGCCGGAACAGAGCTTGACCTTGAGTCTACTCAGATTTTTGTAAAAGACCTTGTAACTGCAAGCAAAACTTACAAAGATGTAAAATTCTACAAAGTAAAGTACAACAAGAACACATATTATGTTCAGGAATCAGATGCAGAGCCAAGTAATTCTGTTTCTGTAATTCAGAAAGATGCTTTGTTGTTTTCAAAACCAACTCTTTCTTCTTTCAGAAATGCAGTTTTGGAAACTGGAACTCTTTGTGTAGCACAGGAATCTGTTGCAGAATTCAATACAACATTTGTTAAAATTGCATTCTATGATACTAATGACGGACTTAAAAGAATCCGCTATGTAAATTCAGAAAATATCAGCAATTCTGATAAAGACGTAAAAGCTGTTATTCTTCTTGAAAATGCAAGAGCAAATGAAAGCGAAGATCTTAAAAAAGAATTCTTGAATAACGCAAGTTCTATGAAAACTAGCCCGCTCATCTCTGAATATATCAGAGTTGAAACTGCAAAGATTCTTAAAGTAAGTTCTTTCTCTGATGATTCAATTGTTTCTATTGACGGCTACACAGCTCATATTAAAACTACAGACGGTTCAAAAGTAAACGTTCGCTCTTTGCCAGGAACAGCCGGCGAAGTAATCGGTAAGTTTGAATCAGCTGAAGAGCCAACAGTATTTGTTTCTATGAAAACAGAAGATACTGAAGAAATTGGCGGCGTAACAGCAAGCTGGTACTACGTTTCTCAGGTTGATACTGATACTCTCGAAGTTGTAAACGAAGGTATTGAAGGTTGGGTTTTCGGAGCATTTATTGAATAGGAATTAAGTAATTCTTAATCAAAAATGTTGTAACAACATTTATAGCTTGAGCATTTTTTGATTAACAAAAAAATGCTCATAAGTAAAAAGGACTTCGCTTTGCGAAGTCCTTTTTTTTATCATCAAATAAATTATTCTTCTGAAGTTTCTGAAGAAGAACCAGAAGTGTTTTCGCGCGACTTTTCTTCTTTTTCAAGTTCATTAAGTTTTTGAATCATATTAAATCCGGCTTTCATACCAGAATCAACATGGAACAAAAGCTTTGGAAACTGCCGGATTCTAAGTTTTTTAGCAATTTCACGCTGAATAAATCCGGCTGCGGCATTAAGACCGTCCACGCCTTTTCCTACCTGATTATCAGGCAGAAAAGATGAAACATACACTTTTGCATAACTTAAGTCGCTTGTTACCTCAACGCGATTGATACTCAAAAAAGTTGAAACACGAGGATCTTTTACATCTCCACGCAAAATCAGCTTTGAAATTTCATCGCGAAGCTGGTCGTTTAACCTTTGTATGCGGTACTGTCCCATTATTGCGCTCCTTCCGAACCGCCAGCAGTTACGTTACGTTTTGCGGCTTCAGCTTCTTCTTCGGCAATTGTTTTACCAAGTTTCTTTGCAACTTCAATAATCTCAAAGATTTCGAGACGGTCGCCAACTTGAATATCCTGCCAGTTCTCCAAACCGATACCACATTCGTAGCCTACACTAACTTCCTTAGCATCATCTTTGAAGCGCTTAAGAGAAGCAATCTTACCAGTAAACTTAACAATTCCATCGCGGATAAGGTTTACGCTAGCAGAGCGGCGTACAATACCTTCTGAAACCGAACAACCGGCAATAACACCGATTTTTGGAACTTTGAATGTATTGCGAACTTCAACCTGACCAATAACTTCTTCTTTTGTATCCGGCTGGAGCATACCTTCCATTGCCTGCTGAATTTCTTCAACACACTTATAGATGATATTGTATTTTCTGATTTCAACCTGTTCCTGCTCAGCAAGAGCTTTTGCCTTAGGAGTTGGACGAACATTGAAACCAATGATAATTGCATTTGAATCATTTGAATCTGCTGCTGCCAAAGTAACATCAGATTCGTTGATTGCACCCGCACTTGAGTGAATAACTGAAAGGCGAATTTCGCGTGTAGAAAGTTTTTCCAAAGAAGCCTTAAGAGCTTCTGCAGACCCCTGAAGATCAGCCTTAATAATAACCTTAAGTTCGCGAACTTCGCTGTCTTTAATATCACTAAAGAGAGATTCAAGGGTTGTCTTTTTAACAGCTTTTGCAGCTTCAAAGCGTTTAAGTTCCTGGCGCTTTGCAGAAATTGCGCGAGCGTCTTTTTCGCTTTCAGTTACCTGGAATGGATCGCCTGCATTTGGCATTTCTTCCATACCAAGAACTTCAACTGGAGTTGAAGGACCTGCTTCCTGAATACGACGGCCTCTGTCATCAAACATAGCACGAACGCGTCCAGAGTAAATACCTGCAACAAATGGATCTCCCTGTTTGAGAGTACCGCGCTGTACAACAACTGTTGAAACAACACCGCGTCCCTGGTCTACACGAGACTCAAGAATCTTACCTTCTGCACGACATTCATAATTAGCCTTAAGTTCAAGCATTTCAGCCTGAAGAAGAATTGCATCGAGAAGATCATCAATACCTTCTTTCTTAAGAGCAGAAATATGTACATACTGAGTATCTCCACCCCATTCTTCTGGAGTAAGCCCCTGCTCAGAAAGCTGAGTCTTAACACGGTCTGGGTTAGCTTCCGGTTTATCAACCTTGTTTACAGCAACAATGATTGGAACCTTAGCATCTTTAGCGTGAGCAATAGCTTCCATTGTCTGAGGCATTACACCGTCATCAGCAGCTACTACAAGAACTACAATATCTGTTACCTGAGCACCACGAGCACGCATCATTGTAAAGGCTTCGTGACCTGGTGTATCGAGGAATGTGATTTTTCCCTTAGGAGTTGTAACTGAGTAAGCACCGATAGACTGTGTAATACCACCAGCTTCGCCAGCAGCAACGTTTGCATGGCGAATTGCGTCCAAAGTTTTTGTCTTACCGTGGTCTACGTGACCCATTACAGTAACAATTGGAGGACGAGCGAGTAATTCAACACCGTCATCTTTTTCGCTTTCAATTACAGTTTCATCATAAAGGCTTACAAGATGAACTTCACAACCGTATTCTGCGGCAAGAAGTGTTGCAGTATCAGAATCAATAGACTGGGTAATTGTTACCATCATACCCATTCCCATAAGTTTTCCGATTACTTCGCTTGCCTTAAGGTTCATCTTGCGGGCAAGATCAGAAACCGAAATTGATTCCATAATATCGATTGACTTTGGAACTACAGAAGCTGGAGTTTCAACCTTCTTTTTCTGTCCAAAGAGATTATCATCGTACTGTTCTTCGTCTTTGCGATTATATATCTGTTTTTTGCCTTTAAATGCTTTTTTAGCTGGCTGGCGTGACTGATCTACAGGAGGAACTGGAGCTGCTCCGCCCATTCCACCAGTGCGAGGTCTAAAACCGCCCTGTCCGCCTTGTCCACCACGGTTAAATCCACCGTTTCCGCCCTGGCCGCCGCGATTAAAACCACCCTGACCATTTCCGCGGTTATAGCCGCCCTGTCGTCCGCCCTGACCGTTATTATTATCACGGTCGCGGTTCTGATAGTTCTGGCGAGCCTGTGAGCCACTAAATCCACCGCCCTGACCATTTCTGTCGCGGTTATAGCCCCCCTGACCATTACCACCGCGATTATAACCGCCTTGACCATTACCATTACGATCGCGGTTATAACCATTCTGTCGAGGTCTATCAGAAAGATTTCCAGCCTTTACATTTGGACGAGCCGAATTAAGCTCAAATGTGCGAGGTCTGTTATTACCTTCAGGTCTACCATTACCATTGTTGCCAGCCGGCTTATTTTCATTCTTGCGAGCTGGTGCAGAAGCAGGGGTTGCAGCAGGAGCACTTTCTGATTTTTTTACAACAACATGCTTTTGAGGAGCTTGGTTTGACTGTCCTTGTGCCTGAGCATTTGATTGAGGAGCCGCAGGAGCCTTTTTCTTAACTACAACAACCTTTTTCTTTTCTGTTGCTGTTGAAGGAGCAGCGTCCTGCTGTTTCTTATGCACTACAAATCCGGGCTTTTTTTCGTTTTCTTCAGCCATTATTATCTTTTACCTTCCTTTATTCCTCTACTTCAAACTCAAATTCAACCCCGCACTTAGGGCAATGAGTCATATCAAGAGTAATCTTTGCACCACATTCTGGACAGAAGTATTCTTCTTCCTGTTCAGGCTCTTCATCAGCTTTTGTAGTTTCTTCAACTTTTTCTACAGGAGCAGCTTCCTGGACTGGTGACTCAGATTCCTCTTCATCAACAAATTCTACATTTTCATTAATCAGCTCATTAATCTTATCAAGAGCTTCTTTTGAAACGCCTTCAATATTAATTGTTCCGTTATCATAAGCTTCAACAAAGTCCTGGAACTCTTCAATTCCATTAGCTTTAAGAAGCTGTGCAACTTCAGTATCAACTCCAGGGAGTTCAGCAATTTTAGAAATTTCTTCAACTGATTCATCGCTAAACAGATTGCGTGCATTCTGAACTGTATTGAATGAAGACAAGTCAAGATCGTCAGCCTGCTCAATTGTCTTAACATCAATGTTCCAGTCGCACAAACGGTTAGCAAGACGAACGTTTTGTCCCTGGCGGCCAATTGCAAGTGAGAACTGAGAATCTTCAACAATTGCAAGTGCCTGTTTTTTATCAGCATCAGTAATGATTACGCGTTCAACCTGAGCTGGAGAAAGTGCATTTTTGATAAATACAGCTGGATCTGCGTCCCACTTGAGAACGTCGATTTTTTCGTTCATAAGCTCGCGGATAACGTTCTGAATACGAACACCGCGCAAACCAACACAAGCTCCAACCGGGTCAACTTCTTCGCGAGCAGAAGAAACTGCAATCTTAGTTCTGTAACCAGCGTCGCGAACAATTCTGTTGATTTCAACAGTTCCGTCGGCAATTTCTGGAACTTCTTTTTCGAGAATTGAACTTACAAGTTTTGTATCACTTCTTGAAAGAACAAGCTGAATTCCTGTATTTGTAGGTTTTACATCAACAATAAGAGCCTTGATTCTATCGCCCTTTTCATAAACTTCGAGTTTTGACTGAAATTTTGTAGGAAGGAAACCTTCGATGCGGCCTGCATTTCCAAGATCAACAAAGATGTTTCCGTTCTTTTCGCGCTGATGATAACCAATAATCATTTCGCCGATTTTTTCTTTATATTCGTTCATCAAAGAAGTTTTGTAAGTTTCGTTCAAACCTTGATGAGCAGTCTGCTTTCCAACTGTAACAGCTGAACGATCAAAAGTTTTTGGGTCTTCGAGAATATCAATTTCGTCGCCCTCTTCAACTTCGTCACCAGCAAGTTTTTTTGCATCTTCAAGTTCAATTTCTTTTACAGGGTCGTAAACGCCGTCTACAACAACCTTGCGTGAGTAAATTGCAACATCAGACATATCTTCATTGAATTTTACAATTGCGTTTTCATCATCACCATAAGTGCGTTTATAAGCAGCCTTCAGAGCTCTTTCAATAGTCTGTTTTACAGAATCCTCTGAATAACCTTTTTCCGAAATCAATGCTCGGATTGCTTCTGCCATTTCTGACATCTTAAAACTCCTTGCGAAACTGCGCTTTGGTCTCTCCGTCGCTTTAGTTTCGCTTTATAAAATGCTTAATTATAATTGAATTTTGCTTTCGCAATATTTTCATAAGAAACCGAGAATTCATTTCCGTCCTCAGCTTCCAGAGTTACCGATTTTTCATCTGCAGATTTGATTTTTCCGCAAACCCAGTCTGTGACAGTTTTATCCCAAACTCTAACAGAGCGTCCGGCAAATACGCCAAACTCAGCTGCATTTTTAATATTGTGCTCAATACCAGGACTTGTAAGTTCCATAGTAGTTTCTTCAGTTCCAAGCAAAGCTTCCAGGCGCGGAAGCAAAACCCGGTGAACTTTAGCACAATCATTTACACCGATATTACCGTCTGGTTCAACAGAGGCAATCATCG
Source organism: Treponema sp. (assembly GCA_017962415.1). Taxonomy (GTDB): domain Bacteria; phylum Spirochaetota; class Spirochaetia; order Treponematales; family Treponemataceae; genus Treponema_D. The sequence goes on along the minus strand of JAGCVK010000029.1, from coordinate 7,579 downwards.
CAGAAATTTTTGTGATTGTCTTTGAAGGAATAATCTTTAGCTCAACTAATTTAAAGCCCATTCCTTCAACAAGAGCTGCACATTCATCATAATACTTAATGTTTTTGTAAGAAGTGTATTCCATAAATCCTTATAATCCGCCGGCCAATAAAACCGGTTTCTGACAACAAAAAAGACCCGTGGGCCTCACGAGTCTTTTTAATATTCTATTAAACTGACTATTACAATATAGAAGAAAATATCGTTTTTGTCAATCTGAAGTTTGATTTACCATAATCTGTATGATATAAATATTATGTAACAAAAGGAGTTTATTTTGAAGAAAATCTATTTGTTTATAATTTTGATTTTTATTTCGGCCATAAATTTATATTCAGAAGAATCAAAAAACATACAAAATAATGCAGCGCAGTCTATCAATAATTTTGACGACAAACTTTTTTTACAGCTTTGCAATCAAAATCAAAATGTAAATTATTCGGCAATTTCAATTTACAGCTTACTTTATGCGCTTGAAAAAGGCTCAAAAGACGAAACTTATAATCAAATAAAAAACGCGCTAAATACAACAGAATCAAAAGCTTTTGAAAATCAACTTCAACAGATTTTTCTTGAAACCCAAAATATGACAAATTCAATCTGGTATAAAAACACACTATTGCTCCAAAAATCTTATAATCAGTTTGCAAAAGATTTTGGCTTTTTACTAAAACCAACTGATTTTACAAAAACTTCCAAAACAAGAAAAACTATAAATTCCTTTATTTCAAAAAAGACAAACAAATTGATTGAAAATTTTCTTTCCCAAGCGCTTGACCGCCAAACCCAAATTGCACTTTTGAATACATTATATTTTGAGCAAAAATGGAAAACGCCTTTTGAAAAAAATTATACTTTTGACCAGGATTTTTTTGAAAATTCAAAAACAAAAATCAGCGTGGAAATGATGCACAACACAAAAAACTTTCCATATTTTGAAGATGATGATTTTCAGGCCGTTGAGCTTTTCTACAAAAACAGCCGTTATTCTATGATTGTTTTTCTTCCCAAAACTTTGGAATATGATTTTTCAAATATAAAACCTTCAAAACTTCTTCAAAATTATTATTCAAATCACAGAGAAAAAGAAGTTCGGCTTTCGCTTCCAAAATTTGACCTAAAATCAAAATATGACCTTGTACCAATTCTAAAAAAGCTTGGAATTAGCGATGCGTTTGATTTTGGCAAAGCAAATCTTTCAAAAATATTTTTGGAGAATCAAAACCTTTTTGTTGATTCTGCGTTGCACGAAGTTAGAATCCAGGTAAATGAAAAAGAAACAAAAGCCGCAGCCGTAACTATGATTGGTGTAAAGTCCGCTGGATTTTCGCCAAATAAAACTGTTGTTTTTAATGCCGATCATTCGTTTTTTTATGTAATTCGGGATAATCAGCTGAATATAAATCTTTTTACCGGAATTGTGCGAAAGCCAGAATTATAAAACTTTTGCAAACGTGATTTTGATTTTTAGCTTAATCCCATTCGTCGTAATTTTTGTTGATATTCAGGCGTTTTTTTTCGGTGCGTTTTTTGTAAGGTTTTGGGCCGTTTGCAGTTGTGGCATTTTTAACATCACCGTTGGTAAGAACGCTCATAGATTTTTCACTGGCAAGCCGGCGTTTTCTGGAATCGCCTTCGAGAGCTTTTGATTTTTGGCTTTGCTTTATCAAAATATCATTTGCAGAATTTAGATGAAGTTCAAAATGTAAATCGTTATTTTCTTCTATATTAAACAGCGCTTCTTCAATATCTGAAAAAGAAAGCCCCGCTTTGTTTTTTCCTTCAAACTTAAGATTTTCTCTGATTTTTTTTGCAACACAAGATTCGGTTATCAAAGATTTTTCTGAAAGCTGCACAAGTGCTTTTGCAATTTCCTGTTGTATCAAATTCATTATGACTTGGATTATAACATAAAATTCATTATTATAGTAGAAACATTTATTCTTTTTTTATAAGAGCAAAAATACATGACATTAAAAGATTTAGCGATTGGAGAATCTGCACGCATTTTAAAAACTGGCGGCAATGGTGAGTTGCGCCAGCATTTTCTTGATATGGGAGTTATTCCTGGAACTGTAGTTACAAAAGTCAAATTGGCGCCAATGGGAGACCCGATTGAATTTGATGTAAACGGCTACGAACTTACAATGCGCCTTTGTGATGCAAAAAAAATCGAAGTCACAAAAGATGAGGAAACTCAAGCCGAAAAGGCTTTAAAAGCAAACCAAAACGATCATAATAAAACCATTCACCCAGGACTTGGAGAAGACGGAAAATTTCACGCAAAAGGAGATGGAAATCCGCTGCCAGACGGAACACTTTTAACTTACGCTCTGGTTGGAAATCAAAACTCTGGAAAAACAACGCTTTTTAATCAGCTTACAGGCTCAAATCAGCATGTTGGAAATTTTCCGGGCGTTACAGTAGACCGAAAAGACGGCGAAATTCGCGGCCAGCAAAATACACTTGTAACAGATCTTCCAGGCATTTATTCAATGTCGCCTTATTCCAGTGAAGAAATTATTTCGCGAAATTTTGTTTTAAACGAAAAACCACGCGGAATCATAAATATAGTTGATGCAACAAATATTCACAGAAACCTTTATCTAACAATGCAGCTTTTGGAAATGGATATTCCAATGGTTGTTGCGCTGAATATGATGGACGAAGTTACCGGAAATGGCGGCTCAATCGACGTAAATAAAATGGAAGAGTTGCTTGGCGTTCCGGTAATTCCAATTTCGGCAGCTAAAAATCAGGGTGTTGATGAACTTATAAAACACGCAGTTCACGTTGCGCACTTTCAGGAAAAACCTTTGCGCCAGGATTTTTGTGATGAAAACGATTCGGGCGGAGCTGTTCACAGAGCGCTTCACGCTGTAATTCACTTGATTCAAGACCATGCTGTAAAAGCGGGAATTCCGGTTCGTTTTGCCGCAAGTAAACTTTTGGAAGGCGACAAACGCATTTTGTATCAGCTTGATTTAGATGTAAACGAAAAAGAAATTTTGGAACATATTTCGCTGCAAATGGAAAATGAGCGTGGCCTTGACCGAAGCGCCGCCATTGCCGATATGCGTTATTCATATATTAAAAATGTTTGCAGCCAGACTGTTCGTAAACCAAAAGAAAGCCGGGAGCGCATTCGCTCTCAAAAAATCGACACGCTTTTAACTGGAAAATACACGGCCATTCCTTTTTTTCTTTTGATTATGACACTTGTGTTCTTTTTGACGTTCAACGTAATTGGCGCGTTTTTTCAAGGGCTTTTAGAAAAAGGGATTGAGGGACTTACCGGCCTTGTGGATTCGGGACTTTCGGCGATTGGCACGAATGGGGTGCTGCACGCGCTGATTATTGACGGAATCTTTACCGGCGTTGGAAGTGTACTTTCGTTTTTGCCGATTATCGTAACCTTGTTCTTTTTTCTTTCGCTTTTGGAAGATTCTGGCTACATTGCCCGCGTTGCCTTTGTAATGGACACGCTTCTTAGAAAAATTGGTCTTTCCGGCCGAAGCATAGTTCCGCTTTTGATTGGTTTTGGCTGTACTGTTCCTGCTGTTATGTCCACAAGAATTTTGCCAAGTGAACGCGACCGAAAAATGACAATTCTTTTAACGCCTTTTATGAGCTGTACTGCAAAACTTCCAATTTTCGCATTTTTTACAGCAGCATTTTTCCCGCACCACAGCGCACTTATTATGACAGGCCTTTACATTTTTGGAATTATCGCCGGAATTTTTGCCGCTTTTATTTATCGAAAAACATTATTCAAAGGCGAGCCGGTTCCTTTTGTAATGGAACTTCCAAATTACAGATTGCCAAGCTTGAAAAATGTTGGCCAGCTGCTTTGGGAAAAGGCAAAAGATTTTCTTGAACGCGCTTTTACTGTAATTTTTATTGCAACTATTGTAATCTGGTTTTTACAGAGTTTTGATTTGCAGTTGAATTATATCGAAGATTCATCGCAAAGCATTCTTGCAAAAATCGCAAGCCTTTTTGAGCCACTTATGAAACCTATTGGACTTGGCGACTGGAGAATCTGCACTTCTTTGATTTCTGGAGTTATGGCAAAAGAAAGTGTTGTTTCTACGCTGGAAATTCTTTTTGAAGGCGGTGTATCTAAAGTGCTTAGCTCTATGGCAGCAGCAAGCCTTTTGATTTTCAGCTTGCTTTACAGCCCTTGCATTGCCGCAATCGCTTCGGTTAAACGCGAACTTGGAAGCAAATGGGCCGCAGCTCTAGTTCTCTGGCAATGCGCCGTTGCCTGGCTTTGCGCCTTTTTGGTTTATTCTCTTGGAAATCTTTTTATCTGATTTTGACTTGCTTTCAAATCAATAATGAAGGATAATAAAAATATAAAATGTTATAGGAGCAAAAAAAATGAGCAAATACTCAGGAACTCAAACAGAAAAAAATCTTTTGACTGCTTTTGCAGGCGAATCTCAGGCACGAAATAAATACACATATTTTTCTGCTGTTGCAGAAAAAGAAGGTCTTGGAAAAATCGCAGAAATCTTTAAGAAAACAGCAAACAACGAAGAACAGCATGCAAAAATGTGGCTTACTGAACTCGACGGAATCAAAAGCACAACTGAAAATCTTCAGGCTGCAGCAGACGGCGAAAATTATGAATGGACAGATATGTACGAAGGTTTTGCAAGAACTGCCGAATCAGAAGGCTTTAAAGAACTTGCTGAAAAATTCCGCGCAGTTGCAGCAATCGAAAAACGCCACGAAGACCGCTACCGTTCTCTTTTAAAAGATGAAGATTCTAAAGCTGAACTTTCAAAAAGTCAGATTAAAGTTTGGGAATGCTTAAAATGCGGACACATTGTAACTGGTCCAAATGCACCTGAATATTGTCCAACTTGTAACGAATATAATCAGTATTTTGAAGTTCGCGAAGACAATTATGATTTGATTCTTACTTGGGGAAGATAACCTTTTATAAAAGGCCAATTTTAATGGAAAACACTACGCTCTATCATTATACTGATTTTAATGCAATGCGCGGAATCATCACAAACGGCGAAATCTGGCTTTGGAACCTTCGCCGTATGAATGATTCTCAGGAAATGCAATATTTTATAAAAGAATTAAAAATTGCAGTAAAAAAACAGCTTTTGCAAAATGAATATGAATGTATGGAGCGTACGTTTTCTGAAAATCTAAAAAACTTTGATAAACTTTCAAGTTATGCAGCCTGCTTTTCTGAATATTCTGATGATGCTGCTCAATGGGCACGCTACGCAAAAAACGGAATGGGCGTTTGCATAGCTTTTAATAAAAAACTTTTGGCAAAAATTGGAGAAGCCGGCCACGCACCGCTTTGCAAAGTTAATTATTCGCGCAATTGTGATGATTTAAGCATTGTAAAAGAAATGGCGCAACTGATTAAAAAAATTGCCACGAATGCAAATCCTCTTCCGTCCGCAGAAAAAATTCACGAAGTGTTCAACAGGCTTGTTACAAGTTCACCGCTTTTTAAGCACCCGTCTTTTATAAGCGAAAAAGAATATCGGCTTGTTTCACTTCCCTACAACGTAAACGAATATCTTGGCGACCCGCACTTTTTTGTAGAAGAAACAAACATCAAAAAATATTATATTTTGAATCTGAAAAACGTTTGCAAACCGCTTGGCATTAAATATGCAGACTTGTTTGAAGAAATCTGCATTGGCCCGCAAGCCCGCGTTACGCCAGAAGTTCTTTCTGATTATTTTGCTTCAACGCAAATGGCTGAACTTTGCAAAAAAATCAAAATATCTGAATGCCCGCTAAGGCGCTTTTAGTTTACTTCAACAATTTTTTTGTTTCTTTGTAGTAAAAATTGTTTTCCATTTTACGAAGATATCGATAAGTTTGAAGTATGTCTTTCATTTCATCAACAATTGCCGAAACTTCATCAAATTTTTCATGCTGCGCAAAATAAGAAGCTGCAATAAAACCTGCTTCAAAATTGCTTTGGTCAAAAAACATTTCTTTTATGAAATCATAATCTTCGTTAACTTTTGCTATAAAAAGTTTTTTTGAAGGCTCACTAAAAGTAACTTTTTCGCAAAGTTGCTCGAGCGCAATTTTTGCTTCTTCTTTTTTTCCTGATTCATAAAGAGCAACTGCCCGTTTATAAGATATTTCAGGGTCATTTTCATAAGCACCGCTTAAACAAGAATCATAAATTTCCAAAGCCTGCTCATAACGCCCATCAGAAGTATAAGCATCAGCAAGAAGCACTTTGTTCGCGATTGTTTCCTGGCGGCGCACAAGTTTTTCAAGCTCAGTAAGGCGACGATTTGGCTGAACTTTATTTACAATTGCATCTCCAGCAGAATGAAGTCCTTGACTTGACCGGAGACTTGGAATAAAAACCAAAATAAGATATGCAAGACCGCCAATATAAGGCAAAAAAACTAAAAGCCAAAGCCATGTAAAATCCTGGCGCGTTTTTATAATATGAATTATCAAAATCAACTGCAGCAAATATGGTAATAAAAATAAAAAATGCATATTTTAATTTTATTGACTCAAAACCAGAGTGTCAATGTGCGCATTGAATCGCTAGCTTATTTTCTATATAATACACGCATTATGGCAAAGATTCAGATGAAAAACGCAATCGCTGAACTTGACGGCGATGAGATGACACGAGTTTTGTGGAAGGTAATTAAGGACGAACTCCTTTTGCCTTATGTTGATTTAAAGACAGAATATTTTGATCTTGGACTTAAGAGCCGCGACGACTCAGATGACAAGATTACTTACGCCGCTGCCGAAGCAATAAAACGACTTCACGTTGGTGTAAAGTGCGCTACAATCACTTCTAACCAGGCACGCGTAGAAGAATATAAATTAAAGCAGCTCACTCCAAGCCCTAACGGAATTATCCGTGCTGAACTTGACGGAACAGTATTCCGCGAGCCGATTTTTGTAAAAAATATTCGCGGAACAGTAAGCTGCTGGAAAAAGCCGATTGTTCTTGGCCGCCACGCTTATGGTGATGTTTATAAAAACTGCGAAATCAAATGTCCGACTGCCGGAAAAGCTGAACTTGTTTTTACTGGCGTAGACGGAAAAGAAATCCGCAAAACAATTATGGATATGAAAGGACCTGGAATCATTCAGGGAATTCATAACCTTGATAAATCAATTGAAAGCTTTGCACGCTGCTGCTTTACTTATGCACTCGACCGCAAAATCAGCGTTTGGTTTGGCGCAAAAGATACAATCAGCAAAACTTACGACGGAAACTTTAAAGCAATTTTCCAGCGCGTATTTGATGAAGAATACAAGGCAAAATTTGATGCAGCCGGAATTGAATATTTCTACACTTTGATTGATGATGCTGTAGCTCGCGTTATGAGAAGCGAAGGCGGATTTATGTGGGCAACAAAGAACTACGATGGCGACGTTATGAGCGATATGATTGCTTCTGCATGTGGAAGCCTTGCAATGATGACTTCTGTTTTGGTGAGCCCAGACGGAAACTTTGAATACGAAGCAAGCCACGGAACAGTTCAAAAGCACTACTACCGCTACC
>JAGCVK010000002.1 GCA_017962415.1 Treponema sp. | reverse complement strand
GTGTTGGCCCACGCCTCTACAATCCTTTGCGCATCGCAAATTACTAATTATTCGTCCGAAAGCGAAAGCAAAGTCTTAATTCTGTTTTTAAGACCGGCGCTCGTTTTCTTATCATAATAAATCGTTTTCATAACAGGAACAGCAGAGCCAAACTTATTAGTTTTATAAATATCAATTCCAAGACTTTGCGTTGTAGAATCCTTAGAATTAAGATAAGCTAAACAAATATTTTCATAAGAAGCATTTTGAACTTTAGCAAGCTCTTTTCCAATTGCATAACGCAAATCTTTTCTTCTGTCATCATTTAAACATTCATCTGCAAGAGAAAGAATTTCTTTTTGGCCAGCATGGCCTTCTTTCAAAAGCACTTCAACAATTTTCTTTTTTGTTGCGTCTCCAAGTTTTTTTTCACCAAGCTGAGCCACAAGAAAATCATTTCCCTCTTTTGTATTAATAGCAGCAATGCTTGTATAAGCTTCATCTTTAATAACTTTTTCGCTGTCGTTTTTTGCACGATAAATCAAATAAGGAATTGCGCCAGAAAGTTTTAATTCTTTTGCAGTTCTAATTGATTCCTGGCGAACTCTCCAATGCTCATCACGAATGCCCTGCATTACAGTTGCTTCAGCCGCTTCGTTTCCCGGAAATTTTGAAAGGCCTTTTATAACATACTGGCGCAAATTCGGGTCATTTTCAGAAAACAAATCTACAAGAATCGGAACCGATTCTTTTTTTTCCATAAGACCAAGCGCTTCGGCTGCGTACATTCTAACATAAAGATTTTCGTCTTCATCTTCTGCAACAGAAGCAACTTTATCCCAAGTTTGAACAGCGTGCATTTTTCCGCAGGTTCGCATTAAAGTCTGGCGCTGCGCGTCACTTAAATCTTCGCGCTCAAGATATTCAACAAGAAACATTGCTTCAGAAGGGCCGCCAATTTCACCAATTGCAGCAATTGCATCATTAAAATACGATTCATTTTCACTTTCAATCAAAGAAAGAACAGCCGGAATTGCCTCTTTTGTTTTTACCGCAGAAATATACTGAAAACAGGCTTTTACCAAATCATTTTTTTCATCATAAGGATCGTTCAAAGTTTCAACTGCATAATCTTCAAGACACGGATCTTCGAGCTGCTTAAAATAATTAAGAACTTTTTGCTTAATTACCGTATTTTTTGTAACTTGAAAAACATCATAAATTTCTTCGGTAAAACGCGGGTCGTCATTTTTTATAAGTTCATCTATAAGATTTGATATTTCCGAAGGCACGCCGTACATTATTGTATTTACTTTGTTTTCAAAATCTTTCTGGCTATCGTCTTTTTCAGAAGCCTTTTGTGCCTTTTGCTTATCAATTGGTTTTGGCCGTTTTGCATTTGGAATTGTTGACATTCCGGCTTTTGAAGCTTTTACACTTTCAGTTTCCTGCGCAAAAACACTAAAACTGAGCGGCAAAGCTGCAATCATCAAAACAAAGCAGATTTTTTTCAGGTTCATAAAACACCTCCAAAAAGGCCGGCCTTTCAAAAACAACCGGAACTTCTAAACTCCCTCTTTAAAACGTTCAAGAAAGTTTTTTCTATATTCTTCAAAGCGGTCTTCGTCAATTGCAACACGAATCTCTTTTAAAAGATTATTCAAGAAATACAAATTATGATATGAAGCAAGAATGCTGCTCAAAATTTCCTGTTCTTTAAAAAGATGTCTTAAATAACTTCGGGAATAAGTGCGGCAAACTTTACAATTACATTCAGGGTCAACCGGCCCAAAATCGTGAGTCCAACGCTCCTGTTTTATGCTAAGCATTCCGCGCCGTGTAAAATATGAGCCGTTTCTTGCATTGCGGGTTGGCAAAACACAGTCAAACATATCAATTCCAGCCTGAACTGCATCAAGAATATATTCAGGAGTTCCAATTCCCATAACATATTTTGGCTTATCTTCAGGAAGAAATGGAACTGTGTAATTCATAAACCGCTTGAATTCCTCTGGCGGCTCGCCAACACTAAGGCCACCAATTGCAATACCCGGCATATCGAGAGAAGAAACAAAATCCGCACTTTGCTTGCGCAAATCTTCAAAAAAGTTTCCCTGAACAATCGGAAAAAGAATGCCTTTATAACCTTGTTCGCGTTGTTTTTCCCATTCATTTTTTGCACGAATAAGCCAGTCGCTTGTGATTTTCAAAGCGCGAACAGCTTCTTTACGGTCAACGCCCCAACCAGAACAAACATCAAGCTGCATTTGAATATCAGAATTAAACTTTGTTTGAGTTTCAACAACATTTTCTGGCGTAAACATATGATAGCTTCCGTCTATATGACTTTGAAAACGAACGCCCTCGTCTGTAATTTTTCTGAGTTTAGAAAGAGAAAAAACCTGGAATCCGCCAGAATCAGTCAAAAAGTTTTTTTTCCATTGAGAAAAACCGTGAAGTCCGCCAGCTTCTTTTATCAAATCAGCTCCCGGCCGCAAAAAAAGATGATATGTATTTGCAAGAATAATATCAAAATCAATTTCTTCGAGAAAATCTTTTGGCATAGCCTTAACAGTTGCATTTGTTCCAACAGGCATAAAAACCGGAGTTCTAACATCGCCATGCGGCAAATGCAAAGTTCCCGTGCGAGCCTTTCCATCAGCTGACCTATGCTTTATGTCAAAAATTTTCAAAACATCACTCATAAAAACCTCTAAATGACTTATATATAAAAACTATGTGCGGGCAAATCGTAACAGAACCACACTAATTATCGTAAAGAAAATAACTGGCGACCAGGCTCCCGAAAAAGCCGAAATATATCCGTGTTTTGCAAGAACCATAGTTATCATCATTGTAACATAAAAAAGTACGGAAGCACCAATACAAGAAGCAAGACTTATAAGCAGAACGTTTTTTCTGGTTTTGCCGGTAAGGCCAATAGAAAGAAACACTACTATAAAAACAATAAAAGGAAAAGCGTATTTTTTATAATATTCCGAAAGTTCTTCGTTATAAGGAAGTCCAGCCTTTTTTAAATGCTCAATATAAAGTTTTGCTTAAGAAGCAGTAACAGACTGAACATCAACATTTGTTTTTCTAAAGATTTCATAAGATTCTGTAAGCTGCGAAGTATAAGTTTGCGAAACTGGCGTTATTTTCAAAGATTTTTCAACCGGCTCATACTGCACCGGATTTTCCAGCTCCCAAATCTGCCGGTTAGCGTTCCATTGCGCCTGCACGCTGTAAATAATTGCCTGCAAATTACGCTGAGAATCCCTAAACAAAAAATAACAGCCTCTAAGCCGCTTTTGATTTTCGTTATAACGCGAAGCCTTATAAATAATCTGGCCGTTTTTAGAAAGCACAATTACATTAGAATTATTTTCAGATTCTTTTTTTTGCAAAAGTTTATTCTGAAGCGCAATTTTCTTTTCGTAGTTTTTTACAACAAACTTATTTTCAAAACCAAAAAGCCCAAAAGCCATTATAAAACTTACAATCAAAATAGGAAGCGTAAAACGAAACAGCGAAACTCCAGAAGCAAGCAAAGCCTGCATTTCGTTAGAAGCGTACATTTCGCTAAGCGCATAAGAAGTAGAAAAAAGAATTGCAACCGGCACCGCATACCAGATTGTTTTTGGAACATAATAAGCCATTACCAAAAACATATCTTTTGCAGAACAGTTATTTTGCAAATAATTTGCAATATTCATAAACAAATCAACAAGATTCAAAACCAGCGCAAAAAAGAACATTGCACCTAAAAAAAGCGGAATTATTTTTTTGAAAAGATAAATCACAAGTTTCATAATTATTTTCGCAAAAGATTTATAAAGAAAACCAGGCCAAACACGCCAATCACCATATTCGGCGTCCAAATACACCAAAATGGATTAAGCCCAACTTTTGTTACCATAAGCTGACCTATAATCTGAACTGCCCAATACAAAACACAAATCACAATTCCTAAAAAAAGACCAATCATCTGGCCATTATGTTTTCCAAACTGAAAAGCAAGCGAAAAAGCAAGAATCGCAAAAAAGATTGAGCCAAAAGGAATTGCAAATTTTTTGTGCCATTCCATAACCCATAAATTCAATTTTCGCAAAGTACTTGGATTTTCTGATTTTTCGGCTTTCATTTTTGAAATTGATTTTGTTAAATCATAAGTTGTCATTTCACCAGCCGAACGCGAATAATTTCCCAAAAAAGTTGAATCAAAAACATTCATAACAGTTCTATCGGAACTCAAAACATCATAATTATTGCGATTATTAACATCAATCGAAAGAACATCTGTGTCCTGCATATCAAACTGCATAAGAACACCTTCGGCTTTTGCACCGGTGAGAACTGAATTTCCGGCAACAATAATGCGGTCTTTTTCATCTTTTGAATCAAAAATCACAACATCAGAAACTTTATTTCCGGAAACTTCGCCAATTACAATGCTCGAAGAATCAAGCCGCTTTACACTATTTGATTCAAGCTCAATAGACGGCGTTGAATTCATAATTTCGCGCATAAGTTTATTGTATTTTATTTTTCCAAGCGGAAGCAGATAATCATTTACAAAAAACGATCCAATCGAAATAAAAAGACCAAGCAAAAAAACCGGAATCAAAAGTTTAAAAAAAGATAATCCAGCTGCACGATAAATCAAAATTTCGTTACTGCTCATCATTGCGCCAAGACTCATTAAAAAACCAACAAGAGTTGCAAAAGGCGCAGACTGAGCAATAATAAAAGGAAGACTGTAAAACATAATTCGCATTACATCAGAAAAAGGTGCCGACTTTGCAAGCAAATCTTCAACTGTAAGTAAAATCTGATTTACAAAAAAAATCATAAAAAATAAAAAAAACAAAACCAAAAAGTAAAGGAACAAATCCTTTAAAAGATATTTTATGAGAATATGATTTTTTAGAGTTCCACGCTTAAGCACACGAACCTGAAACTTTTCATAATACAAATGAACAAGCCTGATTGTGTGATTCCGCTTTATTTTCTGAATCAGTTCTTTTTCAGTCATAAAAACTTAACGGCAAAACTCCCTAATTGCCAGAAACTCCTGTTGAGCCAAATCCGCCAGTTCCTCGTTCGGTTTCGCTAAGGCTGTCGGTAAGCGAAAAAGTTGCCTGAGTTACAGGAGAAACAACCATTTGAGCAATTCGGTCGCCGCTGTTGATTGTAAAATCCGCCGCACCAAGATTTATAAGAATAACTTTGAGTTCGCCGCGGTAGTCGCTGTCTATTGTTCCTGGAGTATTCAAAACAGTAACGCCGTTTTTTGCTGCAAGGCCACTTCTTGGCCGCACTTGAACTTCAAAACCTTCAGGAATTTCAAAAAAAAGCCCTGTTGGAACAATTGCAAATTTGCCACAGGCAATTGTAAGCGGAGAATCCAAAAGTGCGCAAAGGTCTGCACCAGCAGCGCCCGCAGTTTTATATTGGGGAATTACAGCGCCTTTTGAAGCTATAACTTTTATGTTTATATTATTCATTATTTTTTTTACCTCGTAATTTTGAAAAAAGTTTTTTTAGCAAGCCGATTTTTCCAAAAAGCAGCCAGAACAAAAATGCTGCAAATGCAATCAAAGGAATTCCAATCACAATTACATAAATAATTATAAGGAATATTTTTATAAAGAAATTAACAATATTAGCAAGAACAGATTTCCATCGGATTTTATTGATATAAGTATCAATTGTTCGCGGAGTAGAAACTGCTGTAAAACTTATTTCAATTGTTGAATAAGAAATTTGATGCGAAAGGCGCTGCAGCTGCCCTTCCATAGATTCAATTTCGGAAATTACTGAATTAAGCTCGCGCTCAACTTCAAGCAAATCTTTCATTTTGTCAGCTTTTTTAAGATACTGATTATATTTTTCCTGAAGGATTTTTTTTGTTTCCAAGCGGCCTTGCAAATCATAAAACTGATCAGTAACATCTTTTACATTTACAGAACGATTGCGAATTTTTCCAAACTCAGAAACGCTATTCATCGCTTCATCAAAATTTTCAGCTGGAATTTTTACAGTATAACGGCAACTAGTTTCATACATATTTGAATTTGCAATATAGCCGCCATATTTTTTTGTCCATTTTTCAATATTAGCATCAGAGTCTTCAAGAGACTTTACAGTTAACTGAACAGAACCAGTTTTTATAAGTTTTCGCTCAAAATCAGCGGTGTTTGCAGAATTATAGTTATTTCCGTTCATCTCATCTAACGAAGCAACTTCTTTTTTTGCTACAACGCTATCTGACATTCTAACAGCTGAAGTATTAACAAACGATTCTTCCTCAAAATCTACGACATGATCTGAGTATTCATACATAACCTCTGCTTGTTTTTTAGAACAAGAAATCAAAAACAACGAAATAAAAATAAGTATAATTAGTTTTCTCATATCAAAAATTATACTGTAAAAAGACAAAACTTTCTATAAAAAATATGGCTGCCCGAAAATCTCAAAAAAGAGAATTCAAGCAGCCATTATACAAAATGATTTTTTGGTTTATCTTACAGAAAGAAGTCCACCAATAATCAATAAATCTTTAGCAACATTCAAAATCCAGAACATTGTGTGCCCGTCAAGTTTCTTTACGCCAAAAGAGTTGCTGAAAACATCTGCAATAATTGCAATTGCAACCCAAATAACTGTAAGTATGAGCATTACTGTATTATCAAATGAACCCAAATCACTAAAAATGGTGATTACAATACAAACACCACCAACCAGCAAAAGAACCGCAATAATAATTCCAATTACCTTTGCAAGATCTCCGCTAAAAATTTCAGTAATTGCTGCATGTGACTGACGAGCCATTTCTGATCCGCCAACACCAAGCATACAAAGTCCAGTTATGATAAAATAAGCTGCGAGCGCAATTCTGATAAGAAGCGCACCAAGCCCTCTGTTACTAGTTTTTGCCATTTGGCCCTCCTATAATTTAAACTATTGATTTCTTGACTTAAAGATTTCTGTTTCAGCTCTATCTTTTGCAATATCTTCAAGAGCTTTTTTGTAAGTCTTATTTTTTGGCTCTTGCTCAGCAAACTTCTTTATAAGAGCTTCTGCATTATCAAAATCCTTTCTAACCTGGAGCATAATAGCATAATTATAACCAGCAGCAGGATCGTCTGTAGATTCATAAATCTCTTTATAAATTGCTTCAGCGCCAGCATAATCAAGGCCTTTTCCGCTAAGCATTTTCTTTGCAGACTTCATTTTTTCTTTTACAGTTTTATCTTTTGATTTAGTTTCAAGAATTGTTACAGCCTGATTGTAAGGTGTATCAAAAATGAGTCCTGCTATCTGATATGTAAAACTTGAAATCTGATCTTCTACAATCTTTTCAGGAGACATAAGCATTGCTTTTGCTGTAGGATTTGATGTTACGCCAAAAAACTTATATTCTTCTGTAGCAAGAACAGAATTATCTGCTGTTTTTAGAATCATTACTTCCATCAAAGCTGAAATTTGACGATTCCATTCATCTTTAACAGCAACAGATTTTCCTGAACTATCTTTAGTTTCAATTGTAACACCAGAATCTTTTACATCAAAGCTCTTAAAAGAAACTTGAATAGCAATATCTGCTTTTCCATTAACAATTACAAATTTTCCGTCTTTTTTTTGAAATTCTGACAAAGCAGAAATAAACTTTTTTCCTAAATCATTCTGCTCTTTATCAAAAGTATTACCATTCTTTGGTGCATAAGTAATAACAGGATAAAAAGTAATTGAATTTGCAAAAGTTAAATCCAATTTTGCAGGACATTTTCTTTGAAATACTGCAGTTGCAGCAAACATAGGCAAGACACAAGCAGCAACCATAAACAAACTAATCAATTTCTTTTTCATTGGAAACTCCTTGAAATTGTATAAAATATATAAAAGATTTCTCACAGAAAGCACAGAGAACACAAAGAGCATTTTTTTCAATTCCCCTCTATGTCCTCTTAAACTCTGTGAGGAAATTCTATTTATTTCCCCAATTCTTTCGATAATCCTAAAAAGTTGCACTTTCGTACAACTTTTTTTAACGGATTTTAGATTCTAAGCATCTAAAGCATCAATGTAAGAAAGATTCAATCTTCCCTGCTTGTCAACTTCAAGCAACTTAACTGGAATTACCTGACCTTCAGTAAGAACATCAGTTACCTTGTTTACACGCTGCTTAGAAAGTTTTGAAATGTGGCACAAGCCCTCTTTTCCAGGAAGGATTTCTACAAAGGCACCAAAGTCCATAATGCGCTTTACAGTTCCCTGATAGATTGTTCCAACCTCAGGATCTTCTGTAATGCCCTTTACAGCCTTTTTAGCAGCTTCTGCATTCATTCCGTTCTTAGAGTAGATTGTTACAGTTCCGTCATCTTCAGTATTGATTGTTACATCATACTGAGAACAGAGAGCCTTAACATTCTTTCCGCCTGGTCCAATCAAAGCACCAATCTTGTCTACAGGAATCTTCATTGTAAGAATCTGAGGTGC
>JAGCVK010000028.1 GCA_017962415.1 Treponema sp. | reverse complement strand
GCTGTAAACGCAAAAGAAGAATGGGCAAAATCCTTAAAACCAGAAGAATTCCCAGAACAGACTAAAAAATTCAAAGAGCGCATTGCCGCCGGCGAATCTCTCGACGACATTTTACCAGAAGCCTTTGCACTTTGCCGCGAAGCTTCATGGCGCGTAATTGGAGAGCGCCCTTTTGATGTTCAGATTATGGGTTCTATCAATCTTCATCAGGGAAAAATCACCGAAATGAAAACTGGTGAAGGTAAAACTCTTGTTGCCGTTGCACCAGCTTACCTTAACGCGCTCAGCGGAAAAGGTGTTCATGTTGTAACTGTAAACGACTATCTTGCAGAACGCGATGCTAATTCACGACGCCCGATTTTCTCTTATCTTGGTCTTACAGTTGGTTCAATTCTTTCAAATATGGATAACGAAGCGCGCAAAGCCGCTTATGCCTGCGACATTACTTACGGAACTAACAACGAGTTTGGTTTTGACTATCTTCGCGACAATATGAAAGTTGACCTGAAAGACAAAGTTCAACGCGGCTTTAATTACTGTATTGTCGACGAAATCGACTCTATTTTGATTGATGAAGCTAGAACACCGCTTATTATTTCCGGCGCCGGCGAAGATGATACTTACAAATATCACGAAGTTGATAAATACGTTGATGAACTTACAGAAGTTCCAAAAGATCCAAAAACAGACACTTACCCAGATGAAACTTTTATGACTCCAGAAGAGCGAGCTGCAATTCCAGGAGACTACACAATTGATGAAAAATCAAAGCGCGTAAGTTTTACAGACAAAGGTATGCTTCACATCAACGAGATTCTTCACAAGCATAATCTGATTACAGGTTCTCTCGAAGATGAAGAAAACTTTGAATACACACACTACTTCACTCAGGCTTTACGCGCACATCTTCTTTTCCACAATGATGTTGATTATCTTGTTCGCGACGGAAAAGTTGAAATTATTGATGAGTTTACAGGTCGTGTTCTTGAAGGCCGCCGCTATTCAGACGGACTTCACCAGGCTATTGAAGCAAAAGAGCATATCCGCATTGCTCAGCGTAACCGCACAATGGCTACAGTTACTTTCCAGAACTTCTTCCGTATGTACGATAAGCTTTCCGGAATGACTGGTACAGCCGCAACAGAAGCTGTTGAATTCAATAAAATCTATCACCTTGATGTTGTTGCAATTCCAACAAACCTTCCGGTTGCACGCAAAGACGAAAATGATGAAGTATATCTTAATGAATCAGATAAATGGGAAGCTATTGCAAATGAAATCAAAGAAGCCCACGAAAAAGGCCAGCCGGTTTTAGTTGGTACAGTTTCCGTAGAAAAATCAGAATTGCTTTCTTCACTTCTTACCAAAAAAGGAATTCGCCACGAAGTTTTGAATGCTAAAAACCATGCCCGCGAAGCTTTAATTATTGCAGAAGCCGGAAGCAAAGGCGCTGTAACAATCGCAACAAATATGGCTGGTCGTGGTACAGATATTAAACTTGGCGGTAACCCCGAATTCCGTGCACGCAAACGAGCCGGAACAAATGCTACCGAAGAACAGTACAAAGCAGCATTGGAAATCGAAAAAGAAAACTGGAAAAAAGATTACGAAGAAGTAAAAAATCTTGGCGGTCTTTATGTAATTGGTACAGAACGCCATGAATCACGCCGTATCGATAACCAGCTTCGCGGACGTTCTGGACGACAGGGCGACCCAGGACGCTCAAAGTTCTATATTTCTATGGACGATGATTTAATGCGCCTCTTTGGCGGCGAACGTATGAAAGTTATGATGAGCCGAATTGGTATGCAGCCAGGAGAACCAATTGATCACCCTTGGCTCAACAAAGGTATTGAAAAAGCTCAGCAAAAAGTTGAAGACCGCAACTTTGAAATTCGTAAGCATTTGCTTGATTACGATGATGTTTTGAATGAACAGCGAACTGTAATTTACGAACAGCGCGACACAATTCTTGCCGACGAAAATCTTTCAACTCGTGTAATGAACAACGCGCGCGACGAAGTTGAAAATCTTTTTGATAATTATGAATACGAAACAAAGCACAATAAAAACTCAAATGCACCTTTTGCAGAACTTCAGGAAAAAATTCGCGAAACTTTTGCAATTCAGCTTCCAACAGAAAGCTACACTCGCGAAGGTGTAATTGCAGCACTTCAGAATGATATAACTGAAAAAGAAATGCTTGCCGGTAAAGAAAACTTCAATATGTTTATTCGTTACCAGTATATTCAGATGATTGACAGAAAATGGCTTGACCAGCTTGAAACTTTGGAAGGCCTTAGAGAAGCAGTTGCACTCCGCTCTTACGGTTCAAAAAATCCTCTTACAGAATATAAGATTGACGGCTTTAATATTTTTGATGAAATGCTTGATACAATCCGAAGTACAGTAATGAGCCGCGTATTCCGCGTAAGAGTTCAGCTTTCTCCAGAAGCAGCCGAAGCTCGCCGCCGAATGCTTGAAGCACAGCAGCAGAGCATGAACGCACAGCACAACGAAGCTGGAAACACAGCAGCACAAATGGCTCAGCATACAGCTCAGCGAAGTGCACAAAACTCTTTCAACGGCGACCAGGCAAGACGCCAGGCTGTAAACAGCGCAATGAATCAGCGCTCACAAGGCGATAACGTAACAGTTCGCCGCACAGCACCAAAAGTTGGACGCAATGATCCTTGCCCTTGCGGAAGCGGAAAGAAATATAAAAACTGCTGCGGCCGTTAGTAGTTAAATCAAACAATGCCGCAAACGCAATTGTTTGATTAACGCATTTTTGCTTCGCAAAAGTTCTTAACATAAAAAAAATCCGGCGATTTCAAAAACTAAATCGCCGGATTTTTTTATTTCGCATTTCTAATATTTTAGCTTAAACTTTTCCAAAACGTCTAAGCGGCAAAATCCTGAACAAAGGTTTTCCAATAACATATTTTTTGTGAATATATTGCGGCGCCATTAAAGACTGATAAGTAAGCGAAAGAGGATCACTAGAAGCAAGAGACTTTTCTGTTCGTTCATAAGAATGGCGAAGATCCAGAGAATTAAAGCGGTTGTCTCCCATCATAAAATAACAATCCTGTGGAATATACTGCGGATTTCCCTCTTTATCATCAGAAGGGAAAACTGGCATATTGCGCAAATCCAAAAGCTCTTGAACATAATAATAATGAATCATAAAGTCATTCAATAAAGCTTTAATTTCCTCGCCTTCGTCCCATTTATTTTCTGGAACATTTTGTTTCAAAAGTTTTGCATATTCAAGAACAGTTTTACCAAAATAGATTTTTGCCATTACGTTCAACTTGAAATTAGCTTCAGAATAAATATCACGGACATCATTTTTAGAAGGAATCCACGAAGTCATAAATTTTACAAACCATTCAGTTCCGCCTTCTTTCATATACAAATCTTTTGCAAGCTGTTTTCTGTTTCCATAAAAAAAGCCTTCATCATAATAAGGGCAAGAAAAAGTTCCAGCATCTTTGTTTAAAACTGCAAGGCGGCTAAACTCGCGGGCCATTTCATAAGCCTGATATTCAGCAATTGCCAAATCAAAATTGCGGCGCTGCTCTTCAAAATCAAGCAAAACCTGATAACCAGAAGCAGAAAGCGGGAATTCCTGAATATAAGGTTTGATTTTTTTGCTTAAGGCATTCAAATTCCAAGTAGCATATTTTGAATCTAGTTCAACCGGTTCAAATACATCGCTGTTAATAGTTCTGCGATAAAGAGTTCCGTCTTGCATTACAAGCTGCTCGCCTGGAAGACCTGCAATTCGTTTTACAAGAGGATCTGAAATCTGTTTTCCATCAGCATCTTTGTTAAGCTGAACAGTTGTAAGAGAGAACATATAAACCAGGTTTGAAACAACAGTTTTTACTTCTGATTTTCTGTCGATTGTATAATGAGGATTTCTAAGAACAATCGTATCGCCTCTTTTGTAATGTCTAAAATCAGGTAAACCAACATCAGTTAAAGGAAATTTTGGACCACAATCAATTTTAGAAACAAAAACTTTGTCTTTCACAAGAAATGTTGGAACCATAGATTCAGAAGGAATTCCGTATAACTGAATTACAAAAATCTGAAAAATCAGCGCAGTAAAAATCGACCAGAAAAATGCATCAACCCATTCAACAATTTCAGCAAAAATCTTTGTATTTCCTTTATAAACCTTTTCTACAGGAACAACACTCCAGTTCTTAAAAAGCACCTTGTTTTTTGGGAAATATAATTTTCTTGAATTTAAGTAAGCAAAAACAAAAATTATAAACCAGGAAATTACAGCAAAAACATCAACTACAAAAGAAGTTCCGTCATTGCCGGCGCGGCGCAAAATAAAAGTGATAAACAAAAAATAAGGAAGATATTCGTTGAGCTTTATTGCAAGCAAAAGACGCTTTCCGTCAGTTTCAAAAAATATTTTTTTGATTAAAAACCAGAAAGTTAAAGCAAGATAAGCCGCTGCAAGTGGAAAAGCCAGCAAAGAAATATCTGCGTGAAAACTCAATTCTAAAATAGTAAAAATAATAGCAGCGCCAAACTCAAATAAAGTAAAAGCGCGCAATTTGATAAACTCTTTTGAAAATTCTTTTTTATTGTTCATATATAAAATATAATGAATTTATAGAAATAATTAAAGTATTCATTACAAAGTAAAGAAAGAAACGCGAAAAATCTACGTTGGCGCAAACAGTTTTTATATTCCACGAATAGTTTTGATTGCCTCGTAAACTTTTAAAATATCAGAAGGCTTTGTAAAACTTTCGCTTTTTAAGGTTTGAAACGGCGCATCAGTTTCGGCAAGAATTTTTTCTGCGGGAAGTTCACAAACACAGGCGATAGCCTTTTTGTTGCCATTTAAAAGCTGCTTTCCAAAGCTAAAATACGCATTAATTCCGCGCCGGCATAAAGACAAGGCTTCAACTGGCGAGCCCATAAAAGAATGAAAAAGCACTTCGGGAAGTTTTTTTAATTGGCTGGAATATTCAAAAAGTTTATGATTTGCCTTTCGGCAATGCACAACAAGAGCAACGTTATATTTTAAAGCTAAATCAAGCTGAATATTCCAGATTTTTTCCTGAAGAACTTCAGCCGCCTTAAAATCAGAAGTAAAAAAATCAAAACCAGCTTCGCCAATAAAGCTAATCTCTTTATGCTGTAAAAGTTCTTCCAAAAAATCAGCTGAATCAAGAATATTTTCATTTGCTGCATTTTGAGGATGCATTCCATAAGAATGAATTAAGCCCGCGACCGCAGCCTTTTTCTGCGCAAAAAATTCATTTTTCGCGTGCGCGCAAGAAATCCCCGCCCAACCCGCCGGAAAATCGCAAATTCCAAGTTTTTCACACTCAAAATAATGAAAATGCGCATCAAAAAGAGAATTTTCGCAAAAAAAGTCATTTTTTTTCAAATTTTCTGTAATTTTTTCTAACATTATTTGTATTATAACCGAAAATAAAATTAAATGTGGCATTTTTACGTAACACAAAAATCATTTTTAATTATGGGAGTAAAACAAAAATGAAGAAATTTACTTTGAAAAGTATTGGTAAAAAGACAGACTACATGAATATCATCCGCGAAATGGAAGACGGCTATGTTGTACAAATTGTGCGCGATATGGACGGCTATGAAGACGTAAAAACTGATTATATTTCTAAGGAGCTTTTTGACAGCTGCATTCGCACAGGCTACCTTACAGAAATAACAGAAACTGTAAAAATGGCAGTAAATGCCTAAAAATATACAATAGAAGAAAGTAATTTCTCTTGTAAAAAAACTGCCGGACATTCTTCCCAATGGTGAACTTTCCGGCAGTTTCTATTTAACCCAAATGATGATTTTTTGCGTTTTATAAATCAAAATTAGTTCGCACAATTTCAAAAGCCTGTTCAATCCGCTCTTTTTTTGAAGCAGGATTCAGCCAGTTGATTTTTACGCCTTTTTTTTCCATCATACGAAACCAGGTTTCCTGCCTTTTTGCAAACTGACGAATTGCAATAAAAAGCCCTTCAAAAAGTTCTTCACGACTTGCAATTTTTCCCTGCAAAAATTGTGAACAAAAACGATATTCAAGACCAAGCTTTTCAAGCCGTTCCCAGCTAATTCCGCTTTCGTGAATCGACTGAACCTCTTCTAACATTCCGCCGTCTAAGCGTTCTTTTAAGCGAATGCTGATGTTTTCCCACAATTGAGGGCGCGGCAAAGTTGTGCCAATCATCAAAGGATTAATTTGTGGCCGCTGAACTGAAGTGGAATCAACGCCGCATTTTTTTGCTTCTATAATTTCCAAAGCCTTAATTACGCGGTCTTTTTCAAGCAAATCGCCTTTTGTATGAAGATCTGGTTGAAGTTCCATAAGACGCGCCGCAAGCACTTCGAGCGGAGTTGCTTCAAGTTCTTCGTGCAGTTTTTTATTTTCCGGCAAAATCACAAGCTGATAATCGCGCACAATTGCATCAATGTACATACCAGTTCCGCCAACAACCACAGGCAGTTTTTGCCGCCCAGTTATATCTTTAAAAGCCTTATAAAAATCCTGCTGATAATTATAAACATTATATTCGGCTGGAAGTTCTGTAATATCAATAAGATGATAAGGAACTGCAACTCCGTCCACCTGATATTCATCTAAATCTTTTCCAGAACCAATATCAAGGTGGCGGTAAGTTTGCCGGGAGTCTGCGGAAATAATTTCACCGTTAAAGGCATGGGCAACGGCAACTCCAATGGCAGTTTTTCCAACCGCCGTTGGGCCAAGAATAATCACACAATTATATGACACGGCAAACCACGCATTTTAAATATTCTGATTTTGGATAGCCAAGCAAAACCGGATGATCCGGCCCCGCTCCACGCTTTTCGAGAATCTGAATGCGTTTGTGGCTGTCCATTGCAGCATGCATAAGCATATCGCAAAACATATTTGTTTCCATAAAATAAGAACACGAACAGGTTACAAGAATGCCGCCTTCGTTCAAAAGTCTTAGCGCGCGCAAATTGATTTCTTTGTATCCGCCATAAGCTTTTTCAATCATTTTTGCAGATTTAGTAAAAGCCGGCGGGTCAAGAATAATCACATCAAACTTGCGGCCTTCACTTTCGTATTGTTTTAAAAGATCAAAAACATCGGCGCAAACACCTTTCATAATTTTTCCAGCGCCGTTTATTTCGATATTATGATTTACCATTTCAACCGCTTCTGGAGAAATATCAACTGAAGTAACTTCCAAAGCACCAGCCTTATAAGCATTCAAGCCAAAAGCGCCGGTGTGAGTAAACGTATCAAGAACAGTTTTTCCTTTGCAAAAACTTGCTGCGGCTGTTCGATTAAATTTCTGATCAAGAAAGTAACCGGTTTTCTGGCCGTTTGCAATATCAACGCCAAGTTTAATTCCGTTTTCTACAATTGTGATTTGTGTATCAAAAGCCTCTCCAAGCCAGCCCGAAGTCTGAGGAAGTCCTTCTTTATCGCGAACACTTGCATCGCTTCGCTCATAAATTCCGTCTGGTTTACAAACTTTTTTCAACGCCGAAAGAATTTCGTTTCTAAAAACTTCGCAAGACAAAGACAAAAACTGAATTACAATAAAAACCTTGCCTTTATCGCTGCAAAAACGCTCGCAAATAAGGCCCGGAATAAAATCCGCTTCACCAAAAATCAAACGGTAAGAATCTGAATCAGAATAATACAGCTTACGAAGATTATAAGCATCGCAAACTTTTTTTTAAAAATAAGAAACAGTATCTGCAGAAATAACATCTGCATGTTCGTGGCCAAGAATTCTTACAGTAATCTTTGATTTTTTATTAATTACGCCGGTTGCCAAAAATCCGCCGGCCTTTGTGTAAACTTCAACAAGCGCTCCGTCTGCGACAGAACACTTTCCAAGTTCTTCGTTCTTCCATTCAGACTTTTCGTCTGCTCTGTGCTTAATGTGCGAAATCTCATTATCAAATACCCAGGGAAAGCCCTGCTGGATTTCTTTTTCTTCTTTACTTTTTAGAAAAACTCTCGGAAAATTATTCATGCTCATAACGCACATTATATCAAACTTGACTATTCACCACAATTACACCATACTTATAATATGCTTTTTATTTTTGATATGGGCGACGTTGTTACAAACACCTTTTTAATGGAGCCACTTTATAAAAAATTGAATATGACAGAAGATGATTTTGAAAAAGTTTGTCATCTTGAATCTGATAATATCTGGAAATTGCTTCAAATTGGAAAAATTACTTCAGAACAGTTTTGGACAGAATTTAATAATCGCATTGGAAAAATCCAGCGTGCAATTTTAAACGGCGTTATGAAAATTGGAGACAATGTTGTATTCAGCAATCAGGTAAAATTTGTAGATATTCCGCAAATTGACACAGATCTTTTTCGCCTTTATTTTCACCCTACCAAAAATATGCAAACAATTGAGCTTATTCAAAACCTTAAAAAGAAACACCGCGTTGTTTGCGGAACAAACACAATTCAAAGTTTTTGGGAAAATCATCTTGAGCGTGGCGATTACGCTTTTTTTAATCAGACTTACGCTTCAAATAAAATAGGTTTTGCAAAACCAGATCCGCGCTTTTTTGAATTGATTTTGGAAGCAGAAGCAACAGAGCCGCAAAATGCCTTTTTTACCGACGACAAATTAGAAAACGTTGAAGCGGCAAAAAAACTTGGCATAAATGCCGTGCATTTTACAAGCGCACAGGAACTTATAGAAAAATGGCAGATTTATTGCTAAATCTGCCATTTCCAAAATTATATTTCAAAAAAACTAAGAATCGTCTTCTGAATCATTATTAGAAGACGGTTTTTCAATCTGTTTTTTAAGGCGATTTGCCATATCAATTTCGTTTCTAATATCAGAAAGAGCCCTTAACACACGAGTTTCAGGATATCTGTCATAAATTTCTTTCATCAGTTTTTCTGCTTCAGAAAGATTTCCCAAAGCCTCTTGCATAATTGCAGCATTGTAGCCAGCTTCAACAATATAAGTATCATTATAAATCTGAGTATATGCTTCAAAAGCATCATTAAAGAATCTGTTAGAAGCAAGTTTATCTGCAGCTTTCATACGAGCCTTCAGGTCTTTGTCTTTTGTTTTTAATTCAAGCAAAGTAATTGATTTTGAAACAGAGTAAGGCTGAATTTGGCGCATAATTGTTCTTGCAATATTTTTAATATCATCTTCCAAAAGAGAATAAGCACTAGGAAGTGAAGATTTTGAAGAATAGTCAGAAGCTGTTTTTTTAGATTTTTCAAATGTATAAACATAAAGAACTTTATTATCGCTGCTTACAATAGAATATCTAAAATTAAAAGTTACTTCACGAGTCCAGGTTCGTATAATTTCATATACAGCAGGCTTTCCATTAACAGATTCTTTTACAAGTTTTCTTTTATCATGCTTTTCATCATTAACATCAAAATAAATAACTTCACCAGTAATATAAACATCAGCCGGATTTTTAGCACCAGATTTTAGAGCCAGCTCCACAGAATCAGAACTCACAAGCTGAATATAAGGAGAATCAACAAGAGAAGTTATAATCTGATTACGAAGATTATTAATTACATTTTTTTCCTGAGGATCTTGAATATCAAAAACCTGATAAAAAGTATTAATTAAAATTTGCATTCCAAGAGATTCATTACTATGACTTTGAGTATAACCATAAGGCTTAAAAGGAAGAACAGCTATCGTGCCAGCTCCATTTATATCAAGCTGAGCCGGGCGAGAAACCCTAAAATTTACAGTTGTAGCACACGAACTAAGAAAAATGCTTACAGAAATCACAAATGCAGCAAATATTGATCTTACAAACGATTTATTCATTAAAAACTCCAGATTAATTATGATATTAAGTTTGAATTTCTTTAATTATATCACTTATATTGAACAAAATCTGTCCTAAATATATAATAATTCAATTTTTTATAGATAATCTTCTATAAAGAGAGGTGATTTTTATGAATTCAGCACTTCCGAACACCGAAATTATACTTCACATACTTTTTTCGGTTGGTATTATTTTACTTTTGGCAAAATATTTAGGCGTATTGGCTAAAAAAATTGGCATTCCGCAGGTTGCAGGAATGATTGTTGCAGGTCTTTTACTTCGCTTTCTTCCATTCTTCAGAAACTTTGGAAAAACAGACCCAAACGTAGTTTACAACGAAGCAAATCAGTTTATTTCATATATGTCTGAAATCGGCGTAATTTTGATTATGTTTTCTGCCGGTCTTGGTACAAATCTAAAGTCGCTCGTAAAATCAGGAATCAAATCCACAGTTATTGCATGCAGCGGCGTTTTTGTTCCACTTATAATGGGAACAATTATGGCAATGTTCTTTTTCGGCTCAGACGGCTGGGGAAGTCAAAGTTTCTTTAAGTGCGTTTTCATCGGAACAATTTTAACAGCAACTTCGGTTAGCATTACCGTTGCCGTTTTAAAAGAACTTGGCAAAATCAAAAGCGATATTGGACAGGCAATCGTAAGCGCCGCAATTATAGACGATGTAATTGGAATTATCGTTCTTACAATCGTGCTTGGCGTAAGCTCTGGAAAAGGCGGCTATCTTGGAATCATTCTAAAAACACTCGCCTTTTTTGCTTGTGCAATCGTTGCAGGTTTTATAGTTTACAGACTTTTCCGCTGGTACGATAAACGTCATCCGCATTCACGAAGAATCCCAATTTACGCATTAGGAATTGCTTTGATTTTTGCTTACTGCGCAGAACACTTTTTTGGAATTGCCGATATTACCGGCGCATACATTGCAGGAATCGTATTCTGCAGCTTAAGCGACGCGTCTTATATGGAATCAAAAATCGATATTAACGCTTATATGATTTTCAGCCCGATTTTCTTTGCAAGCATTGGCCTTAAAACAGACCTTTCGGGAATGAATATGAGCCTTTTGTGGTTCTCAATTGCATTTGTAATTGTCGGCTGCCTTTCAAAAATCATAGGCTGCGGCGGCATTTCAAAACTGCTTGGTTACAATTGGAAAGAATGTCTGCAAATTGGCGAAGGAATGATGGTTCGTGGCGAAGTAGCGCTCATTGTTGCAACAAAAGGCTTAAACGAAGGCCTTGTAGATTCAAAATATTTTACCTCTGTAATTCTTTTGATAATCGTATCGTCTATGACAGTACCAGTATTGTTAAAAAAAGCATTTGCAGAGAAAAAATAGCAAGGAGGGGAAAGCCTTCCCCTCGCTCGCATTTCATTGCTCGCCACCCTTTCTAACGGGGGTAAATTCCCCCCGTAACGCCCCCACAAGAAATAACGCTACAATAAAGTTTCAATCTCACTAAAATTATTGATTTTTGCAAAATAATCGTCAGTTTCCGGTCGGCCAAAACCATAAGCCGCCCAAATAAAAGGAACGCCCGCTTTTTTGCAAGCATCAAAATCACCTTGAGTATCTCCAACATAAACAGGCTTTTTAAGGCCATTACGTTTTACAATAAGGGCAATATTTTCATTTTTTGGTTTACCAGTATTTCCAAAACATTCAAAATCTTTAATTAAAGAAGAAATACCATTTTTTTCAATTACAAGTTCAATATAGCCGCTCTGGCAGTTACTCACAATAAAAATTGGAATCTTTTTTACAAGCCGGTTCAATGAAGCAATAACACCAGGATAAGAAATATCAGATTTATTTTCCCAAAGCGCTTTTTGTTCCCATTCACAACATTTGTTCATCAAATCTTTCTTCTGCTGCAAAGTAAGGCTTCCAAAAAGATTATCAGCAATAACGTCCATAGTCTTACCAAACTGGCCTTTTAAAATTTCAGCCGTAACATGCACAACCTCAGGAAAGAATTCATCAAAAGCAGCATTCCAGGCCTTAGCAACAATACCGGTTGTATCCCAAATTGTTCCATCGACATCAAGAATAAGTCCATCAAATTTCATAATAAAAAAAGTATAAAGAAAATCAAGAAAAGAATAAATAAGGAAGCGACCACTTTCTGCGTTCGCTTTGCCGTTAAATAAAAAAGCCGGCAGCTACCTACTTTCTGCGTTCGCTCCGCTCACTACCGAGTTTTGCAGCACAAGTGCAGCAAAACTCGCGTTTTATGCAGCGGAGTCTTATTATCAGCCGGCTCACAAATTAATCACCGGGTTCTGTTCGTCCCGGGAAAGCATTTGCAGCCCTGTTTTAGAACGCGAGAGTCTTACAACCAGCCCGTTAAATAAAAAAGCCGGCAGCTACCTGCTTTCTGCGTTCGCTCCGCTCACTACCGAGTTTTGCAGCACTTGTGCAGCAAAACTCGCGTTTTATGCAGCAGCTTCTTATTATCAGCCGGCTCACAAATTAATCACCGGGTTCTGTTCGTCCCGGGAAAGCAT
>JAGCVK010000027.1 GCA_017962415.1 Treponema sp. | reverse complement strand
TTGAACAATCTCATTGTATCGCTTTGGAGGAAAGTTTTTTTTGCTATAAGCATTTGTCGCACACCCGCATAGCGGGTGGTTTATTATGAAAATATTCCGCTTCGCTCCATATTTTCACGGGCTCTCGAGCCCATAAAAAAATAAGCGCCGCATTCGCTTTCGCGAATGCGGCGCTTATTCCTGTATTCCAAATATTTTTTTAGATTTGATCCATTCTTGGAACATCAGCAGAATAATCAACGCCGGCAACATCAAAACCGTTTGTTGCGTAGAAGTCGTGCTTGTAACCAACAAGGTCGCATACATCTTTAATGTTGTCGTTGTTTACAGTTGCCATAAGCTTGTCAACTTCGGCCTGAACATCAGCCTGCATTTCCCAATCGTCTACACGAATGCGGTTTTCTTCATCAACAGGAACTTTTCCAGCCGATGCATTTTCACCAGTGTAAAGACGTTCAGCAAAAAGGCGTTCCATTTGTTCAATACAACCTTCGTGAGTTCCCTTAGCCTTCATAACCTTGAACAAAATAGAAAGGTACAAAGAAATAATAGGAATAACAGCACTTGAGCGAGTTACAAGTCCCTTATTTACAGAAACATAAGCGGCACCGCCAAGTTCCTTAGCAAGTTTTTCATTCAAATTATGAGCAGTAGCTTCAAGGTGCTTTTTAGCCTGACCAATTGTACCGTCGCGGTAAATTGCGTGGCTCAATTCAGGACCAATATAAGAGTAAGCAACCGTGCGGCAGCCTTCAGCAAGCACGCCAGCAGCGCTCAACTGATCAATCCAAAGCTGCCAGTCTTCGCCACCCATTACTTTTACTGTGTTTGCAATTTCTTCTTCGTTAGCAGGTTCAGCAGCAGATTCCTTAAGAGAGTCTGTAAGAATATCAATTCCAAGCCCAGAATAAGTTTTTCCAATTGGCTTAATTACAGACTTGTACAAAACGTGAGCACCAGTTTCGCTGTTAGGGTCAATCTTATCCGGGTCAGAACGAACAGGAGAAGCCAAAGAGTACACAACCAAATCAAACTTCTTTCCAGCTTTTTTAGCTTCGTCAATAATCATTTTGCGAGTTTCATGACTAAAAGCATCAGCAGAGAAAGTTTCAGTAAACAAACCTTCAGCCTTAGCAGCGCGGTCAAATGCGAGGTTGTTGTACCAGCCCGGAGTACCGCCCTTAGTTTCAGTTCCGGCCTTTTCAAAAGAAACACCGATAGTATCAGCGCCGTATTCAAATGCAGCTGAAATGCGGCTTGCCAATCCGTAACCTGTAGAACAGCCAAGCACAAGCACAAACTTTGGACCATTTCCGCCCTCTTTCAAGCTCTTAGTTCCGCGCTTAGCTTTCTGTGCTTTTACATAAGCAATCTGATTTTCAACTTCCTTAGCGCATCCAATCGGGTGAGCGTTAAGACACATGTTAGAACGAACCATTGGTTTAATAACCATAATTTTTTTCTCCTGTGTAAGGCCGCTGGCGGCCGTTGTTTTATAGCAAAGTGTTAAAAAATTTGCGAAAGCAATTTTTAGCTTTACCTCAATATTTTGGGCGCATCCCTCACTTCGTGAGGGTCGGGTGTTCCGCACTTCGCTAACGCTCACCGTCCTCGCTCACTTCGTTCGCTGCGGTCGGTTCGCAACTTCGTTGCTCAGTGCTCCATACCCTTGCGCATTTTAAATTTTTCTTAAAATCACACAACCATTATGTCCACCAAAACCAAGAGAACAGCTTGCAGTTGCATTAATTTCACAAGCTACACCCTTATTCGGTGTATAATCCAAATCGCAGCCGTGTTCTAAGTCCGGCTCATCGAGATTAATTGTTGGTGGAACAAAATTCTCTTGCATTGCCTTGATACACATAATTGCTTCAATACTTCCTGCAGAACCAACCATATGGCCAATTTCACTCTTAGTAGAAGAAATATGAATTTTATATGCATCTTCACCAAAAACAGTTTTAAGCATTTTAGTTTCAGCAGAATCATTTGCCGAAGTAGAAGTTCCGTGCGCATTGTAATACTGAATCTCACTTGGCTTCATACCAGCGTCTTCAAAAGCACGCTTCATAGCAAGAACACCGCCGCTTCCGTCTTCGCGCGGAGCTGTAATATGGTAAGCATCAGAGCTTGCTCCGTATCCGGCAACTTCAGCATAAATCTTTGCACCGCGAGCCTTTGCGTGTTCATACTCGTCCAAAATCAAAACAGCAGAACCTTCTGCCATTACAAAGCCGCTGCGATTTTTATCAAACGGGCGGCTTGCCTTTTGAGGCTCGTCATTAAACTTATTAGTAAGTGCGCTCAAAGCCTGATAACAACCTATATTAAAACCAGTAATATTTGCATCAACACCGCCGGCAAAACAAACGTCCAGGCGGCCGCTGCGAATCATATCAAGAGAAAGGCCAAGGGAATCAGTTCCTGAAGCACAAGCTGTGGAAAGAGTCCACGAAGGACCATAAATCTGAAAATGCATTGCAACACCGGCAGCCGCTTCATTATTAAGTACAAACGGAGCGGTAAGCGGCGGAATACGATCTACGCCACTTGAAGGGTCCAAATACTTTTTATAAGCAGTTTCCAAATCATCAGAAAGCCCAATGCCAACACCAGTTACAATTCCAGCCTTTTCATCTTTAAGATTATCTGCCGAAAGACCAGCGTCATTTGCAGCTTCAATGCTTGCGCCAAGCAAAAACTTACTCATACGGCTCATTTTGCGGGCGAGCTTTCTGTCTACGCCATAACTATTAATATCAAAATCTTTAACTTCACCTGCAATCTGAACCTGATGTTTAGAAGCGTCAAAAAGTGTAATTTTAGTAATTCCACTTTTACCGTTTTTCACATTTTCCCAGGCAGTTTTTACGTCATTTCCAACTGATGAAACACACCCCAATCCAGTTACAACAACTCTTCGTTGTGCCATTCAAAACTCCAAAAATAAAAGATTTAACATTTTATCATATTAGGTGAGATATTAAAACACTACTCTTCTTTGACATTTTTGTCAATATTGTCAACATAAAACCCAAGAACAAACAAAAAAAACAGAGTTCTAGCGAGAACTCTGCAATTACCTTATGAGCCGACTGTCAGACTCGAACTCGCCTAAAATAAAAGAAGCGTTAAAAACTGAGCTGCGCCAGCAGGTCAGTTTAGCTTCTTCTTCATACTGGCGCTTTTAAAAAGCAAAACAGAGTTCGGTGAGAACTCTGCAACTATTTTATGAGCCGACTGTCAGACTCGAACTCACCTAAAATAAAAGAAGCGTTAAAAACTGAGCTGCGCCAGCAGGTCAGTTTAGCTTCTTCTTCATATTGGCGCTTTTAAAAAGCAAAACAGAGTTCGGTGAGAACTCTGCAATTATTCTATGAGCCGACTGTCGGACTTGAACTCGCCTAAAATAAAAGAAGCGTTAAAAACTGAGCTGCGCCAGCAGGTCAGTTTAGCTTCTTCTTCATACTGGCGCCTTTAAAAAGCAAAACAGAGTTCGGTGAGAACTCTGCAATTATTTTATGAGCCGACTGTCGGACTTGAACCAACTACCTGCACGTTACGAGGGTGCTGCTCTACCAGGTGAGCTAAGTCGGCGAATGTTCCGTATTATAGCAAAAAAAATTATCTGTGGCTACCCGAACGAGTTTCGTAAGTGCGCTTCATATCATTCATATTATTTACAATAATAAAATTATCGTGAACTTCAATTTTGCGGCGCTCTACAAACTTGTTGATTTCATCACGCGTTACTTCCGGATTTAATCCAGCCCAATGTGCAATATCAGAAATAGTAACATTAAAACGACGCAATTTTTCAGCCTCGTTCATCACAGGATTCATTTCATCAAGCAGCATAAAAACATCGGCAATTCGAGCCTGCAAATCTTTAATAACAAGAACTTTAAAGCGGCGCTTTTGATCATAAATGCGCTTGCAAAAAAGTTTAAGAAGCAGCAAAGCCATTTGCGGATTTCCCGTAATCAAAAGTTCAAAGTTTTCTTTATTGAATTCAAAACATTTTACAAAACCAACGGCCATGCAGGTTGCAGAACGCGGCGAATTGTCCAAAATTGCCATTTCACCAAAAAATTCACCAGGTTTTAAAATATCAAGATTCTTTCGATTTCCGTTTACGCATTTAATAAGCTGAACTCGGCCACTTTGAATCAGATAAAAACAATCACCCGGCTCATATTCCGAAATTATAACCTGGCCTGGCTCGTAATTTTTGGCGAATCGTTCAAAAGCCGGCAAAGAAAAAAGTTTGAGCGAAAAGTTTCCCGCATCATCTTCATATTCAAGCGGTTGCAAACGATTTTTTTCCGCAAGTTTGTCGCTTCGCAGCTTAGAATCATTAAATTTCTTTAAAACTTCTTCCTTTTGTGGCGAATTCGGATATCGCTCAAGGAATTTCTGATAAATATCACACGCCGAACGATATTCTTCATCTTCATAAAAACTATTAGCAACCGCAAGCATTCCAGTTTGCTGATCTTCTTGAATATTATTCAAAATCGATTCAGTTTTTCTATGAATTTGGCGCAACTGATTTGAAAAAACACGAAGCATTTTCATAATCAGCTGTTTATTATTGCTAAAAAGAATTTCAAATTCCTGAACAGTTAAAGCAACCGCAGTTGTAGGAACAAGCGCAGTTGCAGTTTCTTCGCGACCGTAATGCCCAAGTGCAGATTTTACACCAAAAAACTCACCATTTTTTACCTGCTCAGCAATAGGTTGTTTCGTTTCAATATCAGTGCTCGTAAGAAGAACAGCTCCCTGTTGCAAAATAAAAATGCGTTCGTCGTGATCGCCTTCAAAATAGATGATTGAGCCCTTTGTATATTGCATTGCTTTTGGCATAATAATCTACAACCCCTTTTTACGTTTTTTCCGCGTTTAAAAATTATACCATAGCTTATTAAAATATGCTAATATAAACTTATGATTGATTTACATGTACACACCACAGCTTCAGACGGTCAATACACACCAACTCAGATAATTCAAAAGGCTTCTGAAAAAAATATCAAGGTAATTGCGATTACTGACCACGATACATTTGCCGGAATTGATGAAGCACAAAAAGAAGGCAAAAAACTTGGAGTTACAGTTGTACCTGGAATCGAACTGAACATCACATTTCCCGCTGGAGAATTTCATCTGTTAGGGCACGGAATTAAAGAGCCTTCAAAGTCACTCAAAGAAATTGTTGAAAATGTGATTCAAAATAGAAACGAAAGAAATCATCTTATAGTTGAAAAAATGAATCAAGACGGAATTGCTATTACTATTGAAGAAATTGAATCTGATTTCCCAAATACCGTAATTGGCCGTCCACATTTTGCCGCTGAATTGGTAAAACACAAAATTGTAAAAACAAGGCAGCAGGCATTTGATCAATATTTAGCGCGTGGCAGAAAATGGTATGTTCCGCGAATATGCACAAATCTTGATGAAGCGATTGTTGCAATTCGTGAATCAAAAGGTGTTCCGGTTGTTGCACATCCAATGTCGCTTTATCTTTCATGGGGAAAACTTCCGGATTTTCTAAAAGAATGTTACGAAAAAGGCGTTGTTGGCATAGAAGCATTTCATCCAGGCGCCAGAGTTACAGAATGTCTTAGACTCGAAGAATTAGGAAGAAAAATCGGATTTATAATCACAGCCGGAAGCGACTTCCACGGCGAAAAAATCCGTTCCGACCGAAAACTAGGCCACACCTGCGGCAACAAAAAAATCGACGACAAATACTACTACGAAGAATTATTAAAAGTCTTATAACAAAAAAAAAGACACTCTAAAATAGAGTGTCTTATATGGGCAGTGAGAGGATCGAACTCCCGACACGCCGACAATAGCAAATCCGTTAAAAAAAATTGTGCGCCAGCGCAATTTTTTAGGATTTTCCAATAAAAGGCACGAGCGAACGGTAGTGAGCGAAGTCTGACAGAATGTCGGGAGAAATGAGATCCGGCAAAACCGCAAAAAGAGTCTCATAACAAAAAAAAAAGACACTCCAAAATAGAGTGTCTTATTATGGGCAGTGAGAGGATCGAACTCCCGACATTCTGGGTGTAAACCAGACGCTCGTACCAGCTGAGCTAACTGCCCAAAAAAAGCCGGCAGCTACCTACTTTCCCGGGACGAACCCAGTATCATCGGCGTAAGAGAGCTTGACTTCCGTGTTCGGAATGGGAACGGGTATTACCTCTCCACTATGGCCACCGGCATTATAAACAATGTCGAAAACGAA
>JAGCVK010000026.1 GCA_017962415.1 Treponema sp. | reverse complement strand
GTAACTGGTTCTATGTGGTTCCATATTGGTGCTAACATGGATCAGCGTGTACAGGTATTTATCGGTACAATGTCAGCAAAAGCTCTTGGAGTTGTTGAAATTGGTTCAGAAGAGAAGATTTCACTTGCTACACCGGAAGAGGCCAACCGCGCAATCGGAACTGTAGATGAAGCATTGAAGAAGATCAACAAACAGCGTGCTGATCTTGGTGCTTATCAGAACCGTCTTGAGCTTACAGTAAAGGGATTGGACGTAAGTGCTGAAAACCTTCAGGCTTCTGAATCTCGTATCCGCGATACTGATATGGCATCACAGATGGTAGAGTTCACAAAGAATTCTGTACTTCAGCAGGCTGGAACAGCTATGCTTGCACAGGCTAATTCTCAGTCACAGAACGTATTGAGCTTGCTCAGATAATCACTTGTCTTTACAAAGATAGTGATATATAATTAGTTTAATGTTGCAATATTTTTGCAGCATTAAACTAGTTATGCGCGGTGTTTTTTTGTGGTTCTACTCTTTTCTTTTCATCAGAAACATCGTAAACTTGTTAATGTAACTTTGATAATTCAAATGCGTTTTTTCAGAGACGCATAGTTCTTTGACATATTTGCCCCCATGTGCAGCTGGTGACGGTAGGAACAGTCGGTTTAGAAATAGACTGACTATTCCTGCTGAATGGTCTGAAACTAAATTAGAGGCGCAGTACTAATTTAGCCTTCACCCGCAGGACAAAAAGCAAGAGGCTTTTTGTTTTAAGTAAACATGGAGGCAAAAAAAATGATTATTAATCACAACATGAGCTCACTCTATGCAGATCGTGTAACTAACATCTCTAATGAGTCAATCATGAAAAACATGGAGAAGCTCTCTTCAGGTGAACGCATCAATCGCGCCGGAGACGATGCATCAGGACTTGCTGTATCAGAAAAGATGCGCAGCCAAATCCGCGGTTTGAACCAGGCTTCAAAGAACATTCAGAATGGTGTTTCTTTCATCCAGACAACAGAAGGTTACCTTGGTGAAACAACAGACATTCTTCAGCGTGTTCGTGAACTTGCTGTTCAGGCTGCAAATGGTATCTACAGCGATGAAGATCGTATGCAGATTCAGGTAGAAGTATCACAACTCGTTGCTGAAGTAGATCGCATTGCTAGCGTTGCTCAGTTCAACGGTATGAATATGCTTACCGGACGTTTCGCATTAACTGGCGACAAAGTTATGCAGTTCCAGATTGGTGCAAACATGGATCAGAATGCTCGCGTATACATTGGTACAATGACTGCAGCAGCTCTTGGACTTAAGGGCGCTCAGGGTGGCGATGAGCAGATTTCCATTTCTTCACCAGACGAAGCAAACATGACTCTTGGTACTGTTGATGCTGCTTTAACTGTTGTAAACAAGCAGAGAGCAGATCTTGGTGCTTATCAGAACCGCTTCGAATTGGCTGCAAAGGGCGTTGATATTGCTGCTGAAAATACTCAGGCCGCAGAAAGCCGAATCCGTGATACAGATATGGCTTCTGAAATGGTTGAGTTTACTAAGAACCAGATTCTCACACAAGCTGGTACAGCAATGCTCGCACAGGCTAACTCACAGTCACAGACTGTATTGGCACTTTTACAGTAGACTAACAAAGAAAAAAGTAAATTAAAGAGATAACTGGATGTCATCTTTTTGATTTGAAATATGGAAGGAAGGGGTATGCGCCCCCCTTCCCTTTCCATTATTCCAAGGAGGAGAACTATGAATACTATTAATACGAATTCAATGGTTCATGTGGCAATGGATGGCCAGTCTCTTTACAATCTTAACACAAGGAATGCAACCAGCAATTCTATAAAAAAGGATGCTGATCAATCCATAACACCCACAGGGGCTCAGGTAGCGCAGAACATTGAAGAGAATATCGCTGAAATCAAAGCTGACTCTCAGGCGCTCCAAAGAATGTCCGAAATGGTTGGCGGAAACAAACTTTTGTTCAGCGTGAACAAAGAACTTGGCAGCGTAGTTGTTTCTATTGTTGATTCATCTACAAATCAGGTTATAAAACAGATTCCGTCAGAGGATATACAGAAACTTAAGCTTCGGCTCAGAAAAGCTATAGGCTCGCTGTTCGACGAAGTGATTTAAACTATGGCCGGATTAAACATACCAGGCGTAACTGATCAGTATAATACAAATGATACAGTTGAAAAGCTCATGAAAATTGAGCGAATCCCTCTAACGAGAGAACAAAATCAACTGGAAAGCTTAAAAACTGAAAAGAACGCCTGGCGCGACATTAATTCAAAATTAACCTCTCTAAGAGATAACACAAAAGCTCTCTACTCTTTTGAAAATCCTTTTAACAGTAAACTCACTTCATCTACAGAAGAATATGCAATTACCGCAGAAGCAACCAGAAGCGCGGCAATTCAGTCTTTTAAAGTTGATGTACTTCAACCGGCCACTTCGGACAGATTTCTTTCAAAAGAACTGGAAACTGATTTTAAGGTTCCGCAAGGAACTTACACTTACAAAGTTGGCGAAAAACAGGTTGCGTTTAACTGGAAAGGCGGCTCGCTTAAAGATTTTTCGGCTGCAATCAACAAGCGCGGAAACAACATCATAAAATCAACGATAATTGGTGCCAGCGCCGGAAAAAAGACTTTGCTTATAGAAGCAATTCCAACAGGAAAAGACAATAAACTGATTTTTGAAGATGATGCAAAAACCTTTGCCTTTGACTGCGGAATGATTGATAAAGTTAAATCAGAAAAGCACACTTTTGCAACTTCTCAAAAAGAGATTTTGCCGGTTTCAAAAAAAGAATACGGTGAATCAATTTATATGCCAGAACTTTCGCTTGCAAAAGTAAGATACAACGAAGAAAATAACAATGTAGAAGTTGATCCGCGAGGCGCATATCAAATAAAAATTCCAGAAAAAATTCTGCGCGACCCGAATCTTCATCTTCAGTTTACAATAACACAAAAAGGCACAGAAGATATTACGCCGGAAATCAATAAATCTCTTGCTCAGCCGGAACTTCCAGACGCTGGAATTGCCGAATACAAGGGAATTGTCATAAATAATAATCAGTCAGATGCAAATTTGGACTTGCCAGCGGAACCGCCTTCTCCGCTAGATCCGCTAAACACAAATTCTGTTGTTTATGCGGTTATGGAAGACGGAAGCGAAAAAGTAATTCCTTATTCACCGGCAGAAGACGGAAAACCTTCGCAAATTGACATTAAACTTTCTGATTATCAGGGAATAAAATCTATCGCAATAAAAAATCTGAACACAGGAACTTCGCTTGTTGTTTCTGATTTTTCGGCAGTT
The DNA here is from genome assembly GCA_017962415.1 of Treponema sp. Classification (GTDB taxonomy): domain Bacteria; phylum Spirochaetota; class Spirochaetia; order Treponematales; family Treponemataceae; genus Treponema_D. The sequence goes on along the minus strand of JAGCVK010000026.1, from coordinate 9,628 downwards.
GACCCGGTAAAAGATTTGGGCTACGGGCCGGTTCATGCAGTTTCTATTGCCGATGATGCAATTATCAAATATGAAGGAATAAAAATTACGCGCCCTTCAAACAAAATTGACGATGTTGTGCCGGAAATTACGCTGAACGTTCACGACAAAACCGAACGAACGGCAACAATTTCTGTAAAGCCAGACGTTGATGCTTCCAAAGCGGCAATTATTGAATTTGTTGGAAAATATAATCAGGCAGTTGCAGAACTAAATATTCTTTCGCAAAACAAACCTGAGCTTATAGAAGAACTTGATTATCTTACAAAAGATGAAAAAGAAGAAGAACAAAAAAAACTTGGACTTTTTCAGTCAGATTTTTCGCTTACAAGCATAAAATCAAATATGGCAACAATACTTTCGGCAAAATATGCATTTTCTGATTCTGCCGAGATTACGCTTCTTTCACAGCTTGGCGTTGCAACAAATGCCAGCGGTTATTCAGGCGGATATACTCAGAGCAAACTTCGAGGATACCTTGAAATTGACGAAAAAAAACTTGATTCCGCGCTTGAAAATCATCTTGATGATATAAAAATGATTTTTGGTTTTGATTCTGACGGAGATTTGATTGTTGATTCGGGAATTGCTTATAAACTTGATAAACAGATTTCGGCTTATACGCAAACCGGCGGAATTCTTGCAATGAAAACCGCTTCTTTAGATTCAAAAATCAAAAGTTCTGAATCAAAAATTTCAAAACTTGAATCGCAAATGGCAAAAAAAGAAGCCGAATTGCGAAACAAATATAGTCAAATGGAAGGTTCGCTGAACAGTCTTGAAGCTCAGCAAAATACAATATCGAATTTTACAAAGCAACAGCAAAATCAATCTAGGTAAGGCAGGTAAATTATGATAGAATTTTTTATAAATGGACAACAGGTTGAAGTTCAGCTTGAAGACGAACAGACAATTGGCGATGTTCTCAAATCTTTTGAAAGCACTTGTGAAGAAAACGAAGCCGCAGTTATTGGAATTACTGTAAACGGCAAGCAGATTACAGCAGATATTTTTGATGAAGAAGCTGCAAAACCGCTCGAAAAAAATACAAAATTCGAATTTTCGATTGTTACAAAAAATGATATTAAAGAAGCTTTTGTAAAACTTTCTGAACTTTTTGCAGAACTTGCTTCTCAAATGGAAAACGTTCCGGTTGCTTTGCAAAGCGGAAAAAATCTTGAAGTTAGCGAATCAATCAAAAAACTTGCAGACAGCATTGATCAATTCTGCCATATTGCAACGCTCGCTTCTTTATTCCCTGAAACTTTCAAAGAATCTTCAATGAGCGGAATGAATTTTAAAGACTTTTTTGCTGATTTTTCTCCAATTCTTAAAGATTTTGAAGACGCTCTGCAAAATAACGATACAGTAATGCTTGGAGACCTTTCTGAATATGAAATATGCCCGCGACTCCATGAAATCTCAAAAGCCTTAAAATCAATGTAAAACAAAAAGGAGGGTTTATGTTTTTATTGTACGGTTCAGGCAGCGGTTCTCCAATTGAGGCTCGGCAAACTCACGCACCAGACATTGCAATAATCATAGTCCTTCTAATAATTTTTGCAGCAATTCTTGGAATCGCTTTTGTGATTTATATGAGAATTGCGAATTATTACAAATCAGAAAAATATCTCGAAAAAGAGCGCAACCGAAAAACGAAGTTCAAAGATGTTCAAAAGCTCGCAAAAGAGCATAATCTTTCAAATGCAGATTGTTCGATTCTTTGGGAAGTTTGCCGCGTTACTGAATGCAACAATGTTGTCTTCTATATAAAAAGCAATTCTGAAGTAAATGAGCTTTTTAGAGAAGCATATCAAATAATGAAAGACAAAAAACTTTTTACCGAGCAAAAAATGAATGATTTTTTTGTGTGCCTTTTTAAGCTCGAAAAAATTGTTGCGCAAACTAAAAAAGTTCTTTCAACAAGACAGATTCCGCCTTCGGCTGTGATTTTTTATATTTCAAATGAAGGCGAACAATATCCTTTTACTGTCATTCAAAATCAAAAAGATTTTTTTACGGCTGAAATTCCGCAATTTCTTTACGACGAAAGACGAAGACCGGCTCTTCTTACCAGAAGTCGTTTTACCTTCAAAACTTCAGACGGCCTTTCGTACAATTTGATTACGCGAATTATCCGTTATAACGAAGGAAACGACGGAAAATATTATATGGTACTTTCCCACTCCGAGCAGCTTGAATGCCAGGCTCAACGAAACTTTAAACGAGACTTTTTTGAAAAAGAATGCCATTTTTCAGCTGTCCGCGTAACTGATAATCCGCCAAAAGGTGTAGAAAAGTATCAGCTTTCTGAAAAACAATATGCTGGAAAACTCACAAACATTTCCGCCGGCGGCTGTTGTATTCAAACCGATCTTCCGATTAAAGAAAAACAGTTTATTGGCGTAAAACTTCCAGAAACCGGAATTGAAGAAACAATCATCGGAATTATCAAAAAAACCAGAAGACTTCCAACGGGCAAACTGGCGCTTCATATTCAGTTTATGCAGATTTCACTTTCTGCAAAAAACAGAATATACACGCTTGTTTATAAATATGAACTGTAGATTTAATAAACTTTCGTTTACAAGAGCAGGTAATGTGAGCTATTTTCGAAGCAGGGCATTCGCATTATAAAATTTGTAGCTGTAAAAAGTACAAAAAGCTGCATTGCAGCGAGTGCTAAATACAAATGCCCAGCAGCCGAAAAAAATACTTGCTAACCGTGAAAATTTGGAGTATTCTAAAGTGATATGAGAGTAATTGAGCTACAGAACATTGAACGGGAAGAAGGTCAGATATTCTACCTGAGAAAATATACTTGTGACGCTGTACTGGAACTTCCTACAAGCAACGATATTGTACCTATTTTTTTCAGTATCGAAACAAACCCTATGGGCAAGAAAATCATAGAGCTCACATTTCCTCAGCCAGTTAACTACCCTCTTATTCCGGTAAAAAAGGCGCTGATTGAATATATTTTAACTGAAGAACTGGAAGGCAGACTACCTTGTTAACATTTAAAACTCATTCTCCCGAAGAAACAATTGAACTTGGTGAAAAAATCGGGAACAAATTAAAAAAAGGCGATGTAATTGCAATGCAAGGCGACCTTGCCGCTGGAAAAACAACAATCACAAAAGGCATTGCAAAGGCACTTGGAATCACAGAAACTATTACAAGTCCAACTTTTTGTCTTATTAGCGAATATTATGGAAAAATGCCGCTTTATCATATGGACGTTTATCGTCTTGAAGGTGGCGAAGATTTTGTAAATCTTGGTACAGACGATATGATTTACGGAGACGGAGTGAGCATTATTGAATGGTCTGAAAAGATTATGGAAGAACTTCCGTCGCGCACAATAATTTTGCGCCTTACTCCACAGGAAGACGGAAGCCGCTTAATCGAAATTGAAAACTGGAATAACGGTGAAATATAAAAAAACGTTTGGGGGAATAAAAAAGTGAATATTCTTGCATTGGACTGCGCGGTTACCAGAATTTCTTTGGCTGTAAAAACTGATTCAAAATTTGTTTCTGCAACTTATGACATTGGTATGCGCCAGTCAGAAATTCTTGTTCCAAGTATTGATGAAATTCTTTCTAAAGCAGAAATTAAACCTTCCGAGCTTGACGCTTCTGTTCTTACAATCGGGCCTGGAAGTTTTACCGGACTTAGACTTGGAATTTCGGCATTAAAAGCAATTGAGCTTGCGCACAATGTTCCAGTTTACGGAGTTTCTTCGCTGGAAGCTTATGCGTATCCATATAAAAATTTAGGATTTCCAGTTATTTCGTGCATAGACGCAAACAAAGATAAATTTTACGTTAATATCACAGACAAAAGCAAATGCCTTTTAAAAGACGGCGACTACGAATTAAAAGACATCTTAAAAATCGCAAAAGAACTTGATATTGCTCTTGGAGCAGGCCCGGACATCAAAAAACTTGAAGAAAAACTTATGCAATATTTTGAAGACGGCGAACTTAAAATTATAATTCCAGAAGTTGCACCGAATCCTTCTGAAGCACTTGTAAAAATCTGTGAAGAATTAATAGAAAAAAAAGCCGAGCCGCTAAAAGATTTTGACGGCCCGGTTTATCTTCGCGCAAGTGAAGCTGAAATTAAACTTAACAGCACAAACGCTTAGTTTTCTACTTTTTAAGCAGCTGGCTCAAAGCGCTTACAGCACTTATTACAGGTTCGTTTGCACTTTCTGAAGCCACAGCAACAGCAGCTTTATTTTCCATTTGAATAGCATCAAAAACTTCCTGGCGAAAAACCTTTACGTTTTTTGGTGCTTCAACGCCAATTTTTACCTGATCGCCATGAACATCAATTAAAGTAATTGTGATGTCATTTCCAATTTTGATTTTTTCATCGATTTTTCTTGAAAGGATCAGCATTATTTGCCTCCTTTCTGATTCATTGTTTTTGCAATATCAACTTTTGTTGACCAGCGGTTATCATTCAAAATAGCCTGCATACATTGATGATTTTTTTTATTGATTACAAGCGGACCTTGAAAATTAGCCGTAATCGAAGAACCGTCATGCGGAACTGTTACAATTGTCATAATGATAATATCTTCGGGCTTTGTAATTCCTATTTTTGCAAGCGATTCATCATCAATATCAGTTTCATATTCCGAGCAGATTAAAAAAGGGTCTACAAGTAAAAATGCAAGATTTGAATCTTCGCAAGACTGAAGCCAGATAAAAGGCTCGTAATCTGAATCTACAAGCGCATATTTTGTATACTGTTCAAAACCGAAAAGTCCAGCAGGAATTGTTATAAGACGATCTTCGGTAATTGTTACTTTTCCGCGGGCTTTTGTTAGTAATTCCATTTTATAAAATCTCCTAGTAAGTCGGTCGGCAAGCACAGCCTGCCTCTGAGCCATTCTTTCGATAATCCTAAAACGACCCTTTCGGCTCGTTTTTTAACGGATTTTCGATTTTAGGCTTTATCGCATATAATTGAGCAAAGTTGAAGAGTACATTTTGCCGGCCTGGCTCAAGGTTGCCTGATTTGTATAATCGAGCATCTTAAGGTCTGTAATGGCCTTTGTAAAATCAAGATCGCCTTCGCGGCTAACCATTGAAGTTACGTCTAAGGCAAGTTTACTGCTTCTTGTTGCATTTAGTTGAGCTCTCTCATATTCAGAACCAGATTTAGCGATTCTGGTTACAAGGCTGTCGATTCCTCTGTCCAATGCGCCAAGAACGCGGCCTCCAATGCTTTCCTGGTCACCGGCAAGTAAGGCGTTTCTAAAGGCTATTACAGTATCAAACATACTGCCGCCGCTTACTCGTGTTCCGGTAGCCAGATTATAAGGCGGAAGCTGAGATGAATCTTTTATAATTCCAAGTTCTTCCAAAGTATTTCCGTCAATATCCTGAAGCCAAAGCTGGCGCGCATCTGTTGTTTCAAAGTTCAACGCATTACGAACCGGGTCAATTGTAGCCTTTACAGCAGCCCCGCTTTTATTGATTTTTGCTGCAACTGCGTAAACATTATCACCCTGCTTAATATCAATTTTTACGCCGTCAACTGAAATAACTGTATCGCGGCCAGCCTGCCATTGCAAAGCATCACGGCCGCCAAAAATATGCTGATTTTCAGCCCAGAAAGTTTTGATTCCAGCGTTATCATCTACAAGATATTTTCCTTCATCAACTTCTATGCGGTTTACATCAATATTTCCGTTGTAACGCACATTCTGAATCAAAGGAATTGCACTTCCCTCTACGTTTCCCATTTCAACATCAAATGCTGTTGATTTTGTATTTGTTCCGGCAAAAATGTAATTTCCGTCTGCGCTAACTGCATTTGCATTTTGAACAAGTGCCTTTAAAAGCTCGTCAACTTCGCTTGCCATATTTGCCATATCTTCTTTTGTGTAGATTCCGTTTGCGCCAGTTACGGCAAGTTCACGAACGCGCTGCATAATATCAAGAGAATCTGTCATATAACCTTCGCGGTAAGAAAATTCATCTGAAAGTGTGAGCGCATTTTTTTCAAACTGATTTACGCGGCCAAGATACGACTGATAGCGAACTAAATGGCCGGCTGCAATCGGGTCTTCGCGAAGCTGCTGAATTTTATGCTGGGAACCAATCTGATTATTTGCATGATTCAAACGGCTTTCCTGAAGGCGAAGCGCGCTTTGCGTATTATTATTGTTCATTTGTGAACTGATTCTTTGCATAATGTTTTACTCCTCTACGAGAACGTTATCCCGCCTATGAACTTGTTTCAAGTTCAGGCTCTACTAATAGATGCTGAAACAAGTTCAGCATGACGGCTTTTTATTATACTCCAAGTCTATTGATAACTGTATCAATCAGACTATCCCAAACTGTAATAAACTTTGCAGCTGCATTATAACCGTGCTGAAACTTCATAATTTCTGCAAGTTCTTCATCAATATTTACTCCGCTGATTGAATCGCGAAGATTTCTTAAATCGTCCATAATGGCATTTTGACTCAAAAGATTTGTTTCTGCCTGCTCGCCTTTAAGACCAACATTTGTAACTGTATCGGCAAAGTAATCATCAAAAGTCTTCATACCACCAACCATTACACTTGAGTTACGAATTGCAGCAATTTCAACTGCGGCTCGGCCATCTCCTGTTGGAGCATTTCCGTGCGAATCCATATAACCTGCAGCAACACTCATAACATCATTTTGCAAAGCCGGATTTACTGTAATATAAGCCGAAGGATTTCTTACCGGAGCAACTGCAAACTGAGTGTTCGCAACAAGTGCATTTACTGCATCAGGTTGTGCAAAATCATAAGCACCTTCTTCGCCAGTTCCAGAAAGAATTCCTGAATAGCCGGCAAGGAAATAGCCTGAATCTTCAACATGGCGAATTACAAAATCAGGATTATCTATACTTTGTGCTGTTGTTGCTTTGAGCACAAGATGATTATTTTTATCAAGATAAGCCTTTACTTCGCTTGTGCTGTCGTTTATGCGCGCAATTACTGTTTCAACTGTATCTGTATGAAAATATGGAACTTCAACATCGCCAGTTGAGCCGCTAAATTTCATAACACCTTCGATTCCAACCTGCTGCTGCTTGTCGAGCGCGTGTGTGCCTGTAAAGCGGAAAATGTAGGAAGAATCAAGCTCGCCGTCGCCATTTCTGTCAAAATTACCGTTTGTATTTTCAACAAAAGGATGCTGAACAAAAAAGTCCAGGCCGGTAACTTTATTTGCTCCAACTGCATTTCGGTGCACGTCGTTTACGAGGTCTGAAAAATTCATTGTCATTGTATTGAGTGTTTGAATCTCGTTACGAATATCTACATCGCGAAGTTCTACAAGTGCGCCGAGTGTTCCGCCGTTGAAAATTGCGTCGTTTCCGGTATCTTTCCACACTAATTTGCTGTAACCGGTGTCGTCAAAGCGCGGCACAAGATCGATTTCGCGTGAAATGCTACCTTGAACTATAATGCGGCCGCCGACGTGAACCATAAATTCGTCGCTGTCGCGCTGGTCTGTTGAAATGTTGATGAGTTTTGAAAGTTTGTCAACTAAAAGGTCGCGGCGGTCAAGCAAATCATTTGGATTATCGCCCATTGCTCGGCTTCTAACGATTTCACTATTACAATCTGCAATCTGACGACAAAGATTATTCACCTGCTTTACAGTTGCTTCTATATCACCGTCTATAAGATTTCCAACGCCTTCCAAAGCTTCCCAGCGCTGCTTTATTGAATCTGTTAAAGTTTCGGCCCTTGTAACAACTGCCTGTCTTGCAGCGCGGCTTTCAGGATTTATAGAAAGTTCCTGCCAGGCTTCCCAAAACTTATCCATTGTTGTACGAACAGAAATATCATCGGGCTCGTTATAAATCTGTTCTATCATTGTGTAATATTTTGAGCGTGTTTCCCAATAGGTTTCCTGATTTGCCTGTGCAACAATTCTTTCGTCCAAAAGTTCATCACGAATACGATTTATTGAAAGAACATCAACGCCCTGTCCAATCATTCCCGGACGTTCAAGGCGTTCAAGGTCTGGCTTATAAAGCGGGTCAAATTCTTTGATTTGAACACGCTGACGGCTATAACCTTCTGTATTTGCATTTGAAATATTATGACCCGCAGTTGTAATGGCATCTGTATGTGCCATAATGCTGCGTTTTCCCAATTCAATTCCAGAAAAAGTTGATCCCATAAACTACCCTCTTACATCAACCAGAACGCTGGCTGTTTGCGGCTGAGTAATTGTGCCGTACTTTGTATAATTTTTATTGCGGGTTTGAGGAAGTGCTCTTTCTACAACCTCTGCAATAAATTCGCGGGTTACATTTACATAGTTAGAAATAACCTGATTTTCAACTTTGCATTTAAGAAGTTTTGTTCTAAGGCGGCCAAGTCGTTCAAAATATGGCTTTAGTTCTGTTGTTTTAAGCTGTTTTTGAATTTCATCACGGCGTATATCAAAATGATGAAAACTGTCAGAAATGAGATTTACTTCGTTAATTAATCCAACTAAATCTTCCCAGCATTTTTCTGTAACTGCCTTTCTAAGCATTTTTTGCTTTTCTGTAAGAAGATCAAGAAGATTTTCTTCCTCTGCAAGAATTGTTGAATATTCTTTTATTAATTCGTCCATCTTAAAAACCTCTTAAAACGATATGGTTATTCACTTTGAATATCGGAGGTTGATAAAATTTGTTTAGAGATTTTTTTATATTCTTTAATAATTTCTTGCAGAGTCAGTATTTTTAATTTGCCTTGCAAAAATGATATGAATTTAATTCTTGTGATTTTTTTACTATAAAAGACAAGTATTTATTATCAATTAAAGTTACAATGTCATCTATTAAATTCTTTTTTAACAATTTTATCCAGATTTCCTTTTTAAACTCTTCAATATCAACATTTGCGTGTGCAATTTTGAATATGACTTCAAAAAGTTCCCCTACTTTGCGAATATCAGTTGTATCGGTATCTAAATCAAATCTGATACTTTTACTAAACTTAAAATTTCCCTTAGAATATTCAATCAAATATAAAACAGGACTATATGGATATTTGATATTAAAGTCTTTTTCTAATTGTTCAAGAAAAGAATTATAAAATTCAAAATCAAAATAATAGTCTTTATTGTTTACTGTGATTTTATCATTCGAAGAAAAAAACGAATCGTTCAGATAGCCTGGTAAATAAAAATTTATATATTCACCAGAAAGATGATGAAACCTTTCAAGATAATTTAAAATATACTGTTTTCCGGCCTGCTGTCGGCAATCTGCAATTAATAAACCAAATGTAACTGGAACATCGGGATTTTCTCTATTTTTTATTTCCTGCACAAAATGTTCGTAACTTCCAACTGGAAACATTTATAACTCCTTTTTTTATTTTTATTATAAACTTCAAAATAAAAAATATCAAATCAAACAATTTTGATTTGCAAAAAGTATTAAATCATAACCACCCGTCAAACGGGTGGTTTGCTCTTAGCCTATAAGGCTAAGGGTCTCAAGCCGAGACTTAAGTCCCACGCTTTCACTTACGTTCAAGCCTATTGCAGCTTGTCACCCGCAGCCCCTTGAAAGGGCTTTG
>JAGCVK010000025.1 GCA_017962415.1 Treponema sp. | reverse complement strand
GCAGTTGTATCAGCCATAGCTGCTTCCTGTGTCTGTTTTTCTTCCATTTCCTGTGTATTTTCTTCAGACATAATTTTACCTCTTAATTAGTCAATTAAAATGGGATATCTTCCGGGAAATCGCTTCCTGTATCACCGTATGATTCAGACTGATAGCCACCACCAAAGCCAGAATTTTGACCAGCATTATTTGCCGGCTGGAATCTTGGAGCACCCCCTGCCATCTGATTTGAACCAGACTGACTGTTATCTCCACGTCCGCCGAGCAACTGAACCTGATCTGCAACAATAGTTACTCTGCTCTGCTTTTGACCGTCTTTTTCCCAACGATCCTGCTTCAGGTGTCCTTCGACACAAATCTGTTTTCCCTTTGTAAGATATGGTTTTAAGTTTTCGGCTGTTTTTCCCCAGATTGTAATATTGAAGTAATTAACTTCTTCAATCCACTGGTCGCCGTTTTTCTTGCTTCTATTGACAGCGATACTCACATTTGCTCTTGCCTGTCCATTTCCAACATAACCAAAGCTTCTTTCATCAGAACCGAGATCCTGTGTGAGACGGCCAATAAGAACTACGTGATTTAAATCTGTCATAAAAAGCTCCTTTTATAATCTACTTTGATTCTTTTTCGTCGAGTTTTACAAACTGATACTTCAAAAGATTCATGTTGATTTTGAAATCTTTACCGATTTCAACGATTTTTGAAGGATTGAGTTTCATAGTGTAAAGAACAAAGCGTCCCTTCTTCTGTTTGTTGATCTGGTAAGTAAGGTCGCGGTCGCCGAATGGTTTTTCTTCTGTGATTTCAGCGCCGAATTTAGCGAGAGTGCTTTTTACGTCGTCAGCACCTTTTTTTGACTTTTCATCATCGAGTGGATAAATAGTCATAAGTTCATACTTTTTCATAAGTATTCTCCTTAAATATTTTGTTTTGTACTAAGACAAAACATTCAGGAGGCAGTGATACAATCCTCGAGTCAACGACCTTAGACTGTAAAACAGCCGCAAATGAGCAACTGTTCCTCCTTATGGATAAAGAAAATCCTGTTACAGATTTCCAAGGGGTGTTCTAATAATATATCAAAAACGATGTTTTGAGTCAATTGCGGGCATAAATTATGAAGTCTCATACAGACTTTTGTATTATAAAATCATTCAACACAAAAAGTAAACAAAAACGGTATGAAAGCGAGGCGAAAAACGCTCATTGTGTATTTTGCTCTCGCTACAACGCGGTTTCTTTTTACTTTTCAAAGATGCAACAAATGCGAACTCACAACAAAAATATCTTACTTGTAGATTTACAGCGATTAGTTTATAATCTTTTATATGAATTGCAAAAACCGTTATCTTTTGATTATTGCGGCAGTTACATCGGTGTTTCCACTTTATTCTCTAACTTCTAATCCAAATCAAAAATTATCTGATTTTAATATGATTTTGGAAAATGAGAATGAGATCGAAAAATCTGAAAAGCTTTTTGTACCTGTTTTTTTCTCACGGAAAAAAGTCAAAGATAGCGATAAAAAAGCTTTGGAACGTCAGAAAAAACTTGCTTCGGAACGGGAAAAAGCAGAAGCGGACATTCTTGCCCGAAAAGCTGAAGAAGAACGGCTTGAACAGGAACGCCTTGCTGCCGAAGAAGAAGCGAGACTTGAAGCTGAACGGCTGGAAGCAGAAAGGCTTGAACAAGAGCGAATTGCAAAAGAACAGGAAGAAGCGCGCAAAAAAGAAGAAGAGCGCTTAGAAGCAGAGCGTTTGGAAAAAGAACGCCTTGAAAAAGAAAAACAGCGACTTGAGCAGGAAGCTCTTCAGCAGGCTCTCGAAGAAAAACAGGCTCAGGAAAAACTCGAAAAACAAATTGAACTGGAACTTGAAAATCAAAAAAATTCTGAACAGAAAAACCGCAAAGAATATCTTAGCGATTTTATGATTTATGATTTTGAATCGATTAACGAAAACAACAACGACGAAGATAATTCTCCTATCGAAAATCCAAACGAAATTACAAAAGAAGGCAAATCTCTTTTAATGCTCGCAGCCCAACAAGGCAACGAAAATCAAATTAAAAGGCTTTTGGCAAGCGGAGCTGATGTAAACTTAAAAGATAAAGACGGCTGGACGGCCTTAATGTACGCTGTACGATACTGCGAAAATGCTGAATGTACAATTTTGCTTCTCGAAGACGGTGCAAAAGTTACTGAAACAAATATTTACGGAACAACTGCACTTGCGCTTGCGGCCTGCTACAATCGTAATGAACAGATTATCAAAAACCTGCTTTCGTATTATAAAAGCACAGACAAAGAAGTGCTTCGCGCGCTTGTTTTTCTTCTTTCAGAACAAAATATTTCTGAAGAACAGACTTTGATTGCATTGAATCTTTTCTTAAAAAAAGGCATTCCGCTAAATGTTCTTTATGAAGGCAAAACGCCTTTAATGTACGCCTGCCAATATGGTAATTCAACAAAAATTATTAAGGCTTTACTTGATAACAATGCTTCTGCTAAAATCCGTTCTACAGAAGGTAAAACTGCATTTGATTATGCTATAAATAATAAAAATCTTGCCCACGATGAAACTTATTGGGCTTTAAATAAAAAATAGGAACAACATGAGAATCACTGGTGGAAAACTAAAAGGAAGAATCATAAAATGTCCCGACGGCGTAATCAGGCCGGCAATGGACAGAATGAGAGAATCCGTTTTTTCAATCATCGGAGATCTGGCTGGTAAATCCTGGCTGGATCTTTTTTCGGGCTCTGGAACAATCGCAATAGAAGCGGTTTCGCGAGGCTCAACTGATGTTGAATTGTGTGAAAAAGACAAAATCAAAGTTGGAACTGTGCTGGAAAATGTTTCAGTTACCGAAAAAGATTGTGGTGTTAAAATTAAATGCCATTTTATGCCGGTTGAATATTTTATCAAAAGGTGTCGCCGCTCTTTTGATTTTATATTTTTTGATCCGCCGTTTCCGTACAAATTTCATGAGCAGCTTGTTCTTCAATGCGACCAGAACAATATGCTAAATGAAACAGGAACTATTCTTGTGCACCGCCCTTCTGAGCATTTTATGCCAGATACAATCGGAAGGCTCACAAGAACCGATCAGCGCATTTATGGGCGCTCAATTGTAGACTTCTACACTTATAAAAAATAAAACTTTCTTTGACATAGAAAATATATGTGTTATAATTTAACTATCAATGCTTGAAAACTATGAATGATAGAAAAAGTTTAGAAAAAAAATTTACTGACGCAGTTCAAGAACAAACAATACCGGACGGCTTTATAAAAGTCACAGACAATCCGGTATCAGGTCTTAATTCCGAGCAGAAAGTTGTTCTAAACCGAAAAGCTAACATCATGTTCAATAATGGTAATATCGAGGATGCCAGAAGAATCTATATAACTACAGGTTATTCTGACGGACTTACCCGGGTGGGCGATTATTATCTGAACAGGAATGAAGGCTTAAAAGCCCTAAAGGCCTATTATTTAGCCCACAATAAAAGAGATGCTGAACCGATTTATGAAAATCTGGCAAAGATAATCTCAACATTGTTAAAGGATTGATAAAAAAAATGGAGTATTAGAAAAAATGGAGAAATTTAATCAATCAGAAGACATTATCGTACCAGAAACTTTTGTACCAAATGTGAGTACAGAAAACAAATCTGACGAGGTCGTTAATAAAATTTCTGATTTATCAAAAAAGGGGTATCAGCTTATAAAGGAGAACGATATTCAGGGCGCTAGACAAGCGTTTAACGAAATCCTGGAAATCGAAGAAAACAACAATTATGCGCTAGTAGGACTTGGAGACACAGAGCGAAAGCTTAATCATTTTAATGATGCTATCACTTATTACAAAAGATGTCTCGAATACTATCCGGCAAATAATTATGCCCTTTTTGGTCTTGCAGATTGTTACAAGGCGTTAAATCAGTATGCAAAAGCAATTGATATCTGGCAGCAGTATTTGGTTCATGATGATAAAAACATTACAGTAATCACTCGTGTTGCCGATGCTTACCGCAAAATCCACGACTTTAGAAAATCAAAAGATTTGTATCTTAAAGTTCTTGAAATGGAAAAGGACAATGCTTACGCTCTTATTGGATTGGGTCATTTGAACTACGACTTTAAAGAGTATAAGGAAGCCCTTTATTACTGGACACGCATTTACGATTTGAACGACAAAGATACTGTTGATATCCGCGTTCTTACGGCAATCGGAAACTGTCACCGTAAATTAAAGACTTTTGAAGAAGGAACAAAGTATTTTGAAATGGCTCTTGAAAGAGAACCTGCAAACTTCTATGCCCTTTTTGGTCTTGCAGACTGTTACCGAGGTATGAACCAGCAATTTAAGTCAATTTTCTACTGGAATAAAATCCTTGAAATTGACCCAAGAAACAAAGTTATTCTTACCCGTGCTGGCGATGCTTACAGAACAACTGGAAATTACGAAGAAGCAAAAACTTATTACAACAAGGCATTGGAAATTGATTTTGATATCTATGCTGCAATAGGTTTGGCATTAATTTGCAAAGGTGAAGGAAACAATCCTGAAGCTGCAAAGCGTTTTGAAAATCTTATTAAAAATGATCCTAGAAACGGCCGGCTTTATGTTGACCTTGCCGAATGCTATGTTGCGATGAATCGCAAACAAGATGCTATAAAACTTTTGAGTGATTATGTCAGAATGGACAACAGAAATGCCGCTGTCCGAAATACTCTTGAAAAACTTCAGAGAAACTGACATAAATAGGGCATGGAAAAAATAATTTTAACTGGACTTCTCCCCGCGGAAATTTGTGAGCAGCTTGAGCTGCCGCAGAAGTTTCGGGGAACTCAGATTTTCAAATGGATTGGAAGCGGATTAACCGATTTTGATGCAATGACAAATCTGAGTAACGATTTACGAAATTGTCTAAAACAAAAAGCCCTTCTCCGCTCTTCTGAGGTTTCCAATGTTTTGCGAGACCCAGACGGAACAATTAAGCTCCAAATTTCTCTTCAAGATAAAAATGCGGTTGAAACGGTTCTTTTAACAGACCGCGAAGGCCGCAAAACTGCCTGTGTTTCATGCCAGGCCGGTTGTGCTATGAAATGCGCCTTCTGCCAGACCGGAACGCTCGGCTTATCACGAAATCTAACTCCCGCAGAAATTGTTGAACAATTTTTATACCTCGAAAGCATTGCCGGAAAACTAGACAACATAGTTTTTATGGGAATGGGCGAACCAATGCAAAATCTTTCGGGCATTCGCCGTGCCATTGAAATTCTGTGCAACAAAGAAGGCAGAGCGCTTTCTTCAAAAAGAATTACCCTTTCTACTTGTGGCGTTGTTAAAGGCATTTATGATTTAGCTGATAACGGCCCAAATATCCGGCTTGCAGTTTCTTTAACAACTGCCAACGAAGAACTTAGAAAACAGCTTATGCCGGTTGCAAAAGGTGACGAAAATTCACTCGAAGAACTTCGCAAAGCGATTGCTTATTATTCAGAAAAATCCGGCAAAAGAGTTACTTTGGAAGCCGCACTTCTTCATCAAAAAAACACAGACGAAGAAAGTGCACAAAATATGATTCATTTTGCAAAAGGAATTGATGTAAACATCAATCTGATTCCTTGGAATCCAGTTGCGAGCCTTCCTTTTGAAGAGCCTTCGAAAAATGAAGTAAAATGCTTTGTAGAAAAACTTGAAAAAGCTGGCCTTAATGTTACACTAAGAACAAGGCGCGGAAGAAAAATTGGAGGAGCCTGCGGACAGCTTGGAAAAACTAAAGAAAATTAAAAATATATAAAATTAGGAGTCAACAATGAAAAAAAACTATTTTAAAAATCTTTTACTGGCTGGGATTCTCATTTCAGTTTCTATGCTTTGTGTTTCATGTGCCTCAATTCCACTTTTTGGTTCTTCCGAAACAAAATTTAGAGAAAAATATCAAAAAATAACTTTTGAAGAAGAACTTGATTATCTTGAAACTGAAATCAGTTATCCGGAATTCAAAAATCATCCAGAACTTAATAAAATGATTTCAAACACTATTTTGAATGATTTAAAAAATTTTAAATCATATTCAAAATCAGAATGGAAAAACCGCCAGGCTTTAAATAAAAATGGTTCTGCAAAACTTTCAAAATACGAATATCATGTTCAAACTGAAGTTACCGGAACAAAAAAACTTATAAGCGTGCTTATAAATACTTACAGCTACAACGGCGGAGCTCACGGAAACACAACTCTAAAATCTTTTTGTTATGATATAACTGAAAAAAAATATCTGAATATTCAGCAGGTAACAGGCTTTAGTTATAATACACTTTCAGAATATTGCAGAAATCATCTTTATAAAAAACTGATTAATGAAAATAAAAAACTAAATCCAACAGAAGAAGATTCTATGCGCCAAATGATAAACACAGGAGCATTTCCGCAGGCTGCGAATTATGAAATCTTTACTGTAGACGGCAACAAGATTTTTGTTCATTTTGAACCTTACTCTGTAGCACCATATTCCTATGGAATCCAAAAAATACAGGTAAAATAAGATTTTCAAATTGTATAAAACTCTATAGTTTTAGAATTTAGGAAACTAATTTTTAATATTGTATTGCTAAAACGTGTTTTTTATTTTAATATTAATTAACTAAATTTTATGCATGGGGTTTTGTATGCAGAAGAAAATCTATGTGGTTGGTATGTTTGACGATGGAACAGCCGCAACAGTTCAAAAAGCCGTTGCCGCAGTTGCAGGTGTCACTAACTGTGTTACAAGCTGTGAAAAATCTCAGGTTCTTGTAGATTTTGATTCTGAGAGCACAGAAACTGCTATCAATGCTGCAATTTCAAGCTGTGGTGTTGAGGTTATCGGCTAATTAAAAAATGATAAAATTAAAAATACTTGACGGTCATGCAGACAATCCCGGCGATTTAAGCTGGGATGAATTTTCTAAACTTGCAGAAGTTACTGTTTACGATAGAACAGAGCAAAATCAGGTTGTATCACGCATTGGTGATGCACAAGCTGCTTTTATAAATAAAGTAATTATAACTGATGAAATTCTTTCTCAACTGCCGGCCTTGCGTTATATTGGTGTTTGTGCAACAGGTTATAACGTAGTTGATATTGAAGCATGCAAAAAGCGCGGAATTATTGTTACAAACATTCCGTCTTACAGTACAAACGCTGTAGCACAGCATGTTTTTTCATTTATAACCTATTTTACAAATCATGTTGCACTTCATAATCAATCTGTGCACAACGGAGACTGGATAACTTCTCCAGATTTTGTTTACTGGAAAGAGCCTCTTACTGAGCTTGCCGGAAAAACTCTTGGAATTTTTGGTTATGGAAATATAGGAAGTAAAGTTGCCCAAATTGCAACTGCTTTTGGAATGAATGTAATCTGCCATACAAGAACTCAAAAGCCTGGAATGCCAGAATCTGTTAGCCGCGAAGAATTATTTTCCCGCTCTGATTTTTTGTCGCTTCACGCACCTTTAACCGAGCAGACAAAAAATATGATTAATAAAGATTCTCTTTCGCTTATGAAAAAGAGCGCTTTTCTTATTAATACTGCGCGCGGCGGATTTGTCGTTGAACAGGATTTAGCCGACTGTTTAAAATCAGGTGGAATTGCAGGCTACGCTGCTGATGTAATTCTCAACGAACCTATGAATAAAGACTGCCCTCTTCTTGGCTGTCCAAACTGTGTACTTACACCACACATTGCATGGGCACCAAAAGAAACAAGGCAAAGACTTTTAGATATTGCACTTGAAAACTTCAAAGCCTGGATTTCTGGAAATCCGATTAATGTAGTTTCGTAAATTTTAATAATTCATAAATTGATAAAAAAAATCCGCAAACTTTGTTTAGCTTTTCAAAAGTTTGCGGATTTTTTTTTGATTAATCGCTTATATCAATATCCATTTGAACTTGAACATCATAATCTGGAAATGCGTCGCGAACATCTTCAACAACATGCTTAAACAAATCCTGCATACTCAAAGTTTCAAACGAAACAATTATGTCAAAACGCATAATTTTAGAAACTTCATCAACATAAAAGCCATGCATCTGAAGAATTTCCCGATGTTCCATTACAATTTTACTGACTCTATCGCGAATACTTGCGGCAGAATTCTGCTTTGTGTTTACCGAATAAATTCCGATTGCCGTCATTACAACATTGTGCCGGCAATAAACTTCATTAGCAATTTTTCTTGAAACAGTATCGATTTTTTCTGCAGTCCAAGTGTCAGGAACTTCAATATGTGCAGAACCAAGATGATGTTCAGGGCCGTAATTATTCAAAACCAAATCATAAGCACCGTAAATTTCACTATCAACGCTGCTTATTGTTTTTTTGATTTGTTTTGAAATACGAGAATCTATACGCTCGCCCAAAATCTTACTTATTGTCTCGCGCAAAGTATCAACACCGGCTTTTATAATTGCAAAAGATATTACTACACCAAGCCATGCTTCAAGCGAAATATGCCAGATAAGAAAAACTACAGCCGCAATAATTGTAGAAGCTGAAATCACCGCGTCCATAAAAGCATCTTGCCCGCTTGCCACAAGCGAATCAGAATTAACTTTCTGACCTGTTTTTTTTACAAATATTCCAAGAAGGATTTTTACAAGAACTGCCACCGCAATAATCAAAAGCGAAGTTGTTTTATATTCTGGAACAGCAGGATTTATGATTTTTTTTACAGATTCAATACAAGCTGTAAAACCAGCATACAAAATCAAACTTGCAATTACTAACGCGGTAAGATATTCTGCACGCCCGTGTCCAAAAGGATGTTTTTTATCAGCGGGTTTTCCAGCAATTTTTGTTCCTACAATCGTAACAATAGACGAAAGTGCATCACTTAAATTGTTTACCGCATCAAGAACAATAGCAATTGAATTAGAAAGCAAACCAACAAAAGCCTTAAAGCCAGCAAGAAAAATGTTTGCCCCTACTCCAATAAGGCTTGTTCTTATAATTATTTTTTCGCGCGAAATTTCAGTCATAATTCAATTGTACTACTTCTTTTTAAAAACGGAAATAGTTTCCTCCTTTTATGAGCCTACTTTGAGCTTAAACGGCCCGACTTTTATTTCTTTTTGCCAAGATATGCTTCGCGAACAGATGGATTTTCAAGCATCTGTTTTCCGCTTCCACTCAAAACTATTTCGCCGGTTTCAATAACATAAGCAATATCAGCTGTTTTTAGTGCCATATTTGCATTCTGTTCAATAAGCAAAACTGTAACGCCCGCATTGTTAATTTCGCGGATAATATTAAAAATCTGCTGAACGACAAGTGGAGCAAGGCCAAGCGAAGGCTCATCAAGCATAAGAATTTTAGGTCTGCTCATAAGGGCTCGCCCAACCGCAAGCATTTGCTGCTCACCGCCGCTTAAAGTTCCGGCAAACTGCCAGGAACGTTCTTCTAGGCGAGGAAAAAGATCAAATACCCATTCCAAATCTTTTTCAATTTCTTTTTTATCGTTACGAAGATATGATCCGATTCTTAAGTTTTCTAAAACAGTTAAATCTGTAAAAACGCGGCGGCCTTCCGGACTTAAAGCAATTCCTTCTGCGCAAATTTTGTTAATTGGAAGTCCTGAAAGTTCTTTTCCGTCAAGCAAAATTGAACCGCTTTCAGCTTTTACAAGGCCACTTATTGTACGAAGCAAGGTTGATTTTCCAGCTCCGTTTGCGCCAATCAATGTAACAATTTTTCCTTCTGGAACATCAATATTAATACCGCGAAGCGCTTTGATTCCGCCGTAAGAAACATGTAAGTTTTTAATTTCGAGCATTATTCGGCTTCCTCCTGTTCTGCATAAACTTCATCATTATAATCGCTGTCCGCATCAGATTCTCCAAGATAAGCTGCAATAACGTCCGGATTATTTTGAATCTCGTCTGGAGTTCCTTTTGCAATAAGTGCGCCAAAATTCAAAACATAGATTCTGTCAGAAATATCCATTACAAGATCCATATGATGTTCAATCATCAAAACAGAAAGATGAAATTCTTCGCGAATTTTCCGGATAAAATCTGTGAGCTCGGCAGTTTCCTGAGGATTCATTCCGGCTGCAGGTTCATCTAAAAGAAGAAGCTTTGGATTTGTTGCAAGTGCGCGCGCAATTTCCAGGCGGCGCTGAAGTCCATAAGGAAGAGACGTACAAAGTTCATCTTTTACATCATAAAGGCCAAGAATCTTAAGAAGCTCGGCAGTTTCTTCGCGCTGCTTTTTTTCTTCTTTCCAGTTGAGGCGGAAAGTTGCTGTAAAAACATTTGAAGTGCGGCGAAGGTGCTTTGCAATCAAAACGTTATCAAAAACGCTCTGACTTTTCCAAAGTCTGATATTCTGAAAAGTGCGGGCAATTCCAAGTTTGGTGATTTTATCTGGAGTTGGCTCCAAATGTCCGCTAAATTCAGTTTTATCTTTTCCTGCATAAAGTTTTTTCATTTTTCTGCGAGGATGATTTTCTACAATTTTATTTGAGTTGAACCACACAGCGCCATTAGTTGGCGCGTAAACTCCAGTTACAACATTAAATGCAGTTGTTTTTCCAGCTCCGTTTGGTCCAATCAGAGAAACGATTTCTCCTTCATTTACTTCGAGAGAAAGATTATCAACAGCAACAACGCCGCCAAACTGCATTGTGATATTTTCCATTTTCAAAATGTTTTTTGAAGATGCCATTATTTATTCCTTTTTGATTTTAATTTCTTAAAGAAGCCCGATATTCCCTTAATCGAAAATTCCTTGTCGCCCATAATTCCTTTTTGATAGAAAAGTACGATACACATAATTACGATAGAAAACACAACTTTTCTAAAACCTGGACGCAAAATCTGAATTGAAGTAAAGTTCAGATTTGCATTATCAAGGAAGCGGAGCCACCATTCAGAACAGGCAATAAACAGAAACGAAGAAATGCAGCTTCCTGTAACAGAACCAATTCCGCCAATTACAACAATCAAAAGAATCTCATAAGTCATTGCAGATTTAAACTGGCTCGCCTGAATTGTTGTTTGAAACATTGCCAAAAGTGCGCCAGAAATGCCTGCAAAAAACGAACTGATTGTAAAAGCAAGTTTTTTATGATGAGCAAGATTTATTCCCATAGCTTCAGCTGCAACTTCATCATCACGAATTGCCTTAAAAGCACGGCCATAAGTTGAATTAATAAGCAACACAATAAGCGCAATACAAACGCCGCTTACCACAAAATAGAAAGTTGTAGATTTAAAAACCGGATATTTTCGCAAAAGGTTTGAGCCGTTTGTGATTACACCAAGTTTATCCCATTGGAAAATTGCTCTCAAGATTTCTGCAAAACCTAGCGTTGCAATTGCAAGATAATCTGACTTCAAATGTAGAACAGGAAGTCCTATCAAATATGCAAAAAAAGCAGCCACAAGGCCTGCAAGAACCATTGCAACAACTACCGGCAGAGTAAAATGAATTGCTCCGCCTTCAAAATACTGGTAAACCTGCGCACGAGCTTCAAGCGGAATTGTAAAGATTGCATAAGTGTAAGCGCCAAGCAGCATAAAGCCAGCCTGACCAAGACTGAAAAGACCTGTAAAGCCGTTTAAAAGATTCATACTTACAGCAACAAGGGCATAAATTGCACCTTTTTTTAAAACTGTAAACAAAATTGATGTTGGACGGATTGTGTGTTCAAGAATAATCAAAACAACAAACAAAAATGCTAAAAGTCCAAAACTGATAAACAAATCTCTTTTTTTCTTAGTATTTTCCATAAATCAAATAACCTCAACAAAAGATTAAACCTTATCGGTCTGTTTTTCGCCAAAGAGACCTGTTGGCATAAACATCAAAACACAAATCAAAAGAACAAAAGTAAAAGCGTCGCTAAAGGTTGTCCAGCCAAGACCTTTTATAATGTTCTCACAAATACCAATTAAAAAGGCTCCAATTACAGCGCCCGGAATTGAACCAATTCCACCAAAAACAGCTGCTACAAAGGCTTTTAGGCCCGGCATACCACCAACAGTTGGTGTAACTCCCGGATAATTAGAAAAGAACAAAATTGAGCCAACAGCAGCAAGGAAAGAGCCGATTATAAAAGTCATTGAAATTACAGAGTCAATTTTGATTCCCATAAGCTGAGCAGTTTCAAAATCGCGGGAAACTGCGCGCATTGCCATTCCGATTTTTGTATATTTAATCAAAAGAACAAGCCCAACTACAAGAAATATTGTAAGGAAAGGAGTAATCACAGTTACCCGCTTTGTAATAGCTCCAAAAATTGTTATAGAATCGCTTATCCAAGGAATTTTTGGGTAAGTTTTTAAAAGTCCGCCTGTAATATATAAAGCAAGATTCTGAATCAGATATGACATTCCGATTGCAGAAATCATAATAGACATACGA
Organism: Treponema sp.; assembly: GCA_017962415.1. GTDB lineage: Bacteria > Spirochaetota > Spirochaetia > Treponematales > Treponemataceae > Treponema_D. The sequence goes on along the minus strand of JAGCVK010000025.1, from coordinate 20,907 downwards.
GGTGCAGTTCTTAAAGGTTTGTAAGCAGTTCGTTCAATAGCAAATCCAAGCAGAACTGTAAGAATAATTGTTAAGGGAATAGAAATCCAAAGCGGCATAACGGTATAAGAATAAATCATAATAAGTCCAGCCGCCATAAAAACATCGCCGTGCGCGAAATTAATAAGTCTTAAAATACCGTAAACCATAGTGTATCCAATCGCAATGAGAGCATACTGGCCACCGGTAGAAATACCTGCAAGAAGATAAGGCAGATTAGCCTGAAAAAAGTTCATCTACGTTTCCTGATAAATGACGGTGGTTGAACATGTCAAAACCACCGTCGTATTTTAAATTAGTTTACTTTCTGAATAGCAATAAAGTCCCACTTTCCAGTTGTATTGTTTACTTTTTTGATGTAAGCAACATCGCGCTCTGCATCGCCATTTTGGTCAAATGCGATAGAGCCCGAAATTCCGTTGTATTTTACAGAAGGAAGAGCCTTCATAACATCAGAAGATTTTGTGCTGCCAGCTGATTTAAGAGCTTCGAGAGCTGTATAGTATGCGTCAAAGCCCATTGCAGAAACAGCCGCAATTTCATCATCTCCACCGTTATTTGTTTTAGCTGTAGAGTTTGTGTTAAGATAATTTCTAAAACCGTCTACAAATTTTACAACATTTTCGTCTTCACTACCTTCTACAAAGAAAGTTGTGACATAAACATTGAGATTTGTTCCGTTTGCAGCAGCCAAAACAACGTTAGAATCCCATGTATCGCCAGCAAGAACTGGAATTGAAAGGCCTTGTGTATTAGCCTGCTCAATAATCAAAGCAGCAGCTTCAATAGAAACTGGAGAAAAGAAAACATCAGCTTTGTTATTTTTTGCATTTGCAACATAAGCTGCAAAATCAGAAGTTCCGTCTGGGAATGTTTCAAAAATTACTTCGATTCCAAGTTTTTTACAACCTTCAATAAAGTAATTGCAAAGTCCAACAGAATAGTCATCGCCAAGTTTTGCAAGAGCATATGCCTTTTTAGCACCAAACTTTTCTTTTGCAAGATTTGCATGAACTGAGCCCTGGAATGGATCGAGGAAGCAGATTCTAAAATAATGATTGTTTCCAAGCGTTACCTGTGGATTTGTACAAGTAACACCAATTGCAGGAACATCAGCGGCAGCAAAAGTGTCGCTTGCAGCAATTGAAACACCAGAACCATAAGAGCCAAGAACAACAGAAACGCCCTTGCTTACAAGTTCAGAAGCAGCAGTTACAGCTTTATCATTTGATGATTCATTATCAACGATTTCAAGCTGAACTTTGTATTCTTTTCCGCCAATTTCTACAGTTGGAGTAATAGAATTGGCATACTGAATACCAAGAGTTTCCTGTTTTCCGCCAGCACCGTTATCTCCAGATGCAGGTTCATAAACACCAATTTTTACAACATTACTTTTTTCGCCGCCGCAGCTTACAAAGGCAAATGCCATAAGTGCAGAAGCAAGGTAAACAAATGATTTTTTCATAATTCTTTCCTTGTTTTTAAAAGTTTTTTTATATTACCACAAAGATACATTCTTATTAAAGGTCTTGTTTTCTAAGTTTCTAAAACTTTTTGCTTATTATTCAAGACTTACTCATAATAAATTTGTGCAAGTCTGCAAAGACGCTCAGAGTGTATTTTGCACCCGCTTTCACTCCGTTTTTTTGATTTTTCAAATATGTGTATTTTATATGAAAGTCTTGTTCATATTATTTGATTTTAAAAAGTTTAATTGATTTTGAATCTGTTTAGTGTTATATTTTTAATAAGACGTATAAATTCGTTGCATAAAAAGGCTGAATCAGCCTAAAAACTGGAGATTAAAATGAAAACATTTGGCGGCCCGGTGCTGTTTTTGGATCGATCGGATATAAACACCGACGAAATCATTGCTGAAAACTATCTTACAGAACTTCCTAAACAGGAACTTACTTCACACCTTTTTGAAAATCTTAAAATCAACGGATTTAATCCTTCAAATGATATTGCCGGAAAAAAAGTAATCATTACAAGAGAAAATTTTGGCTGCGGCTCAGAGCGCGAGCATGCACCTTGGGCTCTTGAAGTAAATGCTATTAACACAGTAGTTGCGCCAACTTTTGCAAAATCATTCCGCAAAGATATGTTTACAAATAATCTTATGGCTATTGAAATTGACAGAAAATCTCTTGCAGATATGTTCCGCACATTTTCTGATAAAGATACAGAATGTAAAATTGTACTAAACGATGACGGAACTGCAAAAGTAAAATTAATTGCAGGAAGTCTTTCAAAAAGCTATCAATTCCCAGTTGATGATGCTGAAAAGGCTTTGTTTGCAAAATAGATTTTTTTTTGATCTAAACGCTATTGTTTTATTAAGAAATCTGAAAAAAAACACCCTGCCAAACAACATTTGCACTTTTTGCATAGATGTTTGGCAGGGTGTTTTTATATTAAGATTTAGGCAAATCTAAATAGCAAGAAAGAATTTTATCAAGAAAATTGCAGAAAGAATGTAAGTCAAAACAGAAACCTCTTTAGCTTTTCCAGTAAACAGTTTGATTATTGTGTAAGTAATCAAGGCAAGTCCAATTCCGTGTCCAATTGAACCAGAAACTGGCATTGCAAGAAGCATAATCAAAACTGGAGCAGCCTGTGTAATATCTTCAAAATCAATCTTTTTAAGACCGCCAAGCATTAAAATACCAACATAAATCAAAGCAGAAGAAGTTGCAGCTGGAGGAATTATAGCAGCAATTGGAGCAATAAAAATACAAAGAAGAAAAACAATTCCAGTTGTAAGGGCTGTAAGTCCTGTGCGGCCGCCAGCTTCTACACCCGAAGCAGATTCAACAAAAGTTGTTACAGTAGAAGTTCCAGTACAAGCACCAGCGACAGTTCCAACGGCATCTGCAAGAAGCGCTTCTTTCATCTTAGGCATATATCCGTCTTTGTCGAGCATATTTGCTTTAGATGCAGTTCCTACAAGAGTTCCAATAGTATCAAACATATCGATAATACAGAAAGTGATTATCAGCGTAATAATTGTAAACCAGCCAATCTGCGAAAGATTTTTAAAACTGAATTTAAATAAAGTATTTTCGGCCATATCCTTAAACGGCGGAATCCACGAAGCATTTGCCAAAGATTCAAAAGGATTTTGCTTAAAAAAGATTGCCTGACCTGCCCAATAAAGAACACTTGCAGCAAGCATACCAATAATTACAGAACCTTTGATTTTTTTATGGCTCAAAACGATGATTGTAAAAAGGCCGACAAACATTGTAGCAACAGTCAAAATCATTGCTGAATAGCCGTTTCCCATTGTATCTTTTGCGAAATTTGCTGTAAGAGCTCCAAAGAAATCTCTCATTACAAAAAATGGGCCGCCTTTATCAGAATAAACGCCGGCATTTGAACCAAGCCCGATATTCATAAGCATAAGTCCAATTGCAGGTCCAATTCCAAGCCTAACGCCAAGCGGAATTGCATTAACAATTTTATCGCGGATATTAAATATTGAAAGAATAATAAAAATCACACCTTCAATTAGAATAATACAAAGGCCAGCTTGAAAAGACTGTGTATAAGAAAGACCTGTTATAGATACAATCTGCGCTATAACAAAGGCAAAAAAGCTGTTTAATCCCATTCCAGGAGCCATTGCAAACGGCTTATTTGCAACAAATGCCATTACAAACATACCGATTGCAGAAGCAATACAAGTTGCAAGGAAAATTCCATTCCAAAGCCCTGCACCGCCGTTATTTCCAAAACCTGTAAGAAGATTAGGATTCAACGCGATGATGTAAGCCATTGTCATAAACGTTGTAAGACCGGCAACAATTTCTGTTTTTACAGAAGTTCCGTTCTCTTTTAATTTAAAAAACTTTTCCATAAAAAACTTTTTCCTCCTTTTTTTATGGTGAATTACAAAATCACAAAAACCTTGTCTACGCAGGCGCTTACACAAGTGCCGCAGCTGGTACATTTTGTGTAATCAATTACAGGAAGTCCCGAAGTAATATCAATAGCCTGTTCAGGGCATTTTCTTGCGCACATTCCGCATTTTATACAGCCGCGAGTACAGTCTTTTCTGATTTGAGGCTTATTATCGCTTTTGTTTGAACAAACTCCGATTGCACCTTTTGTATCAGCGTCAATAAGGCGGAACAAATGTTTTGGACAAACTGAACTGCATTTTCCACAACCAACACATTTTGATTTATTTACATGCGGAAGTCCGTTGTCTCCCATAGAAAGCGCGTCGAACGGACAAACTTTTACGCAGTCTCCAAACCCAATACAGCCAAAAGCGCACTTTTTAGTTCCACTTAATGTAAGTTGAGCAGCTTTACAGGTTTTGATTCCAATATATTCAGCTTTGTCTTGTGCACACTCTTTTGTTCCGGCACACGCAAGAAAAGCAATTTTTGGCTTTACTTCTACCCCAGCCTGCCCCAAAATTTCTGCAACCTTTTTTGCACAATCAGAACCGCCAGCAACACAACCGTTTGTTGGTACGTCGCCTTTTACAACAGCCGCTGCAAAGGCATCACAACCAGCAAGCCCGCAGCCGCCGCAGTTTGCACCACTTAGCGCATCACGAACTTTTTGAACTTTTGGATCTGTATCAACGTGAAAAATCTTTTTAAAAAGTCCAAGCAAAACGCCAAGAATAAAAGCGATTATTAAAGCTACTATAATTGTATAAAAAATTATATTCATATAAACTCCGTTTTTTTTTGCGACCCCAAAAGCTGGGGCGTTGCGGGGGCGGCGAATGAGCCCCCGCAGAAAGGGGTGCGCCGCAACAACGTGCGGCGCAGGGGGAAGGCTTTCCCCCTCAAAAATTATTTTATTAAGCCTTTAAAACCTAAGAATGCAAGGCTTAAAAGACTTGCGCACAAATACAAAATCGGAGTTCCCTGAAATGCCTTTGGAACATTTGCCGTTTTTACCCGACTTCGCACGCCGCTCATAATCACCATAGAAATCAAAAAGCCCATTGCAGAACCAAAAGCATAAACAAGACTTTGAACATAATTGTAATTTTTGCTGATGCAGTTGATTGTAATGCCAAGAACTGCACAGTTTGTTGTAATCAAAGCAAGATAAACGCCCATTGCGTTATACAAGCCTGGCGACATTTTTTTAAGAAAGAATTCAACAAGCTGAACTAAAGACGCAATTACAAGAATAAAGAAAAGCGTTTGCAAAAACTCAAGTCCAAGCGGAACCATAACGAGTTTATAAATCGGCCAGGTTACAGCAGTTGCAAGCATAATTACAAAAGTTGTTGCAAGTCCCATTCCAGTTGCTTTTTCTGTATCGTTTGTCATTCCAATAAACGGACAAATTGCAAGATACTGAATAAAGACAACATTATCTATTAAAGCTGATTTTATGAATAATGAAATTGAATCAAGCATTTTCTACCTCCTTTGCTGTCTTATTTTTCTGATATTGCTTCCATGCCTGAAGACAAGCCGCAAGAATACCAAAAACAAGAAAACCTCCCGGAGCGCTGTTAAAAATTCCTATTCTGCACGATTCTGGAATTACTTCGATTTTTAGTGCAGTTCCCGCAAAAAGCGTTCCGCCGCCCAAAAGTTCACGAATCAAAGAAATTGCTACAAGAACGATTGTATAACCGATTCCCATTCCAAGTGCATCAAGAATTGAGTCTCCAACCTTATTTTTTGAAGCAAAGGCTTCTACTCGCCCCATGATGATACAGTTTACAACAATCAAAGGAATAAAAACTCCAAGCGCGTTGTAAAGAGATTCGACATAAGCGTTCAAAACCAGCTGAACTATTGTAGTAAAAGCCGCAATTACGGTAATAAAAACCGGAAGTCTTATTGCAGAAGGAATCAGTTTTCTAAAAAGGCTGATTACTATTTCACTCATCACAAGAACAAAAGTCATTCCAACTCCCATTCCAAGTCCGTTAAAAATGCTTGTTGTAACACCAAGTGATGAACATAAACCTATATTCAAAACCAAAAGAGGATTTTCAATAAGGAAGCCGTTAAAAAATGTTTTAAGTTTATTATTCGCCATGATTAACTCCCTTTTGACTAAAATATGTAAGCAGATTTTTTGTACCTTCATTTATTAAAGAAGAAACTGCAACGCTTGTGATTGTAGCGCCCGAAATTGCGTCAAAGTTTTGTCCGGCGGTAAATCCTTCTTTAGCATTTTTGCCTTCAAACTGGCCGTAAAAAGTTTGTCCATTTGGCATTTTAAAAGTTGAATCATTTGCTTTTAAACCAAAACCTGGTGAATCGGTGAGTTTTAGAAACTGCAAACCTGTTACAGTTCCGTCAGTTTTTATACCAACAAGAATTGTTCCCTGATCATATGTTGGACCAGTTACCTGAGCAGCTCCGCCAATAATTTCACTTCCATTTTTTGCAACATACATTTTATCAACTGTAATTGCTCCAACTACAGAAGGAGAAAAATCATTCACCGTTTCAAAAACAAGGCCTTCCTGCGGAAAAAATTGCTGCATTGCCGCGCTAACTTTTTTCGCCTGATTTTCTGCAATTTTTGGGGCTGTAAAATTGTTTACAAGAGCAAGAATCGAACAGCACACAACTGCATAAACTGCAAGTACAAGGCCAAGCCGAATCATACTCCAGGCATTTTCTTTTTGTGATTTATTTGATTTAGCAGAAGTTTGTGCCATTATTTAGCCTCCTTTGCAACTGAATCAGCCGGGCGGCCAGCTTTTTTGCCATAACCGTACTTTCTTGCTGTCAGATTATTAAGGAACGGAGCAACGCTGTTCATAATCAAAATTGAAAACATAACACCTTCCGGGTAGCCGCCAAAACGTCTTATAAGGAATGTTATAAGGCCGCAGCCAAAACCAAATATAAGGCGACCTTTTTTTGTAAGAGGCGCAGTTGCATAATCAGTTACCATAAAAGTTGCACCAAATAACACACCGCCTGTCATCATAGCCATAGCAAGATTTTCACCTGATATAAGTGTACAAACCGCAACAGTTCCAACCATTGTTAAAGGAGCGCGCCAGTCAATAATTCTTGTAAGTGCTAAAAAAGCAAAAGAAATCAAAATCAAAAGTGCCGAAGTTTCTCCAATACAACCCGCTCTGTTTCCAATAAAATACTGCCAAAGCGTATCGTCGTGCATTACAAAAGTTCCAGCTTTTATTGCAGAAAGCGTTGTTGCAGAAGAAACTGCATCTACAACCTGCGGAACAGTTGCCGAAGAAACAACTTCTGCAGTAGCCGTTGCAGGTCTAAGCCAACTCGCTCCCATTGCAGCCGGAAAACTCAAAAACATAAAAGCGCGCCCGGTTAAAGCCGGGTTAAACACATTCGAGCCAATTCCGCCAAAAAGTCCTTTTGCAAAAATCATTGCAACAGCAGCACCAATCACAAAAATCCAAACCGGAACCGCAGGAGAACAAACTAGTGCCAGCATAACTCCAGTTACACAAGCCGAAAGATTTGAAATTACAACCTTTTGCTTTGTGATTTTCTGAAACAAAAATTCAAAAAACACGCACGAAGCAACTGAAACGAGAATTCTAATTACAGCAGCCCAGCGGAATAAAATAATACCCATTATGATTTCTGGAAGAAGTGCAAAAAGAACCGTTCCCATAATCATAGTTGTTGAACATTTCAAATTAAAATGAGGACTTGAAGAAACATATAATTTATTGCCCATCATTTGCCTCCTTGTGATTTTTCTGCGGCAGCTTTTGCCTGAGCTTTAGCTCGTTCTTCGGCCATTTTCTGGCGAACAATTCCTTTACCAAGCCGGATTCTTTGAATCAGATTTACTTTTGCCGGACAAACAAAAGCGCAGCAACCGCATTCAATACAATCCATAAGTCCAAAACTTTTTGCTTTTTCTATATTGCCGGCTTTAAGCTCACGCACAATCAAAGCGGGACTTAACCGCATTGCACATTTTGCAACACAAGAGCCGCAAGAAATGCACTGAGATTCTTCTTCCAAAAAAGTTTCTTTTTCTGTAAGGAATGTAACGCCGCTTGTTCCTTTTGCAACCGGAAAATCAGCGCTAACCATTGCAAAGCCCATCATAGGGCCGCCAGAAATTATTTTTACAGCCTGATTTGCTTTTTCACTTTCAGAATCACCTTTTAAAGTAAAAAAATCTGGCATAAGGTCGCTTACAATTGTTCCAACAGGAACTTTTAGATTTACGGGTTTTTGAACAGCGCCTCCACTAATTGTAAGGGCTCGTTCAATCAAAGGAAGTCCGAGTCTGAATGCATCACTAATTGCGCAAACGGTTCCTACATTTGAAATAACACAACCTGCATCGGCTGGAAGTTTTGCACTTGGAATTTCGCGGCCCGTTGCAGCTGAAACTATAAACTTTTCAGCACCCTGCGGATATTTTGTTTTTACAAGACAAACTGATATTTTTTTTGCAAAGCCTGCTTTATCAATTTCTTTTTGCAAAACCGGAAGTAAATATTCTTTATTATCTTCAAGAACGATTATGCCTTTTGCGCCAGCGCTAAGTGAACCTGTAGAAGTTCCGCCCTTACCGCCATTTATGATATGAAGCACTATCGAAAGCCCATCAATTACTTTTTCACTCTGCTCAAGCATAGTTCGCTCATCACAAGTGAGATACGGCTCACACTCAGCAGCATTTACCAAAACATAATCTATCGTCTTGTCTGCCGGTGGATTGAGCTTTACATGGGCCGGAAACGAAGCGCCACCCATTCCCACAATGCCCGCCTCTTTTACGCGGGCCAAAGCCTGTTCTTTTGTACACTCAAACGGATCTAAAACAGGCAAAAGTTTTTCGCGTCCAGAATCATCAGCTTCAATGATAATACAAGGAGCCATACCATTGCCCGTAACAAGACAGTTTTGAATCTTTTTTACTTTTCCACTAACAGAAGAATGAACAGGACAATTCATAAAGCCTTCACCACAAGCAATAATCTGCCCTTTTGCAACTTCTTCACCAACAGCCACAACCGGCTGATTTGGAGCGCCGCCCATCGTAACTGGAATTGTCACGGTTTTAGATAAAGGAAACGCTGGAGTAATAGGACACTTATTGCTAAGTTCCTTATACTCTTTTGGGTGAATTCCACCCTTAAATGTTTTTGCTCTCATAATTCATTTATTATAAACTGAGAAATGTCATCTTTCAACAATATGCAAAAAATAAGCAAAAAAATCATTGTGAGAAAAAAAATCTGAAAAAACAATTTTAGAATACCATTATAAAAAACCGTGCAAACAGCGCAATTTGCAAATAATTTTGTCTGCAAAATAATAATTTTACTATTTGCACTTTTGGATTTATACTATTTGTATATGGGATACTTGGAGAAAGTTAAGCGCTTTTTAGGAATTCAAAATTATTCCGACTACGTTAAAGATTATTTTTATCATTCAAATATCATAGCCAGCATTTATGTATGCTCGGTAGTTTTGATTTTAGAAATCTGGATGATTTTAAGCACACTCTTTACGCAGATGAATAAGCGCACTACCAGCTGGCTGATTATCCATTTAGCATGCTATTTTGCCCTTTTTCTTTCAGCGCTTTTGCTTTTGGTTTACGCATATCTTCACCATAAAAAAGTAGTAAAAAACCGCAAAGGTTGGGAATTTTTACGACTTACTTTTTGTACAGTTTCAATGGCCTTTGGTATCTATATTTCCTATATGGATTACTTAAAAGGCGAACAGTTTATAACACTTATGACAATGACAATTTTTGTATTTTGTTTTATTGTCTGGCGCCCGATTTTTTCAATTTGTTTTTTAACTTTTTCTTATGGAATATTTTTTGTACTTTGTAATTATAGTAATCCGGCTTCTTATGCAACAAAAGTAAATCTTACAATCGTTTTGATTTCAATTTTGCTTAGTGCAATTAATGCCTTTAGACAAAAAATCAAAGAAGCCCAAAAAGAAGAAAAACTTGAGCACGCTCACAACATTCTCTTAAAACTTGCAATCAGTGACGAAGTTACCGGCATTGCAAATATAAATTATTTTCGCGGACAAGCTCTTGAAATCATGCAAAAAAAAGAAACAAATATTTCAAACCTTGTTTTTCTTTTTTTAGATGTAGAAAATTTTAAGATTCTGAATCAAAAATACGGCTTTATTGAAGGAAATATGTTCCTTAAAAAATTTGCAGATGTTTTGAATCAGGTTTTTTATGGCGATTTGATTGCGCATTTTTCTAACGATAATTTTGTTATTCTTGCAAAAGATTTAAAAATCAAAGATAAAATTTTAGATCTTTGCAAAAAACTTCAGGATTTTAATTATGATATAAAACTTGGCCTTAAAGTTGGCGCGTATAAACCAGAAAGCAAAGATTGTCTTCCTTTTGTTGCCTGCGATCACGCTCGTTTTGCGTGCAATTCTATCAAAAAACATTACAGCAAAACTTATTGCGAATACGACAAAACAATGTCAAATAATTTTCAGAAAAAGCAGTATATTCTGAATAATTTCGACAAGGCCATTGAAAACGAATACATAAAAGTTTATTATCAACCTATTGTTAATGCAAAAACTGGAAAAATCTGTAGCCTAGAAGCGCTTGCGCGTTGGGACGATCCATTTTACGGTTTTTTGTCGCCAGCTGATTTTATTGAAACACTTGAAGAATATTATCAGATTCACCGGCTTGATATGTATGTTGTAGAGCAGGTTTGCCGCAACATCAGCAATGCAAAAAAGATTGGCAAAAAAATTCTTCCGATTTCGCTGAATTTTTCACGCCTCGATTTTGGTTCATTGAATCTTGCCGAAGAAGTTGAAGCGTGCTTAAACAAATATGAAATCAATAAACAAGAGATTCATATTGAAATTACAGAAAGCACGCTCAGCGAAAATGATGAAAAACTTAAAACCGAACTAAAGCAATTCCGAAATGCCGGTTATGCGCTTTGGCTTGATGATTTTGGTTCAGGTTATTCAGGCTTGAATGTATTAAAAGAATATGAATTTGACGTAATGAAAATCGATATGAAATTTCTTTCTAATTTTGAAGGAAATCAAAAAGCGCGCCAGATTCTAAAAAATATAATCACGCTTGCAAATGAACTTGGTATGAAAACATTAACAGAAGGAGTTGAAACTCAAGAAGCGTACAATTTTCTAAAACAAAATGACTGCGAATTATTGCAAGGCTATCTTTTTAGTAAACCGCTTCCGCTTAGTGATTTACAGGCAAAACTCGATGACGGAACATTTTTAATAGAATGAAAGGAAATAAAAAAATGCAATTAAAAAAAAATATGAAAATTATTGGTATTTGTGCGGCAATAGTTCTTATTGTGATTCTTATAATCAATTTAATAATAAAAATCCCTGCTTATAAAAATCAGAAAAAAAGTGAAAAAGCCTTTGTAATTCCTTATATAAACAAAGGGTTTATTCCGCAGGGAATTACCTACGATGAAAATTCTGACAATTTTTACGTTACTGGTTATATGTTTGGCTCTAAAGCCTCTCCAATTTTTATTGTAAACAGACAAACCGGAAATCTTGTAAATGCAATCAGAATGGCAAAGCCAAACGGCGACAAATTTAGAGGTCACGCCGGCGGCATTTCAATTACAAACGAAAAAATCTACATTGCTGGCGGTTTTGACGGCTGTTTTTATGTTTTTGATAAATCAAAAGTCGATAACGCTGAATTTGAATCTTCTGTTTCATATAGTGAAATTTTAAACGTAAAAACTGATTCTGATATTGTAAAAGCCTCTTATACAACAATGCATAATGGAATGCTTTATGGCGGCGAATTTTACAGATTTCCATTCTATTCAACAAAAAAAAGTCACAAAGAAAAAACTTCAGACGGAACTCAACATGCACTTATTGTAGGTTTTAATTTAGAAAACAATAATGCAACAGCTGCAGTTGCTTATTCAATTCCAAAACATGTTCAAGGCGTTTGTTTTTCTGATGAAGCAATTTATTTTACAACTTCCTGGGGACTTGGAATCTCAAAACTCTACAAATTCAATCTTAATAAACTTACTCAACAAGGAACAAAACAAGTTTGCGCGCAAACAGTTCCTCTTTATATTCTTACTCCTTCTACCGCAGATGAAATTATTAAACTTCCACCAATGCTAGAAGAAATTGAATTTGTAAACGGAAAGATTTACACATTAAACGAATATGCTTCAAATAAATATCTTATTGGAAAGCTGACAAATGCAAAATGGAGCCGCGCCTACAAGGCTGAATAAATTTTTGAATTAAACGCCTTTTAATCCGCCGGTAGAAACTCCATTTACAATGTATTTTCTGGCAATCACAAAAAGTAAAATCATAGGTAAAACTACAATTGTAGAAGCGGCCATTAAAAGCTCGTTTAAGCTGGCTGCTTCGGTTGTAAAAACCTGAAGTCCGTACGGCAAAGTTCTGGCTTTTGCATCTGAGGTAACATAAAGCGGCCACATAAAGCTGTTCCAAGAAGACAAAGCATTTAGCAAAATAATTGTAAAAAGCGAAGGCTTTGCAATCGGAACTAAAACGCGCCACAAATACAGCCAGTTTGAAGCACCATCGATTCTGGCTGAATAATAAAGACTATCCGAAACGGTATCGAAAAAGTTTTTTAAAATGTAAGTGTAAAAAATGTTTGCAATAAAAGGCATTACCAAAGCTGGAATTGTATTGTACAAATTAAGTTTTACGATTGTCGTATAATTTGTGATTATCAGCATTTCAAAAGGAATCATCATAAGGCTGAGCAAAACCGAAAAAATTATGTGCTTGCCAGGAAACTTCATTTTCGAAAAAGCAAAGGCTCCAAGAATTGCAGTTGTAGTTGTTGTCAAAACTGAAAGAATCATCACAATTACAGAGTTGATAAAATATTTTCCAAAAGGAGCTTTTGAAAAGGCTTTTGTGTAATTTTCAAAAGAAAAATGCGACGGCCAAAAAGTTGGCGGAAATTTTATAACTTCGGCGTGTGTTTTAAAAGAGCAGATTATCATCCACAAAAAAGGAAATATCATTACAAGAGAGCCGAGAATCAAAAAAAAGTATGCCAGGAATTTTCTAAAAAATCTCATTTTAAGCCTCTTTTACTCATTCGTTTTTTCAGTAAAAGTTCAATCAAAGTGACAATCAAAATGCACAAAAAAAGCACCATTGCAGCCGCGGCGGCATAACCGTATTTTCGCTTTTCCATCATTGCGTATCTGATGTAGTAAACTACTGTAAATAAATTGTAATAAGGGCCAGGCTTTCCATTAAAAAGCGGATATAACTCGCTAAAAACCTTAAAACAGGAAATTGTATTTACAATGCACACAAGAAAAATTGTTGGCGACAAAAGCGGAACTGTAATTCGGAAAAAAATATGCGCCGGCTTTGCACCGTCAACTTTGGCCGCTGTATAAAACATTGGATTAATATTTTGAAGCCCCGAAAGCAAAATGATAATTGTAAACGGCAGAATATTCCAGATTCCAAAAATTATAAGCGCTGCGAGCGACCATTTTGATTGAGTAACCCACCCTATTTTTTCAATTCCAAATTTAGAAAGCACCCAGTTTATAATTCCGTATTGCTGATTATACATAAGCCGCCAGATAAGCCCAACTGCAGTTACAGAAGTTACCAGTGGCATAAAAAATGCAGTTTGAAAAATGGCACTTGCATAAAGTTTTTTATTCAAAAGATTTGCAAAAAAAAGCGCAATCGCAGTACTTACCGGAACTACAAATAAAACATAAAGCACAGTATTGCGAAGCGCGGAAGTAAATTTTTCATCAGATAAAACATATTTGTAATTATCAAAACTGATTGCAGAAAAAGTTTGCCGGAGATAGCTGTAATTATGCTTAAATGACATCAAAAAAACATTGATAACAGGATAAAGCGTAAAAATGATGATGAAAATTAAAAAAGGCGCAAGATAAAGCCACGGTTCAACCTTGTTAAAAACTTCGCGGCGCTTTGGTGAATATTTCACTAAAATCTCCTTTCTTCATTATCAAATAAAAAAACGCCTTTTTGCTTTAAGCCAACTTTGATTTTTGAAGTGGCGCAAAGATTTTCATCTTCAAGATTCAAAACAGCGCGAACTGTTTGATTCAAAAAGTTTAAAGTTACAATCTGATCTTTTCCCATTTCGCTGATTGAAAGAATTTCTGCCGAAAGTCCATTTTCGCTATCAATATAAAAACTTTCCGGCCTGATTGTAAAAGTTGCCTGACCTTGAACTTTTAGCTTGTCTAAATCACATTTTAAGAAGTTTGCGATATTTTTTACAGCTTCAGGCATTGTAATTTTGTTTACCGGCGGATTTCCCAAAAATTCTGCTACAAAAAGTGATTTTGGATTTTTGTACAATTGCTGGCAAAGGCCACTTTGAATCAAAACTCCGTCTTTCATCAAAAGAATGCTGTCTGAAATAGACATTGCTTCTTCCTGATCGTGAGTTACAAAAACTGTAGTTACTCCAGTTTCTTTTTGAATTCTGCGGATTTCTTCGCGCATTTCAAGGCGAAGTCTTGCGTCAAGATTTGAAAGCGGCTCGTCCATTAAAAGCAACGCAGGATTTTTTATCATTGCGCGGGCAATTGCAACCCGCTGCTGCTGGCCGCCGCTAAGTTCAGAAGGATAACGATTTAAAAGATTATCAACATGAACAAGTTTTGCAATTTCGTGAGCTCGTTCAATGCGTTCTGCTTTTTTGACTTTTCTAACTTCAAGCGGAAACGAAATATTTTCTAAAACCGTCAAATGCGGATACAGCGCATAATTTTGAAACACCATTCCGATATTTCTCTGGTCCGGCGGAAGTTTTGTTACATCTTTATCATCAAAAAAGATTTTGCCTTCGCTTACCGGAACAATTCCGCAAATCATATTTAAAATTGTAGACTTTCCGCAGCCCGAAGGACCGAGCAAACAAATCAAATGCCCATCTTCCAGTTCTGCAGAAAAATCTTTTACGGCTATAGTTGCGCCATATTTTTTTGTTACGTTTTGAAGTTGAACTTTCATTTTCTATTTGCCATTCAAAGCGTCGTTGCACTGTTTTTCAATTTCAGCAACAGCATCTTTTGCAGTCATTTTTCCGTCAACAACATAATTCAAATGCTCTTCGAGAATCTTTCTAACAGCAGCACTTCCGGTAACATTTGGGAAAGAACCAGAAACTGCCATATTTGCCTGAACGTAAGGAAGAGCCGAATTTTGTGGAAGATTATTCAAATATTCAACATATTCAGGAACATCGCTTGAAATTCCATAAGGACAAAGTGCAGAATTAGCAATTGCCCACTTTGCAGCATTTTCACGATTCAAAAAGAATTTTACAAACTCGTAAGCACCTTCATCAACTTCATCATTTCTATGAAGGAAGATTGGGCCGCGATTCCATGCAGTATAAAAATCTCCTGCAATCCATTTTGCCATTCCAAGTTCGCCCTTTCCTTCTACCATTTCAATATACTGGTCATTTACACAAGAACCAGAAAAAGAAGCTACATCGCCATTTGCAAGATCTTCAGAAGAATAACGACCAATTGTGTTGAAAGAAAAATAACCTTTTTTGCAGTTATCAGCATACCAGGTATAAATTTCTTCGAGTTTTGGCCCGCAGAAAGTTACTTTTTTGTTTGCAACATCAATATAGCCAAGATTGTTGTGCATAATAAGTTCTTGAATAGTATCTACAAGTCCATCTGAATGGAAACCAGGAATGCCTTTTTTCTCGTAGATTTTTTTAGCAACAGAAGCAAGTTCGTCCCAATTAGAAGGTGGATTTAAACCAAGCTCATCAAAAATTGTTTTGTTATAGAAAAAAACAGGGCCAGTTGTACAGCCTGGAAGATAATAGATTCCGCCATCTTCAAAGCCAAGCACATCAGCTTTCATAGCTTGTGGAAGCGAATCAATTAAGTTCTGCATTGCTTTGTCGCCTTTTTTATTATCGCGGTCAATGTATTTTTTGATATTAATTGCAAGGCCTTCGTTTGCGTAATCAACGGCAGTTGTTCCATAATTAAAAATGATACTAGGACCAATTCCATTTGCAACAGCGTTGTAAACTGTATCAGCAAAACCTGAATAATCCTGATTTTTAACGGCAACAACATACTTTTTCTGAGAGGCATTGAATCGTTCTGCTGCATCATTAAGGCCTGCAGCCTGCTTTCCAGTATAAGTATGCCAAACTTCAACAGTAACAGGTCCTGAAGATTTTTTAGAACAGCCGGCAAAAAGTAAAGCTAAAGAAAAAACGGTAATTGCAATTTTTGAGATTTTTTTCATAAGATACTCCTGATAAGGCAAAAGCCTTTTATATTTCGCATTGCCGTCGTGAGGCAAGAATAGTGATGTGGAGTTCATCGCTGCGTTATTTTTTTTGATGATAACATTTATAAAAAAAATGTGCAAATAAAAAGAAATAATTTTTTATGTCTTGGTAAGCTTTTATTCTCAAGAAAATTTGGATTGACAACCGGTGGCTTGCATATCGATTGAGAAATGTAATATATAATTTAATTCTGTTGTTTTACCTTATCAAAATTTGATGTAACTTAAAGTAAGTTCTGATTTCATCAATGTTCATAGATTTCAAACCTCTCTAATTTTTAATATCTCTCGTAACTAAAAGGCTTTCAATTGGTCTGTTCAATATCTTTGCAAGAATAGAAAGTGTATCAATGCTTGGAAGTGTTTCACCATAATACCAGCGATAAACAGCCTGTGGTTTTTCCCAACCCATAGAACACTTTTTACAAACAAGTGTTGTCCTTGTGTTGTTTAGAACACATATTTTCACTTCAAGCAAAAAACTTCGTTTCTACAAAAATCTTTTTATCCTTGCCGAAAGAACACTTTCTGTTCTGCAGGAAACCTCAGGGGGCACGGGGGAATCAGCTACTTCCAGATTTCGAGGAAATTCATCTTGCCATATAAAACACGCAAAATGTTTACTTTAAAATCGTTGTTGTTTACAGTGTAAAAGATTTCATAGTTTCCAACAGGAACATAATGCAAGCCTTTACTATGCCATGTTTCGTTTGGATAAAGGTGATAACTTTCCGGCATAGTCTCTAATTCAAAAATTGTATCTCTGATTCTTTCAACCTGTTTTCTTGCATTATTTTCAGACAGGAGTGTATTAGCTATGTAGTCGTAAATGTTTTTTAAATCATCTTCAGCAGAAGGTTCGATTATAATTTCATATTGATCCATTATTATCTTCCCAAAATATCTGCAAAAACTTCTTTAGCTGGTCTACCTTTACCGGCAAGCATTTCATCATAACCTTTCTGAATCTCAGCATTAAACTGCTGCTCAGTCATTGCACTAAGGTTAATAGATTTTGGGAATGAATTCTGTTCAAACTTAAAACAGAGATAATCAATATAATCACTAATCTGGTCTACCAGTTGAACTGGAACCTTACGTTCTAAAACAACAGTATTTGTATTTGTCATATTAATTCACCCTTTAATAATTATAGTGCAAAATAAGTTTTTCTGCCACTATTAAATCAGCCGTCCTATATGAAATACTACCTTTTTAACACCTTATGTGTTATAATAAATAAGTACAAATTAAAATTGTTAGGTGAACGCCAGCACATATGCGCTGGAAATCAGATTAATGAAATACAGAAACAATTTAATGAAGACAATCCAATTTATGATGACAAATTAGAATTATTAACAAAATATCAGAATAAATGGAATTTTTATCGTTGTTAAAAAGGTTGGAGATATTATTATGATTCAAGATTCTTATTTTTTCAGTGATCTTTTTGAAGCAAATGTTTGTAATGAAAAGTTTTTATCTTTTCTTGAAGAATATTCAAATCAAATTCAAAAACAAGTTTATGCAATATATAGAGCTTTACCAACAAAAAATACATACAATTATAAAAAGGCATGTGTACTTTTAATTCCTCATAAAAAAATTATTTTTGCAAATTTTGATAGTACAAATAAAGAAGGTTTTGATGACTATAAAGCTGACTTTATTGAGGATCTAGGCTATCTGTCAGAAAAATTTGGATATAAAGATAAATTAAATCGACCTAGAACATGGAAGTCATTATTTGCAGACTTAGAAGTGACTAACGAACAAGAATTTGATTTTGAACAATTTAATGAAGATTCTCCAGAACTGCAAAGAAAAATCGAGATTTTATCTTCCTTAATTATAGGAAGTATTAATGATCCTAATAAAGTTACATTGGACGTTCCTGATACTTTGATAAAAAAAATAAAAAATAAAATCATATTATATGATGGTAATCAAAGTAGTTTCATTTATCAGGATGTTAATCCAAATAAAGTAATAAGGATTCAAGGTTAGCAGGAACTGGTAAAACAGAATTGCTGATTCAAAAAATTCGTGAAAAATATGTTAATGAAAAGAACAGTAAAATTGTATATGCATGTTATAATCAAGTTCTATGCGAGGATATGAAAAAACGTATACCTGCATTATTTGATTTTATGAAAGTTGATGAACAAATAAAAATCAACGAACGTTTATGGATTATGCGAGCTTGGGGAAGTGGAAATGATAAAAATTCTGGTATATGTAGTTATATTTGCTCTGCATATAATATTCCTTTCACTGCATATCGTAGATATTATGAATTAGAAGATTTTGCGTCAGATATATTGCAACATATAAAAAAATTAAAAGAAAAAAAACAATTTACCCCATGTTTCGATTATATATTTTTGGATGAAGGCCAAGATTTTAAAGAAAATTTTATAAATTTGTGTGAAGAAATTACTGCAAAAAAACTTTTTATTGCGGGAGACGTTTTTCAGAATATTTTTGATACAGAATTTATAGATGTCGAAGCTGATTATGTATTAAATAAATGTTATAGAACTGATCCAAAGACTCTTATGTTTGCCCATTCCGTTGGTATGGGATTATATGAAAAACCAATTATTAGATGGCTTGAAGATAAAGAATGGGCTTTGTGTGGGTATAAAGTAGACAAAATAAATGGAATGTATCATTTATCTAGAAAACCTATTCGAAGATTCGAGGATATAGAAGATTCAAACAGTAATATACTAATAAAGCCTTCTACTAGAACAGATATGATAGATACTACGATAAATTCTATTTTAGAAATTCAAGCAGAAAATCCTGATTTACAACCAGATGATATAGCAATTGTCTTTGTAGAATCATCTTTCAATACTATGTGTGAAATTGCCGACAAATTAGAAGATCGAATATTTGAAAAATTTCATTGGGAAACAAATATTGGTTATCAAACAAAAAATCGTAATTCTCAAAACAAAATATTTATAAGTAATAGCAATAATATAAAAGGATTGGAATTTCCTTTTGTGATAACAATAGCAACAGGTTGTATATATAATATGCTAGATCATCGCAATTCTATTTATATGGCTCTTACTAGGTCATTTATAAAATCATATTTTATTATTAATAATGAAATTGAAAGTAATGTAAGATTTATGAATATATATAATGAGGCTATAAACAGTATTGTTTCCAATAAAGCAATCATATTTCCAGAACCAACAGAAGAAGATAAAAAAATTGCAAAACAAAATCTAGGCACAATGAAGCTGCGTAATAATCGAGAAGCTGTCTATAAACGAATTCAACAAGAATTTTATATGTCGGATGATATGCTAGATGCATTAAAAACATTAACAAAACCAATGTCTTATGATAAATCAATTGATGATGAAAGTTTTTATCAAAAACTGATTCCTAGTGTTAAAAACTTATTACGTTAAATTCTATGATACAAACATTTTATGCCTACAAAGATATTATTAAGTATGACTCAGCTATTCGTGATAGAATTGATATAATCAAATTAATACTTAATATTTTTACTATTTCATTTCTTCATAAGGAAGAAATGAAATCAGGGGTTTGTATCGTTTTCCAAAATGATGAGAATACAAATCGTGTTTTCATTTATGAAAATGAAAGTAAACAAGTACAAAGTTTTCATGTGCCATTTATATTGAAAGATGATGAAATAAAATTGGAAAACTCGCTTTTTCCGGATTCAATTTCTTGTGAAGATATTTCATTACTTAAGACATTTTTCAACTCATATACGGAATTTGAAAGTTGTTTTGACATATTTATGGAAGATTTTTTGGAAATATTTGAAGCTAATGATGAATTAAAACATAAAGAAAATAATTATTGGAATTTAATATTATATTTATTATCATTTGAACCAGGTTATTTTCGGTATGATAATGATATTGTGGGATTTAAAGAAGAATATCCAAAACTACATCCAATACAGCATCTCGATTTTTATTATAACAATAGAGGAACATTTAAAATTGGTTTACATAAGGAATATAAAACTGAAAATCTTATAGATTTAACTGCTCAAAATACTGACTGTAAATTTCTAGATGAAGGTAATTAGTAAAAAGGCCCCTGTCATAAATTCTGTGTAAATGGCAGGGGTTAATTAAAGCCGGGAACACGCCCGTCAAATAATATTGCAAACTGATTAACTGCCAGGCCCCAGTCTTTAATGGACATTGTCCAGCGGGTACTGGCATTTTTAATTGCCAGATACATTACCTTGTATATCGAATCATCGTCAGGGAAACTTGATTTGTTTCTGGTAACTTTTCGCAGGGAAAAGTTCAGGGATTCGATTGCGTTGGTTGTGTAAATGGCTCGTCTTATATCGTAACCGTCAATTCTCATGTATTTTCCAAAAATAAATCTTTGAACTAAACTTCTACGCAAGGTGGAAGAAATTATGAGATCAAATTACAGTCGTGAAGAACGTCAGAAAATTGTTGAGGAATACATTCAGTCAGGAAAATCACAGACAGTATTCGCTCCAGAATACGGCATTAAACCAAAT
>JAGCVK010000024.1 GCA_017962415.1 Treponema sp. | reverse complement strand
GCTGTCATGCCGCAATGCAGCTTAAAGAAATGGGCTACGAAACAATCATCGTAAACTGTAACCCAGAAACTGTTTCTACTGACTATGATACTTCTGACAAGCTTTACTTTGAACCAGTTACAACTGAAGATGTTCTTCAGATTTACGAAAAAGAAAAGCCATACGGAGTTATCGTTCAGTTTGGTGGACAGACTCCGCTTAACATTGCCCGCGAACTTCAGGAAAACGGCGTAAACATTTTGGGAACATCAATTGATTCTATCGACATCGCCGAAGACCGTGACCTCTTCCGCCACATGATGGAAAAACTTGAAATTCCAATGCCAGAAAGCGGAATGGCAATCAACTTTGAAGAAGCAAAGGCTTGCGCTGATAAGATCGGCTACCCAATCATGATTCGTCCTTCATTCGTTCTTGGTGGACGCGGAATGGAAGTAATTTATGATGAAGCAACTTTGAAGGAATACGTTGAAAAGGCTGTTGGTGTAACTCCTGACCGCCCACTTTTGATCGACCGCTTCCTTAAGAATGCGCTTGAGTGTGAAGCTGATGCTCTTGCTGATTCAACACACGTTTATATCCCTGCTGTAATGGAGCACGTTGAGCTTGCAGGTATTCACTCTGGTGACTCTGCTTGTGTAATTCCTCCAGTTTCTATTCCAGCTGACAACCTCAAGACAATCAAAGAATATACAAAGAAGATTGCTGAAAGCTTGCATGTTTGCGGTTTGATGAACATGCAGTACGCAATTGAAAATGGAAAGGTTTACGTAATCGAAGCTAATCCACGCGCAAGCCGCACAGTTCCTCTCGTATCAAAAGTTTGTGATACACAGATGGCTCGTCTTGCAACTCGTATGATGCTTGGTGAATCACTTGAATCACTCGGCCTCAAAGACAAGAAGATTCCTTACTACGGAGCAAAAGAAGCCGTTCTTCCATGGAACCGCTTCCCAGGAGTAGACCCAATCTTAGGCCCTGAAATGCGTTCAACAGGTGAGGTTCTTGGTTTGTCAGAAAACTTCCCTCTGGCATTCTACAAGGCACAGGAAGCCGCAGGTTCAGAACTCCCACACGCACCAGCTGCATGGGAAAACAAAAAGGTTCTTATCAGCTTGAGCAATAAGGAAGGACAGAAAGAAGAAGTTCTTACAATCGGTAAGACTTTGAAAGACCTCGGTTTCACACTGGTTGGAACTCAGGGAACCGCAGACTTCTACAACTCAAACGGAATCAAGTGCGAAGTTGTAAACAAGATCGGTGCCGGCCGCCCAGATGTAGTAGATATGATTATGAACAAGGAAGTTTGCCTGGTAATCAACACTCCAAAGGCTAAACGCAACTACGCCGAAGACCGCAAGACTATCCGCAAGATGTGTCTGAAGTATAAGGTATCTTACATTACTACAATTGCCGGCGCACTCGCTGCTGTTAAGGGTATCGAGTCTGTAAAGAACGGTAATGGTGGTGAGGGAGGAGTAAGATCACTCCAGGAGTACCATTCACTTATCAAATAGGTGCGAGTTTTAGCAGAGCCAAAACTCGGTAAGCAAGCCGTTTAACGGGTTGCGACAAAAAACACAGCCAATCTGATTAATTTCAGGTTGGCTGTGTTTTTTCATATATAATTTACCACCTTGTTCTTTTAGCCAGAAAATACTAAACTATTAATTAATCCAAAATAGCTAAAAAAATATGCTTGTTTTTCGATTTGTAGACAGAAAATTGATAAAATTTCTCCTTGCTGGACTAATAAATACTGCATTTGTTACAAGCATACAGTTTATATTTTATAGTTTTAGTCATTTTATTTACTGTGTTTCGTTAGTTTCTTGTTATATAGCTTGTGGAATAATCACTTTCTTTTTGAAAAAATACTTTAAATTTATAAATTACAAGAAATCTTTTCAGCAAGATATTCTATATACAATTTTACACTTTTTTAGTCAGCAAATCTTTGTTTTTGGAGAGAAAAAATGGATTCTAAAAAAATACTTAAAGTATCAAATTTAATAATTATTTTTATAGCACTAGTTTCACTTTTGATTTTTATACCGCAAATACAAAATTTACTTATTGTTACGGGTGAAAAAATTAGTGGTCATTCACTTATATATGAAAATTGGCAATCACGATTCATATACTTTGAAATATTATTTTTAGAATTAATAGGTATATCTCATTTATTAAAAAATTATTTGAAATTTTTTAATACATCTGAAATAGAAAATAATAAAAAGCTGATTATTTTTTCAATAATTTTTATTGTTTTGTTTTCATCACTTTTGCTTTTATTTCCAGGAACTACTTTAGGACATGACGGTACTTTTCATTTAATGAGAATAGATGGACTTGCTGATGAATTGCGCAGGGGGAATATTCCTGTTCGTTTGCAATCGTTATGGTTGGAAGGTTATGGATATCCAGTATCTATTTATTATTGTGATATTTTGCTTTATTTTCCAGCTTTGTTGAGATTAATAGGGGTCCCTTTAACTGTAGCTTACAAAATATATATTTTGGGAGTAAATTTTGCTACAGTATTAATTGCCTATATATGTTTTAAAAAAATATTCAAATCTACTAAAATTGGACTTATACTATCTTTAGTTTTTTCAACGGCGCCTTATCGATTAGTTGATATTTTTATACGAAATGCTGTTGGAGAATATTCTGCGTTTATTTTTTTTCCAATTATAGCGCTTGCATTTTTCAAATTATATACTGAATCTAAAGAAAACTATAATTTTTTCAAAATAGCAACATTGCTTGCTATTGGAATGTCTGGGTTAGTTTTAACACATATTCTTACAACTGAAATAGTTATTATAACGTTAATTGTTATATGCTTAATCTTATGGAAAAAAACATTTACAAAAAACAACATTCTTTGCATTTGTTTAGCGATGTTTGAAACATTTTTGATTTGTGCTTTTTTTATAATCCCTTTTATAGATTACTTTTTCAATGTTTCTGTAAAAATATCACAAATGGAAACACAATATATTCAATTTAGTGGAGTAAATTTTATTCAGTTGTTTATGTTTTTCCAAAATCCTTTTGGTAAAAATACTACAATAGTGAAGGAGCGAATGTTATTATCTCCAGGACTTCCGCTCATGATGAGTTTTATTTTACCTGTAATATACTATTGTTGGAAAAACAAAATAGAACTAGGTAAAAAATCAAAAAATCTAATATTATTGTTAAGTTGTATAGCATTTGTTTCTTTGATTTTATTTTTGCCACAAGTTCAAAATTTGATTATCGCGCTTGGAGAAAAATATATTGGGCGGCCACTTACACATGATATTTGGTGCATTCGTTTTAAAAATTATGAGTATACAATTTTATTTGGTTGCTTGTTTTTTATTATCTGTGTGCTTTTTGCAAATATAAGTAAAAATGATTATCAGTTAAAAATTTTATTTATTATTTCAATTATTGTTATTTTTATTTCTTCAAATATTTTTCCTTGGAATTTGCTTTCTTTAACTTGGTTTGGAAAAATCGTATCTCAAATACAATTTGCTTGGCGCTGGCTCGGAATTGTTATAATTATTCTTACATTACTTACAGGCCGCATTTTGTTCTTAAGATACAATGATGAAACACAAATGCAAAAAAGCAGACTTAATTGTTTGCATTGTATAAATGGAAAAGTCTTACTATTTTTGATAATTTTGCAGACATTTCCTTTTTACTTTCAATATCAAATGGGCTCAAATAATGTTTCATTTAATGATTATAGTTTTTTTGGTAGTAATGTCATTGAAGGTGCTGAATATCTAAGAGATGGAGCTGATATAGAAAAGTTTGACGGAAAAATTAAAACGGAAAATGTTCAAATAAGCAATATCAATAGAAATGCAAATAAATTTAGGTTTTATGCAGTTGCACAAAATAATGGCTTTGTAGAATTACCTATGTTAAATTATAAAGGTTACCATGCTCTTGGCTCTGGTGGAGAAAATCTTTCTATAATTGACGGTGAAAATAAAGTTATTCGAATTCTTTTACCAAAAGATTTTGATTCTGAAATAATTGTATATTTCAAACAACCTTTTATTTGGATAATAGGTTCATTAATATCAATTTGTTCTATAAGTTTAATAATAATTTTGATGATTCTTACAACAAGGAAAAAAACAAAATGAAAACAACGCTTTCTTTGGTTATTCCATGCTTTAATGAAGAAGATGCAATTCCCAAATTTTATAATGAGGCGAATCGTATCTTAAAAGAAATGAATCTTTATGATAATGCAGAATTTGTTTTTGTAGACGATGGATCTTCTGATGAAACAATGAAGGTAATTCATGAACTTGCAAAAAAAGATGAACGCATACATTTTGTAAGTTTTTCAAGAAATTTTGGAAAAGAAGCAGCTTTATATGCTGGCCTTTCAAAAGCCTGCGGACAATATACTGCAGTAATGGATGCCGATTTGCAAGATCCCCCGTCATTATTGCCACAAATGTTATCTGCAATTCAAAACGAAGGATATGATTGTGCTGCAACTAGACGAGCTACAAGAAAAAATGAACCTTTGATTCGTTCGTTTTTTGCTCGAAAATTTTATAAGATTATGGGAAAACTTAGCAATGTACCTGTTGTAGATGGCGCGAGGGATTTCCGTTTAATGACAGAAAAATATAAAAAAGCTGTTCTATCTTTATGCGAAAGAAATCGATTTACTAAAGGAATATTTCCGTGGGTGGGATTTAATACAAAATGGTTTTCGTATGAAAACATAGAACGTGTTGCAGGAAAAACAAAATGGTCATTCTGGAAACTCTTTTTATATTCAATTGACGGAATTATAGGATTTTCTACAAAACCACTAGCTTTTTCTGCTATTGCAGGTATTCTAGGAATTCTTCTTTCTTTTATTTTAATTACATTGATTATAATTCGGAAACTTGTATTTGGAGATCCGGTACAAGGCTGGGCAAGCCTTGTATGTATAATTCTGTTTGTAAGTGGCATTCAACTTTTTACAACTGGAATTACAGGATTATATTTAGCAAAAATTTATACCGAAGTAAAACAAAGACCTATTTATATAGTGAGAGAGGAAAACTAATAAGTGAATAATGAAAGAATAAAAAGAATATCAAAAATAATGATGATTTTTAGTGGAACTATAGGACTTTTATCTCTTATAGTTTTATTGCCGTTGGTTAGAAATCAAATTATTCTATTTGGGGAAAAATATGTTGGAAGACCACTTACCCATGAAGTATGGCATGCACGTTTTATTAGGTGGGAAATCTACATATTTGTGTGCTTTATATTTATAACTACTTTTTTTGCGTATTTTTATGTTAATTCTATTCCAAAGTTATATAAAAATTTACAAGGAATATTTTATTTAAGAAAAACAGTTTCCGATATAAAAAAATCAAAAATGCACGGTGCAGAATTGCTAATTATATTAGCCTCACTTATAGCTCTTAGGTGTTTTTATATTTCCCAAAAGAAAAGCCTGCATGTTGACGAAGGTCTTAGTATTGCGATTTGTAATAGAAATGAATTTGGCTTTTGGAGTTCTAATTATGAATTAGGCTATGAACCGTATGTTGAGTATAATTCAAAAGAACTAAAGGAACTGTCACTTTGGGATAATCCAAGCATAATAGATTCTATAAGCGATGTTTTTCATTTGCATCAAGATAATAAAGATTCTCCACATACAAATCTTTATTATTCATTTTTGCGAATATGGTTTACAGGTGTAAAAACTTATAATCTTAAATACATTTTTTGGCGGGCATGTCTCTTAAATGTATTATTTTTTATAGTATCATTTTTCTTTATGATTCTTTTGATTCGCAAATTTACAAATAATCAAATCCTGATATGTTTAATTCTATTAATAGCTTTTATGAATCCACCGTCACTTTCTTTAACAGTATTTATTAGGCCTTATGAATTACAACAAACTCTTATAATTATTTTTACATATTTTGTTACTTGCAGTTTACAAGCTATAGAAACTAATGTGCAATTTGAAACTAAGAAGTATTTTATAATTGGGATATTTGTTTTAGCATTTACGATGCTTTCGGCATATTTCAATATTATTCTTGTTGGATTATTTGGAATTACATTAATAATACTTCTTGCAAGACGTAAAAATTATAATTTACTTAGTGTCTTTATTCTAATGTTTATACTTTCCCTTTGTGTAGCTAAATTATTTTATTTTAAATTTGGAAATATGGGAGAAAGAGGGCAAGAAGCTGCTAACAAACTGTCACTATTTTATATATTTGACAATTTATGTGCTGTAAAAAATGGTCTGATTGAAATATTCACAAATAATATCTTTTTTGAAATTTATAGTTTAAGCATTTTAATATGTTGTGGTTTTATAGTTTTTAGTCGAAAAGAAAAATTAGCAAAAGTTCAAAGTATTGTTTTGGGTGTTAATATAATTTCGCTATTTGTTATTTTTTATTTTGCCCCAATTGATATGAAAACATTAAGATATATAGCACCATTGTTTTCAGTATTTGCTTTAGCTTTTATTTTTTACTTTAAGAATCAGAAATTAAATATAGTAATTGCTGGTTTTGCGGTTCTTGTTTTAATAGGCGCATTGATTCCTACAAAAAAAGGTATGCAAAATGTTGAGCATTTAGATGATTCAGAAATCGCTTCGTATAAAGAACTTCAGGAAACAAAACTACCAATTTTTGTGAGAGGTGAAAAAAGTTGGGGGCATGCTTGCTTAATTCCATATCTTTCAGATAATCAAAAAGTTATTTTTGTTTTAAATTTTGAAGATATAAAGCAAAAATATCCTGATATGAAAAAATACATCTTTATTAATCAGTTTGATAATAGCGAAAAGAGTAATATTGATTATGAATCTTACAATCTTGAAAAAATAAACAAAATTTCGTTCTACGATATTTATAGTGCGGTTGAGTAAAAAATTTACTCAGCCTGCTGCAAACAGTAGTCTTTTTTCATTCCGTGTGCGCCGAAAATCTGCCAGTTGCCTTGTCCTAGTCTTTGGAGGATTGCTACTCGTTCTTGAGCACATAAGGCTGGGTCGGTGTCTACTGAGGTCATAAGAACTGGAGCGTACTGGTTGTAAGTTGCCTGCTCTTTTGTGAGGCCGTGAATGTTTATGTAGATGTCGCCGGAGAAGACGATGTGGTGAATGTAATCAATTAGCACGGTTTCGCCTTTTAAGTGGCCGCCTTTTGCCTGATAAACTTCAAAATGCATTTCGCCGATGTCGTAGAAGCCGATTTGTTCTAGCGGCTCTTTGATTTCTGCTGGCGACGGCCAAAGCGCTTTTACTTTTTGGGGTTCCGGCGGATTATACAGCGTAAGCGCTTTGCAAATATTTATGTACGGTTTGTGAAGTGGATTTTGTTCGCGGTAAGCGTCTGCACCTTTTGCTTCGAGCGCAAGGCATTCTTTAGAATCTTCGCTGGCAATTATTTCATCAAACAGCGGAAGAAGGCCGCAATGGTCTACATCTGCATGAGTGATGTAAACGCGTTTTTTCATAGCGTCGTAATCTGGCAAAAGTTGGCGGAAAAGTTTTTCCATTTCGTTGTGGTAAAGTGCGTAACCAGTATCAATAAAAAGAACTTCGCCGCCGCTTTTTAAGATTGCGGTGTTGCTTCCGCAGGGCGGTTCAATCAAAATGATTTCCGAATTATCAGTAATTTTGTGATGTGTAATGCGCGGAGAAAATGCAGCGCCGCGACACGAAGCAAGCAAGTGCGCAAAACGGCTTATGCTTTCAAAGGTTTTGTACGGCGAAAGACCTTTTTCATCGAGCATTTGCATAACAAGATTCGTATTCACAAGAAGACTGTCGCGTTTATCTTCGGAAAGTCCAATGCACGAAACAAGTTCCGAAACAAACGACTGGTAGAAAATGCTGTTGTCGTAAAATTTTTCTGAATGATTATAATCAAGCACACGAACAGGGCAAAGTTTTTGAACTTCGTCGATAAAAGCTTTAAGATGATTTTCATTTTCGATGTAAAGGCCCATTTTAAAAGCTTGAAAATCTGTGCCATTTTCCTGCGAACTGATATATGAAATATTCAGCTGATAATCATTAATAACGCGAAGCACATCAGTAACGCTGCCCGGTTTATCCTGAAGCATAAACTCGAGCAGAACAATACTCTTTTCGGTTTTTGGACTTTGAAGATAACCTATTTCCGTAAGCTGTTTATCTGCCTTTTTAAGATTTTCTTCTTCACCTTCAGCATCAATAAAAAGTGTGTGCGAATCAATTGCTTTATTGTAACTAACGCGCGTAATATTGATATTCAGTTTAGCAAGACATTCGCTGGCCTTTAAAAAAGCTCCAATGTGGTGAGGCATAGTTGTAATATAAGTTTTCTTCATTTTCATTCTGATTTATCGGTTTGCCAAATTATAAAGCATTCACAATGTAAGATTCAAGTTTTTCTGGAGTTGCAGTTGGGGCAAAGCGGGCAAGTACCGTGCCGTCGCGGCTAATCAAAAATTTTGTAAAGTTCCATTTGATTTTTGATGTGCAAAAACCGCGTTTTTGGCTTTTTAAGAAAGTGTAAAGTTGATGTTCATTTTCGCCATTTACATCGAGCTTTGCAAATTGCGGAAAGGTGATTCCAAAACGGCCGGTGCAGAAAGTGTGAATTTGTTCATCTGAACCAGGAGCTTGATTTGCAAACTGATTGCAAGGAAAATCAAGAATTTCAAAGCCTTTATCTTTGTACTTTGTGTAAAGTTCCTGAAGCCCTTTGTACTGTGGAGTAAAGCCGCAGCCAGTTGCTGTGTTTACAACCAAAAGAACTTTGCCTTTATAATCATTAAGACAAACTTCTTTTCCGTCTCTTGTTTTTACCGAAAAATCATAAAAATTCATAAACACCTCGCTTGTACAATATTAAATTGTACACAATCTTTATTCATTAACAAATATAAAGAATATTCTTGAAAATGTCAATTAAATTGTATACAATTTAATTATGGAAGATACAGAGATACAGGATTTTAATCCGCTTGCCCTTGATAATCAGCTTTGTTTTGCGTTGTATGTTTGTTCTAAAGAAATTATAAGAAAATATACTCCGCTGCTTGAACCGCTTGGGCTTACTTACACTTCTTATATTACGCTGCTTTGCCTTTGGGAAAAAGATAATGTGCCGGTAAAAGAACTTGGGGAGAGGCTTTTTCTTGATTCGGGAACGCTTACTCCGCTTCTTAAAAGAATGGAAGGGCAGGGACTTATTACGCGAACTCGTAGCAGTAAAGATGAGCGAACGGTTTTTATTCAGCTAACTGATAATGGTAAATCTTTAAAAGAAAAGTGCGTTGGTATTCCGCAACAGATGATGTGTTCTAATCTTTTGGATTTAAAAGATGCTGCAAATCTTTTGAAAGTTTTGCATAAAGTTATGGAAACGGTTGCAGAAGAAAAAGAACAATAGTTGAGTTTTGAATTGAAAAAGGGTAAGAAAACCGTGCCGCCCGAGCGCGCTCGGGCGGCACGGTTCACGACCATTTATTTATAACTCGTTATTTTCCCATTGATATTCTTATAAATTTTGTACTTAATGTTTGATTTCCAATATCCCAATAGAAACTTGCAGCGCTGTCTTTAGAAGACTTGCAATTCTTTGAAGTATTTGTTGTAAATACATTTTCAAGGAATTTTGCCCCATTATAATCGCCGTACCAGAAATCTGTTACATCATATACTTTATAAGCATTCTGCAAAAATACAGTAAATTTATAACCATTTCCAGACATTACAAAGCCGTTTTCAGTATTTGTAACATTTACGCTGTCGTTTGCGGCTATTGTAGAGTCTTTTATAGTTCCAATGAGTGTATCAATTGTAGCGCCAAGTTTTACTTTTTTTCCGCTTGAATTTTTAAGTGTTGTACACAGTTCAAGATACAATTCATCTTCAATTTTTACAAAATTAGGAACTACTTTAAATTCAATTCCAGCAGGAATAGCAACCTCTTTTGCACCGGTTGTGTTTGAATAAGCATAAAGTTTTTCGAGCTTTCCGTTGTTGTTGAGTTTTACCCAATAATTTTTGTAAGAATTATTCTCTTCAATACTCAAAACAAATTGCAAGCCGCTGCCGCCAAAGCTGCTTTCGTACCAGGTATTTCCATCTGTTGTACCAATAATATCAATTCCGCCAAAAAAGCCTTTTGCCAGAACTGTTTCGTCTGCAATAACTGAACCAAATCTGTAGCCGAGTCCTTTTACTTTTGCAGGAACTGTGTAATCGTACGAATTTACAGTCTGCTTTTGAGCCGCTTTTTCAACAATATCCAATGTTGGAATTTTGATTTGGGCGGTATAAGTAACTGGCTTAACTGTTGTGTCTTGTGCCTGAATTGTATAGCTGACTTTATAAGTTCTTCCCAAATTTTGACTATACTCGTTATATGGAATTTTGATAATTTCATTTTCGAAAATATAGTTTTCGTAATCTAATATTCTAACATTATCAATCATAATGGTAACATTTGTGATTTTTGCATACTTCCATTTTGTTGGAGTAATAACAATATCACCTGTGTAATTCAAGCTTGCTGAAAGATTTGTATAATCAAAAGTTCCAGGCTTAAAACTATTTGCAAG
Source organism: Treponema sp. (assembly GCA_017962415.1). GTDB lineage: Bacteria > Spirochaetota > Spirochaetia > Treponematales > Treponemataceae > Treponema_D. The sequence goes on along the minus strand of JAGCVK010000024.1, from coordinate 12,142 downwards.
AATTGTTCTTGATTCTGTTTTTCCTTCTTGAATAATTTTAAGTGCATCAAGTTGTGCTTTTTTATCTGCTTCAACATGAATAATCAGATAATAAATATGGCTTGGAACTGTGTCATTTTCTGAAGCGTAAACATTGATTGTGTACATAATTGAACCGGCATTTTTGACAGCATCTTTTTCTTCGAAACTATAAGAAACTGTAACATTGCCGTTTCCTGTTTTTACAAGTTCGCTTTCTGCATTTTCCCAACGAGAATCATTAGATTCTTGAATATTGCTAACTTCAGAATGGCGGCGTTCAATTGTGATTTTTGCCTGTGGATTTACTGCTTCAACGTAGAGTTTCTTTTTTCCGGCGTTGATTTTCAGCGTTTCGTTGTGCAAAGAAGTGCAGGTTGTATTTGTATTTCCATTATTCCAGTTTGTTTCAAATTGGGTTGGAGTTTTTCCGTCAAAAGTTAAGGTCTTAAGACGAGTTTCTGATTCTGCAGCGCGAACAATATAGTAAACATAATCCTTTGTCGCTTTTTCATTTGTTACTGTAATTGTAAGCGTTGTAGTTCCGGCTGGAAGGTTTGAAACATTTGCAGTCCAGCTTGTGAGATTGTTTGCATTTCCTTCATTTCTTGTGATTACGGCAGTTACATCGTTGCTTTTTGCAGTTGCCTCGATTTCTGTACCATTTATATCGTGTGTGTGTTCACAAGAATTAACAGTAATTATTTGATTTTGCTGCTCAGAAATAAGATTCATTCTAAGTGAAGCATTATTTATATAAATGTACTTGCTCCATTTGAGTTCGGCATTTTGATTTTTATCCGGATTCAAATTAAGAGAATAATTTACATTTGTTAAATCAGGCTTGATGAAAGTAAAGGTTGTTCCGCAGATTTTTACTTCTGTTGTGCCTTTTGGAAGAGCCAAAGTGGCGTCTGTGCCTTCTTGTACTTCACCAATTGCAAAGTGATAATATTCTGAATCGTTATTCAAAAGAGTGCAGCGGCCAGAAACTTTTTCGAGTTTTGTTTCTGTTGTGTAACCAGCGAAACTTGTATTTTCAATTTTTGAATCGAACTTTGTATTTTTTGCGCTGTATGTGACAGTTGCGTCTTTATCAAGCGGGCGGAAATAAAAATCGATTTTGTCGGCAAAAGTTGTTACCTTTTTTGTATATTCTTTTACTATATGAGCAACTTCTTTTGTTTGATCGGTAATAATGTTGTAAGATTCTGAAGTTCCGTCTTCAAAAGTTACAACTGCAACAAGTTCTGTAAGTTTTTGGTTTGCATTTCCGGCTTTTGTAATTTGAACTATATGATATGTTGTGTCTGAGCGTTTTTTGCTTTCATATCCGTTATTTGTAGTGTGGAAATATGCGTCGCTTACAGTTTTAATCCACAAATATTTTGTAATGTTTGGAACATCAGAATCTTCAAAAGTAATATTTTGCGATTTTACATTAGCTTTTGTAAAACTTTCGCTCCAAGTATCTGGAACAGTTGTGTTTGAATCAGAAATAGCGTAAGAAACTTGTGTGCGCTTTTTATTTGGAACAGCGGTGAAATTAACTTCAGAAACATCAATGCGGCTGTCTGCACTAAGTGTCATACTATATTTTTTGTCAAGATTGTTGCTGTAGCCTTTAAAGGTGTTATCAACTGTAAATCCTTTTACGCCGTTTTCATATCCGTTTTCTGGAGTATAATTTATAGCTTCAAGAGTTGTGTCGCCGTCTTCTGGCTTTTCAACGTAAATTGTATAAAGTCTTGGGATATTAGTTTCGTCTGTAACGGTAAAAGTAATTCGTGTTTTTCCGCCAACAAGATTGATATTATATCCGTTGGTAGCAGGAACTTCGCCGTATTTTGTAATTACTTTTGGATCTGAAATTTTTGCTTTTTCCGAAGCGGCAATTGCATTAATAACAAGGCTGTCGGCTTCTTCATCAACTGTTAAAGTGTAAATTGTATGTTCAGGCGAAAATTCCGGCTCGAATGTTGGAGTTGACTTGTTTTCGCCATTTAAAACTTCAAGATTCAAATCTTTAAGTTTTGAATAAGCGCCTTCTGCGTTTCCTGTTTTTAAACTGGCTGCAAATTCTGATTCTGTTTGAGGTTTTGCAGAAATTTCGCGCTTCAAAATAATTTTATAAACTGTTGTTTTTTGATTATCATAAGAAATTGTTGCGCTTACTTCTGTAATTCCGTAAGGAATTGTTGCTTTAATTTCGTTTGCAGAAAGGTCAGTATTGTCTGTTGGCTCAAAATCAACAGAATTTTCCGGGTTTTCTTTGTTGCAAGGTATTTCATTTATTTTACTGATATACTTATAAGAAACAGTTTCTGTTTTGCCTAAAAATTTATCAGTTATTTCTTTGCTGTAAGTTTTTAATACCGGCTCATATTTTACAGTTTGTACAATATTCCAGTCGATTGTTGCGTCTGCATCAGAAAGATAGCAGCGGAATTTCATATCATTATCATCTGCACAAACAGAAATATCTTTGTTTTCATATATTTCCGGATTAAAAGTGATTTGATTTACTTCTGGAGCTTGAGCGCTCAAAACAACAAGTCCAGTATCAATTATAGGGTTTTCGCTATTTTTATTGTCTACAAAAACAGGCGTGTATTTTTTAGTAAAAACGATTTTGTATTCTGTAGAAAACTGATTATCATCTGCAAAAACAGTACAAGTTGCAACTGTTACACCGTAAGGTAAATCAGTTTTAATAGAAGATTTAGATTCTTTTTCTTCTATATCATAGTTAATATTATTTGGATTCTTAAGTTTCTTAATTGAGTAGCCGTTTGTAGAATCTTCATCTGATGCATAATGCCAGATTTGAACAAGGTTCCAGCGAACTTTTGCGTTTTTGTCGTTTGGAAAACAGCGAAGTTCAACAGGATTATCAATTCCAACAAGATTGATGTTGCTACCGCCTGTGTAAATATCGCTTGGAATTGCGTTTGTTCCATAAATTTCTTGCAAATCTTCGTCTGTAAAGTCTGTAGGAAGGTTTCCTACAAAATAAACATTTTGCTCTTTTGAATATTTTATTTGATTTTTTTGCGGACGTGTTTGTTTTATAACTACAAGGCCGCTGTTAATAATTGAGTTTTCGTTTGGATTTTCGTTTTCGATTACGGCATTATTTTCCAAAAGAGAATCATCGCCGTTTTTAAACGATAAATCGTCGTTTATAAGATTTTCAAACAGATTCGAGCAGCCGGCAAAAAAGAATCCTGCCAAAAGCGCGAATGCAATGCTAATAAATTTTCGCTTCATAAAAAAGAACTCCTAAAGTAAATATCTGAATCGCTCTCTCAAAATTGGTTATTCTTTTTTTGTTACAATGAATTCTACGCGGCGGTTTTTCCACCAGTTTTCGCGGTCTTCCCATTTTGCAATTGGATTTGAGCCGCCTTTTCCCTCGAACGAAAGAATGTCTCTGCTAAGTCCATTTTCAACCAAAAGATTTACGATTGTTTGGGCGCGAAGTCGAGAAAGTGGAATGAGCTCGCGGATATTTTCTTCTTCTGTATTTGAAACGTTGTTTGCGTAACCTTCGACAATAACTTCAACATCACCGTGCGCAAGAATCTGGCGGGTAATGCTTTCCAAAGTTTCTTTGTTTTCGCGTTTTTGTTCGTCGGAAATTTTTTCAAAAGTTTCGCGGTCTGGATCAAAGTAAATTGTGTTTACGATGATTTTCCATTGTTTTTTAGGAATGATTTCTTCAAAAAGAATGCCGGTTTTTACAGTTTCTGTTGAAGTAAGTTCGTTGCAGCCGGTTCGATTTTTGTCTTGTTCAGCTGGAATTACAGAGAGAACGGCGTTGTATTCATTTCGCGAAAAAACAAGTTCGCCGCTTTCTGATTTTCCGTCCCATTCAACTTGGCTTGGAAGCTTTCCTTTTCCTTCAAAGTGCTTAATTTCAGAGTTTTTACTATTATATATAGAAACTTTCCAGCTTTCTGGATCATTTTCAAGATATTCTGTGCGAAGCTCAAAAATTGCAACGTCGTGGAATCCGTCTCCGTCTGGAGTAAAATCGGCTTCCATTGCAGTTTTGATAGTTGCAGTTGGCTCTGGCCATTCAGAAATCATTTTTGCATAGCGTTCAGCTTTGTTTCGTTTGATGTCACTTATAAATCCAAAAGGATAGCTTCGGATTCCGGCATAAACGCGAGGAAATCCTGCAAAACCGCCGCCAATGCTGGTATCATAAAAAGCATTATAATCGCAGCCAATAAATGGAATAAATAAATCTGTTATTCCGTTAAGGGCAAATTCAAGGCCGGCTCTGTAGAAAAAGCAGCTTGCTCCGTCGTCGCCAAGTTTAACTTGATTCATTCGGCCTTGTTCTTTTGCACGAACAGAAGGGTAATAATCTGTTGTGATAAAATTTACACCAAGACCAAAACCTGGAACCATTTCCAGCATTTTTGGAAACCAACTGATATGCTGTTTAGAAATGATTTTTCTGATACGAAGTTCAAGAATATTATTCTTGAAGTTTTCCATTAAAGCATAATCGCCTTTTCCCTGACCCCACATATCATGAGTATAATGAATACTCGTGAGCCAGCCAGAAAAGTTGTAACCAACTCCGGCAAAAAAATCACCACCGTAACTGGTCATTGCAATTGTACTTTGGTTAAAGAAATTTACCGGAAAGTTTAAACCGCCGCCAGCTTCAATGAATACATGTGTTGGCAAAAGCGGTTCTGCGTTTGGAAGAAATTTTCCGTTATCCGGCTCAGCGAATGCGGAAACACACAAAAGGACGCACATAAAGTGCACAAGAGTAGACTTCTTTTTCATTTTTTGAATCTCTTTTGAAATGAATTTGCAGCCCGTTATTTCTGATAAACCCAAAATCCAAAACTAGAGAAAATGGTGCGATTTTTGGTTGGAAAATTTTACATTTTTTATAGTTTTCTAAAATATAATTAAACCAAATTATAAAATCAATAGATTTTGGAGTTTCCACGCGGACAAGGGATTGTAGCAGCGCCGCAGGCGTACTTTGCGGAGCAAAGTATGGAGCGCGGTTAGCGCGGAACTGCGCAAAGCCCGGTTTTTTGCACGGCTGCCAAAGGCGGGCGGGCAAAAAATGGCCCCAAAATGAAAATTTGTGAAAATTTAATACTCATGTTAAAATATAACAATCTACTGTTTGTCTTTTGATTATCAGGAGGTATTGGATGGGGTTGGATTTACAAAATTATGTTGACGGTTTTAAACTGATGACCTGTTTGGTTTCGGTGGAAAAATTTTCCGACGGAACTTATGGGAATATCAGAATTGTTACTGGAAACCAGTCTTATATTCAATCTATCGAAAATAACCCCGACGCCCCTCAAATGCTTACTAACAAATTTGAACCTAACTGCGAATATACTAAATATTTGCCGCAGGATTTGAATTTTGAAGATTCTTGCTATCGTAGTGCAGTTTTAAAAGAGCCGCTTCATAGTTACGCAAAACCCGACCGTTTTGATTTTTGGTTTAATATGTTTTTTTTGCCGGTGGATTATGAAGACGGAAATACCTGCTATTGTACTTATTCTATGGAATTTACGCATGAGCCGGATACGCAAAAAATGTCGGAGACTTCTTATAAAACCGCCTCGGACGTTTTGAATACGCTCTTGAAATTGCGCGGAACTGATGACTTCAAAAAATCTATGCAAGAGGTTATTAAGGATATTCGCGGAATTTGTAAAGCTCAATATTGCTGTATTATGACGATTGATTTTTTTACGAGCAAATGTTCGGTGCTTTGCCAGGACGTTGATAAAGATTTATATGAATCTTATAAAGATGACTGGTTTACTGAAAGTTTTTTTAATATTGTTGCTACTTGGGAAGCTACTATTGCCGGAAGCAATTGTCTGATTATTAAAAATGATAGTGATATGCAGGTTGTAAAGGAACGCAATTTAGCCTGGTACGAATCTTTAAAAGCGGCAGACGTAAAAAGCATTGTTTTATTTCCTTTGCGATTTGGTTATGAACTTTTGGGCTATATTTGGGCAACTAATTTTGATACGAATGAAACTGTTAGAATTAAGGAAACTTTGGAGCTTACGGGATTCTTTCTTGGTTCGGAAATTGCAAACTATCAGCTTTTTGACCGTTTGAGATTTGTAAGCACTATTGACCTTTTGACTGGCGTTTTGAATCGTAACGAAATGAACGACCGTGTAACTCAATTGAACGTTGATAACAGACCAAACCGCAAAAATATTGGTGTTGTTTTTGCTGATTTAAACGGCTTAAAGCACGTAAATGATAATGACGGCCATGCAGCCGGCGATGCACTTATTAAAAAAGCGGCTTCTATGCTGCGTGATGTTTTTCCTGATGCTGAAATTTTTAGAGCTGGCGGCGATGAATTTATGGTTCTTATGCGCGATACTAACGACGCGGTTGTAAAAGGTTTGGTTGATTCTTTGAAAGAAAAATCTAAAGCCGACCAGCATGTGAATTTTGCTGTTGGTTATTGTGTTGAAGAAGATTGTAATAATATTCATTCGGCTATGAAAAAAGCAGATATTAAGATGTACGAAGATAAAAAGAAATATTATGAGCAGTTTCCTGAGCGTAAAAGATAATTTTTTATCTGTATCAAAAATCTGTAAAAAATCTGCTATTAATTTATGAGTTTTTCTCTATAATATATTTTATGAAAAAAATTTTGCTTTCGATTGTTCTTGGCGTTTTGATTTTTCCACTTGCAGCGCAGAATTCTAAATTGCGGTCTTTTTCCGGAATTGGAAATCTTGTATATTTTGAGCGCGCTTACCCGGATTTGACTTTTACACGCCATTATGAAATTAAATCTGCTGAATGGACGGTTACGGTAAAAGTTCCTGATTCTGCGGGCGACAAAGACGGGCCTGGAAAAACTTACAAATTTTATTGGGCAAACGGAAGTATGCTTCCTGCGGAAGAACTTGCAAACAAAAAACAGTATTCTTCGCTTCTTTATGAATATGCAAAAGAATTAAAAGATCCGCAGGATTTTACTGAAGAAGAACGCGAACGAATCAAAGAATATGGTTCAAAAGAAAGCCGCAAAAATGGCGCTGGAACTCCTATGTTTTTCTTTGATGCAGTTTATGACTCTACTACGCGCGGCTCTTTGGAAAAGCACATTACTAAAACTACATTTCTTGGCAAACGCACAAACATTCACGAACGAATCAAAGAGCCGCTAAGCCGCGTTGAAGCTAAAATTGTTGAGCTTGGAAAAACTGATTCTGAAGTAAAAGCCTTTATTGACAGTCTTAAATCTAGCGACGGTTATTTGTGGCGAATTATTGACGGAACAAACAGAAAATCGTTTCACAGTCTTGGTATTGCAATTGATATTTTGCCCAAAATTCAGCGCGGCAAACAGATTTTTTGGAGTTGGGCAAAAGACATTTATCCTGAAACCTGGATGCTCGTTCCTTTAAAAGACCGCTGGATTCCGCCAAAGTCGGTTATTAGTGCTTTTGAAGAAGAAGGTTTTATTTGGGGCGGAAAATGGACTATTTACGACAATATGCATTTTGAATATCATCCTGAATTGATTGAATTTAATTTTAATAAAAAAGGTTAGGCCGTTCGCAAATCTGCAAACTCGCAATTTTGCAAAGCAAAGGCCTTTTTCCTTTTTTGTTTTTAGTCTTTTAATTCATCAAATTTTTGTTTCATTGTTGGATTGTTGCGAACCAGTTTTTTGATTGTTAAATCTTCGAGCTTGTTATTTGCAAGGCGCAGGTTATTATCTGATTTTTCAAAGAGGTCTTTGATTTTTTGCAGCGTTTTAATTGCTTTGTCGATTTCTTCGAGTGCCGAAGTGTGCTGCCGCATTGCTAAATCAACGTTGTTCAAAAATTTGTCTTTAAACAAATTAAGGTCGCTTTCAAAGTTTGTTATATCAATATTTTGATTTTTGATGTTTGCAAGTTCGCGTTTGTATTCGAGCGTGTTCATTGCGGCATTTCGCAAAAAGGTAATTACTGGAATAAAAAATTGCGGACGAATTACATACATTTTTGGAAACTTGTACGAAACATCAACTATTCCGGTATTGTAATAATCGTTGTCTTCTTCGAGCATAGAAACCAGCACAGCATATTCGCAGTTTTTTTCGTTGCGGTCTTTGTCGAGCTCTTTAAAAAAATCTTCGTTTTTATGTTTGGTTGCTGTTGTGTCAGCTTGATTTTTCATTTCAAACATAATCGAAATAAATTCAACGCCGTCTGCGCTTGATTCTCGGAAAATAAAATCGCCTTTTGAGCCACTTGATTTTGAAACTTCGTTGTCTTTTTCAAAATAAGCATTCTGAAATCCGATTGCGCGGTTTTTGTTAAATTCTGCAAGGCAATATTGCTCTAAATCTTCGCCAATTTGTTTTGTTGATTCTTTGGCTTTAAAATCTTTGTAAAACGCGATTGTTTCGTCTTTTGCTTTGAGCTGCGTGTTGTATTGATCTTTTAAAGCATTTTCGCGCAATTGTGATTCTTTTACTTCAAGTTGAAGTTTGTTTTGAAGGTCAGAAATCAGGCTGTCTTTTTCCTGCAAAGCGGTTTTTACTGCAAGTTCAGATTTTGATTTGTTTGATTCGATTGTGCCTTTTAGCTGGGTAATTTCCTGCTCTTTTTGGGCAAGTGCAATTTTTAAGTCGGCGGCAGATTTATCTTTTATATTGTTGAGTTCATTTGTTTTTGCTTCAAGCTGATTTTTAAGCTGCGCAATTTCTTCATCTTTTTGTGATTTTGCTTTTGTAACTTCGAGCTCAACGGCCATTTGTTTTTCGGAATCCATAGCTTGCTTTTGGCGCGCAAGTTCATCATTAAATTCGCGGTTTCTAACTTGTTTTACTATTTCTGCGTAGCCGGCTTCGTCAATCTGAAAAACTTCGCCGCATTTTGGGCACTTTATTTCCTGCATTTTTAACCTCGCTTTTATTATAGCACAAAGCTGCCGTATTTATGCTATAATTCAAACTGAAATTCAGGAACTTTTTGGAAGATTTTTATGGAAGAAAAACAGAAAATCAATTATCAAAAAAAGCTGGAAAAAATGCTCCAGGAAATTACTGGAAAAAATATTTGTGAAAATACTAATGCGGGCTTACTAACTAACGGTAGTTTGACACCAACAAAATCTCTAAAACCAAAACTTCTGCTTCATGCGTGTTGCGGGCCTTGTTCTTCTTATGTTCTTGAATATTTGTATAAATTTTTTGATATTACGGTTTTTTATTATAATCCGAATATTTATCCGCGCCAGGAATATGAGCGCCGTTTTGACGAGCTTAAAAAATTGTATACAAAATTTCCGCCGTCAATTGAAGGCAAGGTAAACGTGGTTGAGCAGGAGTACGAGCCGCAGGAATTTTACAATGCTGTTGGAACACAAAAAGAGCCTGAACTTGCCAGCGAGCCGGAAAAAGGGGAGCGGTGCCGCCGCTGCTATGAATTTAGGTTGCGCCGCGCGTTTGAGTTTGCGGCGGCGCACGGTTTTGATTATTTTTGTACGACGCTTTCTATTAGTCCGTTTAAGGACGCCGAAAAATTAAATATAATTGGTGAGCAGCTGGAAGAACAGGCTAAATTAAAAGCGCAGCACGATGAAGCTATAAAAATTCCACGCTGGCTTTATTCTGATTTTAAGAAAAAAGGCGGTTTTAAGCGAAGTCTTGAAATCAGCGAGGAATACGGAATGTATCGGCAAGAATATTGCGGATGTATTTATTCTATAAAAACTGCTATAATGGAAAAATGACAACTTCAAAAAAGGCAGAAAATGTACGCGATGTAATTCGCTATCTTCAAAAATTTAAGAACGCTCTTTTGGTTATTTATCTTGATGATAAAACTATTGGTTCGCCGCTTTTTTCTTCGCATATTCGTGATATTGCCTTTTTACATCAGGCAGGGCTTAAGGTTGTTTTAATTCCTGGTGCAAGGCAAAGAATTGACGAAGTTTTAAATAATGCAAACATTAAATGGTCTTATAACGAAAATTTTCGCGTAACTTCGCAGGAAGCTATGCCGTTAATCAAAATGGCGGCCTTTGATGTTTCTAATATTGTGATGACAAGTCTTGCCGCTAATAATATTACTGCGGTAATTGGAAACTGGGTGCGTGCTCGCGGTCGTGGTGTTCTTAATGGTTTTGATTTTGGAACTGCCGGCGAAATTGATAAACTTGATACTGATGTTATTCGTACTGTTTTGAATGACGGTTTAATTCCGATTTTTCCTTGTATTGGCTGGAACGCTGCCGGTCATCCTTACAATATTTCTTCTATGCATTTGGCAAAACAGGTTGCTATAAATCTTAAAGCCGACAAACTTTTTTTTATGATGTTTGATGAAGAAATTAATTCTGAGCGTTATTTAATTCCAGAAGGATTTTCTCTTTCGGAAAGCGGAAATATTCCTGCAATGAATCTCGAAGAAGTTGATGAATTTATAGAAAAAAATTCTTCTGCCGGCCAGGAAATCAAAAATCTTTTAAAAGCTTCGCAAGAAGCTTGCCGCGCTGGCGTAACTCGTGTTCATATTTTGGACGGCAATATTGATGGCGTTCTTCCTTGTGAAATTTTCAGCGGACTTGGTTCGGGAACAATGATTTATACTGGAAATTACGGAAAAGTTCGCAAAATGGTTCAAACTGATATTCCGTCTGTGCTTTCTATTATGCGGCCGTTTGTTGAAAAAGGAAAACTTTTGCCGCGTACTGAAGCTCAGCTTTCTGCAACGCTTGAAGATTATATTGTTTTTGAGCTTGACGGTGGAGTTCATGCTTGTGCAGCGCTTCATTCATATTCTGATGGACAAGCCGAAATTGCAGCTGTTGCTGTTGATGAAAATTACGCGCATATTGGAATTGGCCCTAAACTAATGGAAAGCCTTATAACTCAAGCTAAAAATCAAAAAGCTTCTTCTATTTTTATTATGACAACGCAAACTGCTGATTGGTTTGAAAAACTTGGTTTTAAAGAAGATTCTATTGATTCTTTACCGGCTGAGCGAAAAGAAATTTGGACGCCGCAGCGAAATTCAAAAGTGTTTAGGTTAAACTAACTGAGTAACTATCGTTAGTTAGTCAAAAATTTTCATTTTTCTCGTTTGTGTTTGATTTTTGCAAATTGTAAGTTGCATTTTACTACATTGACTGTAATCTCTTTTATCTATAAAATGTCTTTATTAACATTGTAAATCTTTTAAAAGATATGGAGTAAAAATCAATGGCAACAAAGTATGTTTACTTTTTTGGTAACGGCGATGCTGACGGCGATGAGTCAATGCGCGCTGAACTCGGTGGTAAAGGTGCAAACCTCGCACAGATGGCTAAAAAGCCTTTAAGTCTTCCAGTTCCACCTGGATTCACAATCACAACAGACGTTTGTCAGGAATTCTACAAGCTCGGTCGTAAATACCCAGCTGGTTTGGCAAAAGAAGTTGATGAATATCTTGCAAAGCTTGAAGCTGCTATGGGCAAGAAACTTGGTGATGAGAATGATCCACTTCTCGTTTCTGTTCGCTCTGGTGCTGCAATCTCTATGCCTGGTATGATGGATACAATCCTTAACCTCGGTCTTAACGACAAGGCTGTTCTTGGTCTTGCTGCAAAAACAGGTAACGAACGCTTTGCATGGGACGCTTACCGCCGCTTTATTCAGATGTACGGTGACGTTGCAATGGGCGTAGACCACGACAAATTCGAAGCTATCATTGACGAAGTAAAAGCTATCCGCGGTATCAAAGATGACCCAGAGTTGAACGTTGATGAACTCAAATTAATCGTTGAAAAATACAAGGCAATGTATAAAAAGGAAAAGGGAGAAGACTTCCCTCAGGATGCTAAAGTACAGATGTGGGGTGCTATAGGAGCTGTATTCGGTTCTTGGATGAACCCTCGTGCTATTAAGTATCGTAAGCTTAACAACATCAAGGAAGGAACTCTTAAGGGTACTGCCGTTTCTGTAATGGCAATGGTATTCGGTAACAAGGGTAACACTTCTGGTACTGGTGTATGTTTCTCTCGCGATCCTTCAACAGGTAAGAACGAGTTCATGGGTGAATACCTTATGAACGCTCAGGGAGAATACGTAGTTGCAGGTATCCGC
>JAGCVK010000023.1 GCA_017962415.1 Treponema sp. | reverse complement strand
TTGAACAATCTCATTGTATCGCTTTGGAGGAAAGTTTTTTTTGCTATAAGCATTTGTCGCACACCCGCATAGCGGGTGGTTTATTATGAAAATATTCCGCTTCGCTCCATATTTTCACGGGCTCTCGAGCCCATAAAAAAAGCGCGACAGCTAAAAAACTGTCGCGCATAGAATTTCTAATTAGTAAATAAAAACTTAACCCTTAACCGAACCTAACGCAACACCGGCAACGATGTATTTTGCAATAAGGAAGTAAACAACAATAAGTGGAAGTGCTGTAAGGGTAAGACCTACATAAATAGCACCATGTTCGCGCTTATAAATATCACCATTAAGGAGTGAAACCATAATAGGAAGCGTATACTTATTCTGCTGAGTCAAAATTACAGAAGGTCTGAACAATTCGTTCCAGCTTGTTACGAAAGTAAAGATTGCCTGAGTAGCAATAGCCGGTTTCATAATTGGAAGAACAATTACATTGAATGTCCAGAATTCTTTTGAACCGTCAATACGAGCAGACTCAACCAATGAAACTGATACAGAAGGTTTCATATACTGGCGCATAAAGAATACCATACTTGGCGAAGCGATTGCAGGAAGAATCAAAACAATCAACTTGTTTGTCATATGTACTTTATAAACCATCTGGAAGAAACCAATGATTGTAACAGTAGCAGGAATCATCATGATTGCCATAATGAAACCAAAGAATACATTCTTAAGTTTCCATTCATACATTACCATTGCGTAAGCTGTCAATGTAGAAAAGTACAAAGAACAAGCTGAAACACCGCAAGATACGATAAGAGAGTTCATAAAACCTCTTGCAGGGCTGAATGTTTTACCTGTAAGAATTCTGAAGTTATTCAAAAAGTATTTTGACGGAATCAATGAAACAGCGTGCTGCTGAATCTGAATTGTCGAACGAGTTGAGTTTACAAGCATTACGATGAATGGGAACAAACTCAAAAGCGCAAGAAAAATACAAACAACCATTACCAGCACTTTGAATACTGGCATACTTTTATTACTATTACCCATTTATAACTCCTTTTGCAGCATTTTTTGCAGCGAGCTTACGAGCTTTAATTTCCTGTTTCTTTTGTTTCTTAATTCTCGCTTCATCTTTATCTCTGAGGAAGTAGAACAATACAGCAGAACAAACAACAATGATAATAAACATAATCATACTCAAAGCAGAAGCACGGTTATAAAGGTAACCACCTCTGAATGCCATAGTGTTAATAAGAACACTTGTTGTAAGAGTTGCATTATCCGGACCACTATTTGGAACAAAGAGAGCCGGAATATCGAACATGTTCAAACCACCAATCAAACTTGTTACAAGTGTGAACAAAAGAATAGTTTTGATACTTGGAATTGTGATATTCCAGAATACCTTCCAACCATTAGCACCGTCAATGTCAGCTGCTTCAAAGATTTCAGGATCAATACCCAAAACACCAGAAATGATAATAATCATTGTATAACCATACCACTGCCATGTCTGAATAAAGATAATAATATTCTGAGCAGCAGCTCTACTATTTAAGAAGTAGAAAGGCTTATCAATAATATGGAATCTTGTAAGGAAATCATTTACCGGACCCATTGGATATCCGAACAAAGCGCTGAACAAGATAGCTACAGTAGCAGCAGTAATAATATTTGGCATATAGAAAAGTACTTTAAATGCTCCCTCTCCAGGAATCTTAACACGGCGGTTAGTAAACCAGGCAGAAAGCAAAAGTGCCATAATCATCTGTGGAATAAAGTTACAAAGCCAGATTTTCACAGTATTTTTAAGAGCAATGTGAAAAGTCGGCATAGATAAAATTTGCTTATAATTTGAAAAAATCTTACTACCCTTCAAAAAATGCCAGGTTGTTTTTCCAGCACCTCTTAAGTCTGTAAAACCATACATAAAAGTTGTCAACGTAGGATAGAAAGAAAAAACTAAGTACGCAACGATAAAAGGAATGCAGAATATGTAACCATATTTTGCATAACTAATACTTCCCTTTTTTTTCATAATAGGACACCCCAAAAACATGATTAATTATTTTAGAAATTCTAATACTTTTTATAATACAGAAATCCGGGCTGTCATACAACAGCCCGGAGCCAATTATAAGAAAAATATCTTACAATTTTTTAAGATTTATTAGTAATCGATACCAAACTTATCAGCAACACCCTGCTTGAAATCTTTGATTGCAGCAGCCTTGCTCTTCTGTCCGTTAGCATAAGCACGAACCTGGTCACGCCAGATAGCGTTGATGTCTGAATCGTACTGTGTAAGAGTCTTACCATTAGCATAAGCTCCAGCTGGTACGAAGTAATCAAACATATTCTGTCCCTTAAGGAAGTCAAGCTTTCCGTCAGACTTGCTCATTACAGTTCCAGAAGATACTGTATCTTTTGTGTTTACAGTTGCATCTTTACCTTTTCCATACTTCCACTGGTATGTACCGTTAGCCCACTGATAAAGAAGACCGTTGTTAGAAGTATCAAGTGTAATCCATTCGATGATTTCTTTTACGATAGCTTTCTTTTCCTTGTTCTTTGCAGCTGCCTTGCTAGCGAGCAACCATGTACCACCCCAGAAGAATCCTACTGGAGAGTTACAAACAGCCCAGTCACCGTATGTACCTTCACCGATTTTTGTTCCACCGCTGTTTCCAGCCATTACGTAGTTGATAAGCCAAGCTGGTCCGAAGAAACCGAATACAGGTTTTGCACCTTTACCCTGCATATCTGCATACCAAGCTTCTGTCCAGTCCTGTGTACCGTTTGACCAACCTTTTTCTGTAAGATTCTTTGAAGCATCCATGAAAGCTTCACGTTTTGGATCGATGTAAAGTTTGTCGTTTACAATCCAACCCTTGTCTGAACATTCATATGCGTGCCAGATGTCACCGTCACCAGAAACGATAGCTACACCATTGTCAGCCAATTTTGCAGCAGCGTCCCAGAACTTGTTCCAAGACTGTGAACCACCACCAATAGCAGCCTGTACAGTTTTTGGATCATCTGAACCGAATACTTTCTTAGCAATAGAGCGACGATAGATGAAACATCCACCTGTAGCCTGATATCCAAGAGCTACAACCTGTCCCTTAGGGTTCTTACCAATATCTACTGTATAAGAAGCGATGTTAGCATCAGCGATTGCCTTGTCAATCTTAATACCGAGATCCTTGTAAGGAGTAGCATAATCAGACATATCACCCTGAGTATACTTGTAAATAAATGCAGCTTCAGCAGCATAAATATCAACTTCGCCATTCTGAAGAGCAGGGATAAGAGCTGGCTCGTATTCCTGGTTTGTTGTAGCGATGATTGTTGTATTCAGGTTGAATTCCAATTCTGGATGAGTTGCCTTGAATTTCTCAACCATTCCAGGAACTTCGTCTGTAAATGACCAGAGATTAATTGTTACTGGTCCCTTGGCTTTTGCAGCAAACAATGATGATGCTACTGCAAGACCACACATAACTGAAAGAATTTTTTTCATATTTCCTTTCCTCTTGTAAAAGTTTTTTTTAATCAGAGAATACTCTCTAACGTTTTTTTTATTGTAACTCATAAAAGACGATTTTGCAAAAAAAAAATCATCAAAAACGGTGTTTTTCAGATAAGTTAAACGTTTAACAAATAAATTATTTTTAAACTACAACGTTTTCTTACAAAGCTACAACGTTTTCAAATCTTTTACATTAAATGCATATTTTTCTTTGACATTACACGAATCTGTGTTATCATTTTTATAGGTGGAAGGAAAAATCTTAATCTGTATATAGAAGATTAGTGAAGAAGAAAAACATTTCACCTGAAAAGGCAAAAATAATTTCGACATTTCTCGTTTCTACAATATTTTTGACAATTGTACTTTCTATTTCGGGAATGTACACAAAGAAAATGCTCAGAAATGCCGAAGAAGAATACTTCAACAGTCTTCACACAACACTCGAAGGTTTTACTAAAATCGTAAGCATTCAATTATATGATTATAAAAATTCTTTAGAACCCTTTCATATTCGTCATATATTCAAAGATTACAACACAGAAACCATTTTCAATTTTCTAAAAGATTATAATTATAAAAAACATGAAGATTTTTTGCATTTGTATTATATAACACCAGACGGAACAGCCTATCTTTCCAGTGGTGAAATTGCAAAAATGACAATTGATAAACACGAAGGCCTTTTAGGAAAAAGCGAATATTTTATAAGCGGTTATTGCAATCCAACAGATAGCCAGGAAAAGATTTTTTGCATCGAAAAAACAATCTACAATGGTGATAAAATTGCGGGCGTTTTAGGCGCTTCAGTTCGGCTAGACAAGTTTATGGCTCGCACAACAGGTTTTAAACTTGGTACAAGAGAAACATTTATGCTTTTAGACAAAAACGGAATTTTTCTTGTTCATCAAAGACCTGAAGTTGTCGGACTTTCTTACGAGCCAGAAGACAAACGTTACAAAAAAACATCAACTAGAAATATTGCAAAAGAACCCGCTCAAACAACAATTTCACAAGCTGATGACGGAAGTTACATTTATCTTACAACAGAAAAAATTCCGGAAGCAGGCTGGACACTTGCCTTAAAAGTTTCAATGGACGAAATTAACAGCATTTATTATCCAGAAAAGAGAAATGAAATTAACATCGTTATTTTTTCAGTAATCACAATTCTTGCGCTGGTTTTGATTGAAGCAAAACTTCTTGATTTTTTTCAAAAGAAACAGCTGATTGCAACAGTTTACGACCCGCTTACAGGACTTTGGACAAGACAGCGTTTTGAAACTGAAGCTACAAAACAAATTCGTTACTCGCACTCAAAATTTATGCTCATAGAAGCAGACGTTCGCGGCTTTAAGTTCATAAATCAAAATTACGGCGAAGAAGCTGCCGACAAGCTAATTCTTTATTATTCAAATCTTTTGTGCAAATACATCAACGAATATCACGCAATAATTGGAAAAGGCTTTGCAGATCATTTTTACATTCTTATCAGAATCGGCTCTGTTCGCCAGTCAATGAAAAAATTCAAAGAAACAATGTCAACTTTTACCGAAGAACTTAAATCTTACGAAATTCCATTTTTCCCGAAATTTGGTATTTCATTTTTAATGCCAGATGACAACTCAAAAGGAAATACGATTCAAAATCTGATTGGACAGGCTTCGTTTGCAAAAAGCACAATAAAAGATACTCTTTTGACGCAATATTCAGTTTATAATTCAAGACTTCTCGAAAAAATCAACGAAGAACGTTTTATCGAAAGTCATATGGAACAGGCTTTGGAGCAGCGCGAATTTTTTGTAATGTATCAGCCAAAAATATCTCTCGCTGATGACAGAGTTGTTGGCGCGGAAGCTTTGGTTCGCTGGAACAGCCCAAAACTTGGCCGAATGACGCCCGAAAAATTTATTCCGCTTTTTGAAAGAAACGGTTTTATCATCAAGCTGGATTATTATGTTTACGAAGAAGTTTTTAAGTTTGTGCAAAATCAGCTTAGAAAAGACATTTCGATGGTTCCGATTTCTGTAAATATGTCGCGAAATCATAATAAACCGAAAAATTTATGCATGATTTTATGGAGATTTTCAATAAATATTCTATTCCGGCAAAAATGATTCAGCTTGAAATTCTTGAACGCTCAATTATGGATAATTCTACGATGCAGGATATTACGAATAAACTTCACAAAGAAGGTTTTTCGGTTGCAATGGACGATTTTGGAAGCGGCGAATCTTCGCTGAATATGCTCACAAAAATTCCTGTTGATGTTTTGAAGTTTGACAGGGAATTTTTGAACGCTTCAACCGACAGAAACGGCCACATCGATAAAAAATCAGAAAAATTTATTCATATTTTAATTGATTTAAGCAAAAATTTAGACAAACAAACAGTTTTTGAAGGCGTAGAAACTCAAGCGCAGAGAGATTTTCTGCGCTCGATTAACTGCGACCAGGCTCAAGGCTTTTTCTACTCCGAGCCGCTTTCAGAACAAGATTTTTTGGAATTCTTAAAACGCCATTCCTAAAGCTGAGACAGATGTTTGTTCAAAAGCTCAGTTGCCTGTTTAGGGTTGGCTTTGCCATGACTCTGCTTCATAACCTGCTCAAATAACAGAAACGTTAAAAAAAACAGTCCATCGGGACTGTTTTTTAGTTTCTACTTCTAAAATGCTCGCAAGATTTATCTTGCGGCCCCATAAAATGGGGCAGGTCTAAAGCTGAGACAAATGTTTGTTCAAAAGCTCGGTTGCTTGTTTAGGGTTTGCTTTGCCGTGACTCTGCTTCATAACCTGCCCCATCAGCCAACCAACAACGTTTGTTTTTCCGCCTTTAAAATCTTCAATAGCTTTAGGATTTGCGGCAATTACGTCCTGAACAATCTTATCAATTTCGCCGGCGTCGCTTACAACTTCCATACCTTTTTCTTTGATGATAACAGAAGGCATTTTGTTTGTTGAAAGCATTTCGGCAAAAACTTCTTTTCCCTGCTTTGAAGTGATTTTTGAATCTTCGAGAGCGTCGGCAAGTTCTGCAATGTGAGCCGGTGTAAGCTGAATATCTGTAATGGCAATTTTCTTTTCGTTCAAAACTGCAAGAAGTTCTGCAAGAATAAGGTTTACTGCGCGTTTTGGATTTTTTGATTTTGTTGCGGCATCTTCAAAGAACAAAGCAAGGTCGCGTGTAGAAGTAATTGTTTCTACATCAAAATCTGTCATTCCATACTGAGCCTTGTAGCGCTGACGTTTTGCCTCTGGAAGTTCGCCAACTTTTTCTTTTGCAGCAGCAATAAGTTCTTCGCTTACAGTAAACGGTTTGATATCTGGTTCTGTTGTAAAACGATAATCTACAAAGCTGTTTTTTGTACGCTGAACAACGGTTTGACCTTTTTCTTCGTCCCACCCCATTGTAACTTTAAAGCCCGGATTAAATTCCTGGCGATCTTCCTGGAATTCTTTGAGCTGGCGCTGAGCTTCGTAAGTACAAGCGTCACGAATTGCTTTAAAACTGTTCAAGTTTTTGATTTCGGAAATTGGTGTGTGCCAAAGTTTTCCGTCTTCCCAAACGTTCAAGTTGATATTTGCGTCGCAACGCATATTACCTTCTTCGAGGTTACCGTTTGTTACTTTTACATAGCGGAGAATTTCCTGAACAGTCTGCATAAAAAGAGCTGCTTCTTCAGGACTTGTCATATCTGGTTTTGTTACAATTTCGATAAGCGGAGTTCCACAGCGGTTGTAGTCAATATAAGAGTGAGCACCCTGCAAGTGCAGAGATTTACCTACGTCTTCCTCAAGGTGAATGCGTTCAACGCGAACACGGCGATATTTTCCCTCGCCTACAATACAATCCTGGCCAATAAAATTTTTGTCGCGGCACTTTGCTCCGCCAGGCTGTTCATCTTTTGGGTAACTTCTAAAAGGTAAATCAACATAACCATCTGTACAAAGCGGAATATCATACTGTGTAATCTGATAGCCCTTTGCCAAGTCAGGATAAAAATAATGTTTTCGGTCGAATTTTGTAAAGCGTGCGATATTACAGTTCAAAGCCTGGCCGGCAACTGCTCCCAGCTCAACATAACCTTTAGAAATACGCGGCATAGCACCTGGAAGTCCAAGACATACAGGACAAACGCGTGTATCAGGCATTCCACCGTAGCGGTTTTCGCAGGCACAGAAAGCCTTAGTTTTAGTCAAAA
Source organism: Treponema sp. (assembly GCA_017962415.1). GTDB lineage: Bacteria > Spirochaetota > Spirochaetia > Treponematales > Treponemataceae > Treponema_D. The sequence goes on along the minus strand of JAGCVK010000023.1, from coordinate 30,502 downwards.
GCTGAGTATGAATTTCACAACCAATTACAATTTCCCACTTATCAATCATCATAATCCTCTAGTTAAATAGTGAAATTATTATATAGAAAAAAAGCAGTTCACTCAATATAGCAGCATTGCAAACGAATTATAAATATATTTACCTTGAAAAGCTCCAAAAAATCGAAAACTGCGTTGCAGCGAAGGCTAAATACACGATTCGCGTTTTTGTGTAAAAACTCAACATTTTTACATTGCAAAAATGTTGAGTTTTATTTTTGCAAGTCTGCAAAGACGCTCAGAGTGTATTTAACCCTCGCTGCAACGCAGTTTTCGTTCCGTAAATCACTTATTCAATCAGATTATAAAATGCGGTTCTATAATATAGAAAAATATTTAATTCCGCTGTATAATTCCAAATGCAACTAATTCATAAAGAACGGAGAAAACTATGAAAAACAAATCCATTTTCATGCTTTCATCTTTTTTGGCATTAATTTTGCTAGTTTCATGCCACAAAAAAGATGAATACAAACCGAATTCTGGTAAAAAACCACCTGTAGAAAAACTCGAACTTACTTACAGACTTTCGGAACCTTCAACTGTGTTCGACAGAGAAACGCCGGATACGCTTGATATTTATTTTAGCGGTTCAGCTGCAAAACTCGAAGATGTGGGCAAAGAACCGTCTGGTACAATTTCAATTACCCCTGAAATTAAGGGAAAATGGAAATGGGAATCTGATTCAGAATTGAGCTTCCAGCCAGAAGAAAACTGGAAACTCGACACAAAATATAAAATCACAATGAATCAGAATATTTTTGCAGATAACGTTACAGCAAAAGGCGATTCTTCTTTTACAACACCTGAATTTAAAGTATATCTTGATGATACAAATTTTGCGGTAGATCCTGAAAATCCAAACATCAAAAAAGTTTACGCAACAGTTCGTGCTTCAAATTCAATGCAAAAAGAAGATTTTGAAAAGCAGATTTCGCTTACGCTCGAAGCAAGAGGAACAAAAAATCGTGTTACTTCTGATGTAAAATTCTCTGTTTCATTTAACAAATATGCAACTGAAGCCTACATTGAAAGTGAAAACATTCCAATGCCACCAAAAACTTCATCGCTTACAGTTACTTTAAAATCTGGAGTAAAATGCGCAGACGGTTCAACAGTATCAAAACATTCTGATAAAGAAACCGTTCAAATTCCAGGTTTGAGCGATTATGTTCAAATCAGAAATATTTCACATAGTCTTGTAAAAAACAATGATAATAATTACGACCAGGTTTTGTTCATCGAAACAAAAGGCGATATTTCTGTAAACGACCTTCAAAAGCATCTTACAATTTACCTTTTGCCAAAAGATAAACCAGAAGAACAAGGCTGGAGAGCTGTAGAAAACTATCGCTGGAGCGGTTCGCGCGACGAAATTACAGAACTTGTATTATCAAAATCAACAAAAGTTGAATACGAAGCAATTCAAACTGAAGCGCCTTTTGCTTCAATGAATTCATTTAAGTTCAAAGCTCCAACTCACAGATTCCTTTATGTTCAGCTTTCTGGCGGAATTGTATTCCACGGCGGCTATCGTCTTGATGAAGAAACAACTGAAGTTTTGCGAGTTCAAGATTATCCAAAAGAACTTGGAATTCTTTCTGAAGGAACAATTCTTTCACTTTCTGGAAGCAACAAAATGGCAATGTATTCTCGCGGTGTAAACGAAGTAACTTACACTCTTTCGAGAATTATGCCAAAAGATATTAATCACCTTGTTTCAATGTCTAACGGAAGCATGAAAAACTTTTCGTTCAACAATTATAATTTTAACGAAAATAACATTGCTGAATCAAAAACGATTAAAAACACAATTTACAATGCTTCTGAAGAAGAAATTTCGTACTTTTCTTATGATTTTTCAAATGATTTAAAACCAAATGCCGCAAAACATCTTTCAAATGGACTTTTTATTTTTAGAGTTTCAGGCGGCGGAATGAGCGACAAGAGATTCATTCTTGTTACTGATTTAGGATTTTTTATCAAGAGAAATACAGACGGAACAAGAGATGTTTTTGTTCAGTCGATTTCAACTGGTTTGCCAGTTCCAAATGCAACTGTTAGCATTATTGGTTTGAACGGTAACGAACTTGTTTCGCTTAGGACAGACGGAAAAGGCCACACTATTTTGCCTTATTTAAGCTCTGATTCTTATAGCGCAGAACACAAACCAACTGCTTATGTTGTAAAAACTGAAAATGATTTGTCTTTCATGCCTTATTCTGAGAGCGGACGCCGGCTTGATTACTCGAACTTTGATGTTGGTGGTATTTACGGAAAGTCGGATCCGAATACGCTTACCGGCGTGCTTTTCTCGGACAGAGGAATGTACAGACCTGGCGATAGCATTAATCTTGGTCTTATTGTAAAGGCTGGCGACTGGAATATTGATATTTCAAACATTACTTTTGAATGTACTGTAACTGATTCAAAGAGCAACACAATTCTTACTAAACAATTCCAGCTTGATTCTTCTGGCTTTGCAGAAATCAATTTTGCAACACAAGATTATTCGCCAACTGGTGTTTATACTGCATCGGTTTACCGTTTAATGCAGCATAAAGATTACATTTCAAGAGATTACTTAACTGGAACTCAAGTTAAGGTCGAAGAATTCTTACCTGACACTTTAAAAATCGCTACTAATTTTGATCCTCTTCCAAATGCTGGTTGGATTAATCCGGGTGATATAAAAGGAACTGTTTCTCTTAAAAATCTTTTTGGAACTCCGGCTGCTGGAAACGAAATCAAAGCGCAAATGACTCTTACTCCGGGCTTCCCAAATCTTAGAAGATATTCAAACTACAGCTTCTCTGATCCTTATTACAGAGGAAAATCTTTTGAAGAATTTCTTGGAACTCAAACAACTGATGAAAACGGTGAAGCAAGCTTTAATCTTGATACTCAAAAATTTGAAAAAGCAACTTACTGCCTCGACTTCTACGCCGAAGGTTATGTAAAAGGCGGCGGACGTAGCGTTTCTCAAAATGCAAGAACTTACGTTTCACCTCTTAAATACATTATCGGTTTTAAAGCAGACGGTTCTCTTTCTTACATTTCAAGAAACTCTGTAAGAAAAATCAGCCTTCTTGCTATTGACCAGAATCTTGAACGCACAAACGTTAAAAACGTAACTTTGCAGGTTGAAGAAATCAAATATATTTCAACTCTTGTAAAACAGTACAACGGCCAATACAAATATCAGTCTGTAAAAAAATCTTACCCTCTTGTTTCAACAAAAATTGATATTACTAAAGACGGTTATGATTATTTACTTCCAACAGAAAATGGCGGCGAGTACAAAGTTTCTATCATTGATGATTCTGAACTTGTATTCAACAGTTTTACATATTCTGTTGCCGGAACTCAAAACGTAACACGAAGCCTTTCAAGAACAGCAGAACTTGAACTTCGCCTTGAATCTTCTGATTTGAAGGCTGGCGGAACTGCAAAAATCTTTATTAAAGCGCCTTATGCTGGTGCTGGCCTTATTACTGTAGAACGCGATAAAGTTTACACAAGCAAATGGTTTACTACAAAAAATCTTTCTACAGAACAGACAATCGAAATTCCTTATGGAATGGAAGGAAACGGCTACATAAACGTTATGTTCACAAGAGCCGCAAACTCTGACGAAATCTTTATGAGTCCGTTCTGCTACGGTGCAGTTCCATTCTCAATCGACAAAGAAAACAGAACTAATAAAATCAATCTCAATGTTCCAGAAGAAATTAAATCTGGAACTGACTTAAAGATTAAGTATTCTTCTTCTGACAAAGGTAAAATTGTTGTTTACGCAGTTGATGAAGGAATTCTCCAGGTTGCCGGCTATTCAATGCCAAATCCTCTTGCAGAATTCTTTAAGAAACGCGCACTTGAAGTTTCTACAACTCAAATTTTGGATCTTGTTTTGCCAGAATATGAAATTTTGAAAACTATGTCTGCAACTGGTGGTGGTGCTGGAATGGACGAACTCAGCAGAAATCTTAATCCGTTCAAGCGCAAGCAGAATAAGCCGGTTGTTTACTGGTCTGGAATTGTTGATACAGATTCTTCTGAACGCGAACTTACATATCATGTTCCAGATTATTTCAATGGAACTTTGCGCGTAATGGCAATTGCTGTATCAAACAGAACTATTGGCGCTGTTCAATCTTCAACAAAAGCAACAAATACATTTATTATTTCGCCAAATACACCGCTTGCAGCTGCTCCAGATGATGAATTTGATGTTTCTGTTACTGTAACAAATAATCACAAAGGCAGCGGAGAAAATACTCCGGTAACTCTAAATGTAACAACAAGCAAACATCTTGAACTTATGGGCAACAGATCTATTCCTCTTAAGATTTCAGAAGGAAAAGATTCAACTGTAACGCTCAGATTCAAGGCTAAAAAAGAGCTTGGTGGCGCTGAAATCACCTTTACCGCAAAAGACGCTTCTGAATCTTCAAAATACACAAGCACTTTAAGCGTAAGACCTTCAATGCCATATCAGATTTGGATTACTTCTGGTTCAACTACTAAAAAAGAAGTTTCGGTTGATGTAAATCATAAAACTTACGATGAATTTGCAAAACGAAATCTTTCTGTTGCAAATATTCCGGCAAGCTTTATGGACGGTTTGAACTTCTATCTTGCAAATTATCCTTATGGTTGTGCTGAACAAGTTACAAGTAAAGCATATCCATATTTGTATGATGATTTTGTAAAAGCCGGCGGAAAAACTCATAAAGACGCAGAAGCAATGGTTAGTTCAACAATCAGCATTCTTCAATCTCGTAAAAAGAGCGACGGAAATATTGGCTATTGGACTAACGCAAGCCGAACAGATCCGTTTATCACTCTTTATGTTGCAGAATTCCTTACAGATGCAAGAAACCGCAATTTCTACGTTCCTTCATCATTCTATAGTGATGTAATTTCCGCTGTTAAGAAATATGCTTCGTCAGCTGAAGATGATTCATACTCTGTATTCTTGCGCTCTTACGCAATTTACGTTCTTACAAAGGCCGAAATTATTACAACAAGCTATATTGAAAAACTTGAAAACGATATTTCAAGAAAGAATTTCACACCAACTGATTATGAAGGTCTTTACCTTGCAGCAAGTTATGCAATGCTCAAACAGGACAAAAAAGCAGATGCAATACTTGGCAAAATCAGCAGAAAAAAGAAATTCGATTCTTCTTGGGCATATCACAACAGCTTGAATTATATTTCAACTTATATTGATGTAATTGCAACTTATTTCCCTGCCCGCACAAAAGATATTACAATTGCAGAAATAGACGAATTGTGCAGTTTCCTTTCTAACTCGTACTACAACACATTGTCTACATCAGCTGCAATCAGAGCTTTTGAAAGCTGGGCTTATTCTTCAAACTCAGATACATACAAAGTATTTGAAGTTGCAGGAAAGAACACAACTCCAGTTACTATTTCTGGTTCACCAGTTTTAACTGCAGATTTTTCTTCTAGCGCAGAAAAAATCAAGTTTACATCTGATAAAACAATGCCAATGTATTATCAGACTGTAGTTGCAGGTTATGAAACAAATCTTCCAGAAAAGAGCATTAAAGACGGAATTGAAATTACACGCGAATACTGCAACCTTGAAGGCGGAAAGCTTTCTTCGGTTAAAGTTGGCGACGATGTAATGGTTAAGATTTCATTCCGTTCTCTTAATGGAACTGTTAATAATCTTGCATTGGTAGATTTACAGCCGGCTGGTCTTGAAAGCGATATTGAATCAATCAGAAACTTTAAAGACAACAAGTGGTCACCTGATTATGTTGATATTCGCGAAGATAGAGTTGTTATTTATGCAAGTGCAACAGAAAAGATTCAAACCTTTACTTACAAAGCAAAGGCAATCTGCTCTGGAACTTTTGTTGTTCCACCAATGTTTGCAGAAAGTATGTATAACAAAGATATTAGAGCACTTTCACCAACAACACCATTAAAAATTGAAGCATTAAAATAAAATGAAACTAGCTGAACGGCTAAAAAAAATGCTGAAGTCACGCAGAGCAAAGATTTTGCTCTGCGTGACTTCTCTTTTTGCCTTATTAATAATTCTCTTTTCCATTCATATTATTTATATGAATATTTACGGAAATATTTATGACGGCGTAGATTTTTCCGTTTCTTACGAAGACAGAAACGGAAATTTACTACAAATTTTTCTTACCGAAAACGACCAGTATAGAATTTACAAACCGCTTTCTGCATATCCAAAGGATTTTATAGAAGCTTTACTTATGCAGGAAGACAAGTATTTTTATTCTCACTTTGGTGTAAATCCGGTTGCTGTTATAAAAGCCGGCTGGGAAACTTATGTCAAAAAATCACGGCGAATGGGCGCATCAACTATTACGATGCAAACGGCAAAACTAAAATACGGAATTTACACAAAATCGATTTTTGGAAAACTCAAGCAAATCAGAAAAGCATTGTATCTCGAATTGTGTTTTTCAAAAGACGAAATTCTCGAAGCCTATTTAAATCTTGCACCGTGCGGCTATAACGTAGAAGGTTTTGCAACTGCAAGCTGGTATTATTTTGGAAAAGATATTTCAAAGTTAAATCTTTCAGAAAATATTATGCTTTGCGTACTTCCGCAAAATCCAACAAAAAGAAGCCCAAATCCAAAAAATACGCCTTCTGAATTGATTGCAGCGCGCAAAGTTTTGTTTTCCTCATGGGTAGAAAAACACCCCGAAGATGCTGACAAAGAAATCTATATGGATATGCAGCTAAGCGTTGAATGCAATTTTCATAATGAAGCACGCCATTTTACAGAAATGCTTCTTTACGAAGATAAAATCACCGGCAAAGAAACAATTAAAACCACGCTTAATCTTCCGCTCCAAAAAAAATGCGAAGATATTTTTGATTCTTACTTAAACAGAAACCGAAACTTTGGTGTTAGAAACGCGGCTATTCTTCTTGTTGACTGGAAAAAAATGGAAGTTGTAGCAAATATTGGAGCCGCTAATTATTATGATAATGATATTCAAGGAAAGGTGAACGCAACAATTTCAAAACGTTCTCCGGGTTCCACGCTAAAGCCTTTTATTTATGCAATGGCATTGGAGCAGGGACTTATTCATTACCGGACAATGCTCAAAGATATTCCAACAACCTTTAATGAATACTCGCCAGACAATTATGGAAGCATTTTTAAAGGCCCGGTTCAAGCCTGGTTTGCACTTGGCGACAGCCGAAATATTCCAGCAATTTATCTTGAACAAAATCTAAAAGAGAGGAACCTTTATGATTATATGACTTCAGCCGGAATTACAGGCCTTAAAGACAGAGATCATTATGGTCTTTCCATTGTTTTAGGAACAGCTGATGTAACTATGATGGAACTTGCAAAACTTTATTGCACAATTCCAAATGGTGGAATGCAAAAAGAAATCAGAACAATCATGCAAAGCGCGCCAAAAAAAGAAAAACGAATGCTTACTCCAGAAAGCGCGTACATTGTTCGCAAAATGCTCGAAGAAAATGTTCCGCCATATCAAAATAAACCGCTTGAAATTAAAGATATTCCAGTTGCTTATAAAACCGGAACTTCAATCGGATTTAAAGATGCCTGGTCTGCCGGAATTTTCGACAGATATGTACTTATTGTTTGGGTTGGAAATTTTGACGGCGAAGGAAACAATGCCTTTTTAGGCCGCCAAATGGCCGCTCCGCTATTTTTTAATATTGCATACAGCATTCTTTCCTCAACACCAAAAAATGAACTTCTGCCAGAACCAAAAATGCCCGAAGGAGTTTCTGAAATTGAGGTTTGTGCCATTTCAGGTGGCTTACCAACTGAATGCTGCGAACACACCGAAAAAGCATATTTTATTCCAGGTGTTTCGCCAATCGAAAAATGCAAAATTCACCGAAAAATCAATATTGATACAAGAACCGGCTACAGAACTGACGAAACCGACAAGCCATACATAAAAACTGCAATCCGGGAATTTTGGCCAAGTGATTTAATGGCACTTTTTGAAGAAGCAGGACTTCCACGCCTTCCGCCGCCAACCTACCCGCCAGAAGATCAAAGAATTGATACTGGCGTGCGAGGCTATCCGCCACAAATTACTTCGCTGCTGGGCGGAACTGATTATATTTACAGACCAAAAGATCCAAAGAAAAACAAAGTGTTGCTTTACGCAGCTTCAGATGCAGAATCAACAGAATTACTTTGGTTTGACGGCTCAAATTTTATAGGCCGCGCAAAACCATCGCAAATTATAGAATGGGCAATCACGCCGGGAATTCACGAAATTACCGTAACCGACCAAATGGGCCGCGCCGATTCAATCACAATATCAGTTAAAGAAACTGAATATTAAATCAAAAAAAAATGCGTTGCAGCAAATGCAACGCATTTTTTCGCTTTACTTTATTCCAAAGAACGCAGCCGAATTCTGGTAACAAATATTTTTTACCAGAGTTCCAAGCTGCTGTTCGTGATACGGAAATTCCCCGTTTTCAACTAAACCGCCAATGAAATTGCACAAAATGCGGCGGAAATATTCGTGGCGCGGATAAGACAAGAAACTTCGGCTGTCTGTAAGCATTCCAACATAAGAGCCAAGCGGAGCAGTTCGAGAATAAACACGAATCTGTTCTTCAATTCCGTCTTTGTGATCGTTAAACCACCAGGCTGGCCCAAACTGGCAATTTCGGAAATTTGCTGCCATTGTAGCAAGCGCTTCATTATCTTTTGGATTAAGATTATAAAGAATTGTCTTTGCATTTGGTTGTGAAGAATAAATCGCATTCAAAACAGCACCAAGCTGAGGCGCAAAATTAAAATCCTGAAGACTGTCTTCGCCAATATTTTTGCCGGCCAACTCAAACATTGCAGCATTATTATCGCGCAAAGCGCCAATATGAATCTGCATTACAAAACCTTTTTGAGCATAAAGTTTTCCAAGTTCAATCAAAACAAAACCTTTGTATTTTGCAAGTTCATCGTGCGAAAGTTTTTTTCCAATCCAAGCTTTTTCAAAAATGTAATTTACATCATCATAATTTGAAGGAAGATAAAAATCATTTTCAAGAGAATGATCACTTACAACGCTGCCGTTCTGCTTAAAATAATCCATTCGGCGGCCAAGCGCTGCAATCATATCTGCAAGTGATTTGAATTTTGTTCCGTCAATTTCCTGAAGCTTGCTGATATAATCGGAAAAAGAAGGACTTTCGGCATTTATTGCTAAATCCGGGCGGAACGAAGGCAAAACTTTTGCATTTTTCCAGTCGGCAGCAATTTTTTTGTGCCATTCAAGAGAATCTAGCGGATCATCGGTTGTACAAAGCTCGCGAACACCCATTTTTTCAAGAAGCCCGCGCGGCGTGTATTCTGATTTTGCAAGTAGCGCGTTACATTTTTCCCAAATCTCGCGGGCATTTTGTGGAGTAACTGGTTCGGTGATTCCAAAATAGCGCTTGAGCTCTAAGTGGCTCCAATGGTAAAGCGGATTTCCAACGCAAAGTTGCAAAGTGTTTACAAAAGCCATATAGCGCTCAAAGTCTGCTTTTTCAACGGCTGCAGCGCCGCCTCGTTCGTTTTCTGATTTTACGGTTCCGTCTTTGCGGATATGACCTGTTATGAGGAATTCGGCAACTCCCGCCGCACGCATTGCCCGCCATTTGTAATGATCGTGGTCTAGCCATGCGTTAGCAAGATTTCCAAGCGGGTTGTTTTCAAAAATTTCCTGCGGCGGAAGATGATTATGAAAGTCAAAAATTGGTTCGTTTTCAGCGTATTTGTGATATAATGTCTGAGCGGTTTCGCTCTGCAAAATAAAGTTTTCATCAAGGAAAGAGTTCATAAGTTACCTCGAATACTAGTATATCACAAACTTTATTTTTCTGCTACAAAACGAAATCCGCTCAAAACATCTTAAATCTAAAATCTTAGAAGCAATACTTTACTGAAGCACTTGCAAATAATCCGTTTTTCATATCGCCTGTTACATCCTTTTTATGTATCCATTCACCTCCAAAATTGTAACCAGCGCGTAATGTTAAGAGTTTTGCATCAATTTCGCCATATGCGGTAAAATAATGTATTCCATATTTTTCTTTTACATCATAAGCAACTTTTGATTTTGAGTGCATCAAACCAGAAGATACTGTAATATTTTCACCAAGCTTTGTATATTTAAATGGTGAACAAACAACAGCTGCATCAAAAACAACATCTCGTATAGAATCAGTTCCAGTAAGCGAAGCCGAAGCCTTTAGCCGAACTATTGAGTTTGGCATAACTGTAAAATTCAAAACTGGAGCTCCCATAAATCCGGTATAAGCCTGGAAATATTCTGAATCAAATTTCAAACCAAGTGTTATAACAGGCATAGCCCATATTTCAACGCCTTCAATTTTTTCACCTGTATCACCAATTGAAATTCCACAGCCGGCTTCAAAAGTAACGTGTTTTGTTTTTATAAACTGACGGTTATAAATAAAGGCACCAGTCAAAAGGGAGGCTTTAAAATCATTAACATATCCACCAGAACCAAAAATTGCAACAAAAGTATTCTTTCCCCAAACAGCATTTCCTGTCAAATCAAATTCATAAAAATTTTTATCTTTGTCAGAACCAATTCCCTGGGTAAACTTATACTGTCCATAATTCGCATTTACAGAAAAAAAATCAGGCTGCCAAGAATCTACTTGACCGGTTTTTATTCGCATAAATTGAACACCACCAGAAGGATTAAAAAGATAATCTTTGTCATCTGTTTGAACAACTGTAAGACTAACATTTGGAATTAGATGATTCTGAAAATCGGGACTTTTTTCTACAGCTTCGGAAGAAGCGCCAACACCAGCTTCATTTGCAAATAAAGCACAACACATTTTAGCACAAGCTAATAGCACAATAATTCGTTTCATCATATTATATTAAACAGCTTATGCTAAAAAATTTGTTACTCTAAATTATGATTTCTTGCTGAGCGCTAAACCAAAATTAAAGTTTAAAAGCTATTGAAGCCGAAGCAAACAATCCGTTTGTCATATCGCCGGTTACTTCTTTGTTATAGAGCCATTCGCCGCCAAAATTGTAACCGCCTTTTAGTGTTACACCAAAACACTTAATCTGGCCATAAGCGGTGTAAAAGTGCATTCCATATTTTTCATCTTTATCAACAAAAACTTCAGATTTTCCATGACTTAAACCGGCAGAAACTGTAATTGCATCGCCAATTTTTGTTTTTCTGAATGGAGAAGCAACAAGCGCTGCATCAAAAGTAAAATCACGAGCTTTACCGTTAAACACCGGCACAAACGAAGTGTCTAAGCGAACTATAGCTTTTGGAAATATTGAAACATTGAATCCGGTGCTTCCTATTGAACATTCAAAAAATTGATAATTTAACGTAATAGAAAGTAACGGAAATGGCATAATATAAAGATTTGTATCTTCAAATTTAAAACCATTATCGCCAAACAAAGTCATTAAACCTAAAGAAAATGAACAATGTTCCGTCTTTGCTATTTCAAAAGCTAAGCCAGAATAACCTGTAAGATATTCCGCCTTAAAATCATGAACATTAAAATATCCTTTAGAGCTAAAAGCTCCCAATGTTGTTTGCTTTCCATTAGTCATTTGAAAAACTAGACCAAATGTATGAAACTGATTAATTTTATCTTCGCCAAAACCTTTTGTAAAAATACTCTGTCCATAACCTGCAGAAAATAAAATTGAATCCGGCTGTTTTGATTCAACTCCTTCTGATTTTTGTCTAAAGAAACTTAAGTTCACAACCGGATTAAACATATAATCATAATCATCAGTTTGAACTGTAGCAAAATTCAAGTTTGGAACTAAATAATTTTTAAAATCTGGAGTTTGTTTTTCTTCTTCTTGCGCAAATAAAACTGAACCAAATATAACAGCAGCTGCCACTATAAATAATTTCTTCATAATCAACCTACCTTATTAAAACTAAGCATTCATTTATTGGAGATTTTTTATTTTTCAGATATAATAAAAATATGAAATCTCTTTATTCAAAACAGTTTTTAAATTTTATTAGAATTATCGCTATAATTTTTTGTGTGTTTATGATTAAGCACATATATACTGCAATTTATGATGTTATAAACTACAAAAGCTATACACATATTCTTACTTTAATTGCAGTATCTGTTATCCCGGTTTTTATGGCAATTATTATTATTCACCCGGAACGTTTTGCCTTATTTGTACCTCCTTTATTAATATTTGCTATACCAGTACTTTTAAGTTCTCATTCATCGAGATATCCAATTCTCGAAATAGAAATTTCCATTATGATTCTTCTGCTTCGCGGTTTCTTTTATAAACACAAATTAATCAAAATAATCAGCATTTGTGTTATTTGCCTTGCTTTATTTTTGTCAAAAATTCGTTTTGGTTGGGCAAATTTCATTTTGCAAATTTTTGATACTGCTCAGATTTTAATGCTCACAACGATTTTATTTTTCCTTTTTTTTGAATACTTAAAACCGCATTATACAAAAAACCAGGTTTTAAACATTGCAGATTTTCCTGAAACTACAAGTCGCGATGCAAAATGGCTTTGTTTAGTTCAACAAGGAATAAAATACGAAGCCATTGCTATTGATTATGAATTAAACGTTGGAACTGTTCAAAACAGACTTAACAAAGTTTATCATATTATTGAAACCGGCGACCGCATTGGATTTCTTTCGATGTATTCAAATGCAAAAATTATTTTTCAACCATCTCGATAAAAGTTGTAAATGCCTTTACCTGAAGTTTCAATCCTCCCATCATATCTTGAGTTGGTCGAACTAAAACTATATCTTGGCCCACAAGCCCAATCGAAATAGTAACAACTAGGGAATCTGTTTTATACTTTTTTCCATCGGCAGATTTAAAAGTCAATTTACAATCGTATTTTTTGCCTTCATCAGGCGCAATATAAACACCGTTACCCCAAACGCCTTCAGATTTTTTTTCGAGATTAAAAATCCATGGAGTTTCATACAATATTTTCATTTTTTCAAAATCGCCAGAAATTGGGAAATTTTTTATTGGCCGCAAATCTTTGCATTCTACAGCCAAAGCGGATTCATCAATTCCCGGTGAAAAAATCAAAACCGCTTCCAGCTTTTCGTTTTCAGCTTGATAAAAATTAAACGCAAACGGAATTAAATTATAATCTTCAAGATAATAAACCCAATAACCTTCTGCAGGAACTTTTGCAAATGCAGAAAATGCCGCAATCAATGAAAGTAATACAAACGCAAATAGTTTTTTCATAAAAACCTCCACTAAAATAACGCAATACAATATGCAATCAATTTTAAAGATTTTGAAAAACAAATCAATATAAATATTAGGAACCTAATATCTTTTTATGAGGTGGTTAATATTGTTTTTTTTTCAAAAATCAGTTACGGGCAAAGTTTGTTGTAGAAAAAGTATTTTTGATGTACAATTTGGATTATGAAATCATTGTATTCAAAACCCTTCTTAATTTTTTTTAGATTTTTATCTTTATTTCTCTTAGTAATTCATTATCTTCAATTGAAACAGGCAATCTATAATTTTTCGTGCTACAAAGGCTATAAGTATTTACTTGATTTGATACCCGCAGTTATTTCACCATGTTTTTTAATAATGATTTTGTTTCGGCCAGAAAAATTTGTTTTACTTGCAATATCGTTATCTTTTTGCGCAATTGACAATATTTTAGCCAATAGCAATCCGGGCTTTCCAATTATCGAAATTGAAATCTCAATATTACTTTTATACATTCGCAGATTTTACAATAAACACACTAAATTAAAAATTGCGACTTCGGTTATTTTAGCATTAGGAATTCATTGTTTGTATCTTTTTCAAGGCTGGAATATATTCAAAGTGCAAACTTACAATGCAATTCTTTTTTTGTCTTTAAGTGCAATTTTTATTGTTTGCTTTTACGAAATTTTAAAAACAAAGCAGTCTCAAAATCAGGTTTTGAATATTGCAAACTTTCCAGAAACAACTAAGCGCGACGCTAAATGGCTTTGTTTAGTTCAGCAAGGCGTAAAATACGAAGCAATTGCAATTGATTATGATTTAAATCTTGGAACCGTTCAAAACCGGCTCAATAAAGTTTATCACATTATCGAAACTGGAGACCGCATTGGTTTTCTTTCGATGTATTCAAACGCAAAAATTATTTTTCAACCTTCTCAATAAAGTCTGTTATTGCTTTTGCCTGAAGTTTTAGTCCGCTCAGCATTTGTTGAGTTGGGCGAACTAAAACTATTTCTTCTCCAAAAGATTTTTGTTTTATAATTTTACAGTATATTCTTAAATAATGTTAGAATTCATCAAAAAATGCAAACTTTTTTAAATACATACTTTTTCATTTTCATTTTTAAATAGATACTTTTTCAATTATGATATTTTTTTAATTAATCATTGTTATAATAAAGTTCTGCGATTCCCGTCATATAATCACTAAATTGCTGAAGTTTGGACACTGGAACTCCCAGAGATTCTGTTGCGAAATTTGCAGTTTGCACAGCAAATAAAATCATAAAAAAACATACTCTCATAAAAACCTCACGCTGCCCATAATATACATTTTTTCTAGTTATACAATATAAATATTAACCACCTAATATCGATTTATGAGGTAGTTAACATTTTAATTTTTGAAAAAAAATACATAAAAACAGAAAAACAACCATTTTTCTGCTATAATTTTTTTGAGGTAAAAAATTGAATATAACTCTTGAACCAGAAATTACAAAAGAAGAATATATAAAACTTCGTTCAACCACAGGCTGGGCAACAATAAAGCCCGAGCGTGTAGACGCACTCTTAAAAAACACCGCGTTTCTTGTTCGCGCAAAAACAGAAGAAAAAACCGTTGGCATTGCGCGAGCTCTTTTTGATTTTGGGTACACCGCTTTTATTTCAGATGTAATTGTGGAACCAGAATATCAAGGAAAAGGAATCGGAAAAATGATGATTGAATATTTAATTTCAAAAGTAAAGGAAAAGGTAGCTTCAGATGATTTTTTAAAATTCAATCTTATGGCAGCGCCAGGAAAATCCGGATTTTATGAAAAACTAGGCTTTTCAAAGCGCGACGAACAAGCTGGCTGGGGTATGTGCCTGAATCTCAATTCATAAACTGTAAACGCAAGTTTTATTTTGCGGCTTTTTTGTTCATTGCCCATAAAGCAAGAGAAAACAACCAGGTAAAAATAATCAAAAATGGAAGAACAAACCAGATTGTATTAAGCCCAAATGCAAGAAATCCATACCAATCATAATCAGGATTTGGCTTTCCATTTTGAAGATGAAGCAGAACGTTTGGTGTATAAACACAAGCATAAAGCGCCATTGGAATTACGCCCAAAAAACTAAACTTAAAAGGCGCTTTTTCAGAAGGCTCAAAAAAGACAAAACTTATAATGCACAAAAGCGGCGTTAAAAAATGCATAAAAAAACTTGCATTCATAAAATAAGCAAAATAAGTTGTTTTTGAACGTGGCGCCAAATAACAAATTGTAACCAGCATCGTAAGAGTAACGCCAGTTGTTGCAGCAAGTTTTAAGATATAAAACGGCAAAGGAAGTTTTTCGCAAGATTTTCCTCTTTTTGTGAACTTAAAAATCACAAAAGCAAGAGAAACAAAAGCCGCAAAAATATTTGATTCATTTGTAAAATATCTGAATGATTTAAGATTTTTTTCGGAAAGAACTGAAAGCTCACCCATAAATTGAAAGCCAATCACAGTACTTATAATTGCAAAAACAGTAAAAACAAAAATCAAAGAATTTAATACAAGAGATATTTTTTGTCGCTTATTCATAAAAAAAATCCAAAAATTTTAGAAAAAACTTGCAATAAAATACCAGATAAAACACAAAACGCAGATGATTTTTAAACCAGTTCCAGTTAGAAAACCAACAAAAGCTCCAAAGGCAGCCTTAAAAACCCCTTCGTTACTGCCCTTTTTATGAATCATCTCGCCTACAAGCGCACCCAAAAACGGCCCTAAAATAATTCCTGCAGGACCGGCAAAAAATCCAATTATAAGCCCAACAGTTGAGCCAGTTGTGGCAGCTTTGCTTCCGCCAAGCTTTTTAGTCATAATGATTGGAAGAAAATTATCGAGCACAGAAACAAGAATCGCAAAAACACCTGCAACAATCAAAGCGGCAAGCGAAATTTCGCAATAAGAAGAAAAATATGCGGCCAAAAGGCCAGCCCATGCAAGCGGCGCACCTGGAAGAACCGGAACAAAAGTGCCAATAAATCCAACCAGGAGAAGCACGCCTGCAACAATAGCTAAAATGATATTCAATGTCATAACACAAATTATATCAAATTAAAGATTTGAATGTAATACTTTACCCTAAATCTTAGCAGAATGAATAATAAAAGACGAGTTTGTAGCTATGAGATGCAATAAATCTCTTATAGACTCCGTACCTTTTATCATCATAGAAAAATATTTGATTACAAGATCTTTTAGGCCAGCTTCATACAAATCAACGCCAAAGATTTCTTTTCTATGAAGCAGATTTCCAACACGCTTTTCAAGCTCCGCTACAGTTTCATTAGGAACAATGCCAGAAACATAAGTTCTTACATCGTCTAATAATGGATCCGGGCTAAGCTCAAAGGCATTGCCACTATCATCATAAGCCATAAGATAGCGAAGCCACAAAGCAAAAACAAGAGGAATAACTTTAAGGTCTGCAACGTTCAAGTCGCTGCGGCCAAGATAACCTTTAATAGTTTCGCCAAAACGGATACTAAGTTTCTGTGAAGTATCGCAGGCAATGCGCTGTGGAGTATCAGGCATAAAAGGATTTGGAATACGAATATTTACAACTTCATCAATAAAATCGCGAGGCTTAATAATTCCAGGATCAACAACAACAGGAAGCCCTTCTTCGTAGCCAAGACGTTTTACAAGAGTAAGTAAATCTTCATCTTTCATTTCATCGGCAATCAAAGTGTAGCCAAGAAGACAACCGCTTACCGCAAGGAATGTGTGCAAAGGATTCAAGCAGGTACAAACCTTCATTTTTTCAACCTTGTCTACAGTAGCACGGTCTGTAAAGTAAAGGCCAGCCTTTTCAAGCTCAGGGCGGCCGTTAGGGAAATTATCTTCAATAACAAGATACTGGCACTCTTCTGCATTTACAAAAGGTGCAACATAAGTTTTCTTGCTTGTGATAACAGGTTCAAGCTGTTCAATTCCGTCATCAGCAAGAATCTTTTCGATTTTTGAATCCGGGCGTGGTGTGATTTTATCAATCATTGTCCAAGGAAAGCTAACTTTGCTTGCGTTGTTTACATAAGAAAGAAAGCCTGGTTTACAAACACCGCGATTTTCCCATTCTTGTGCAAACTCATTTACAGCAGCATAAAGTTTGTCGCCGTTGTGAGAGCAGTTATCCATACTTACCATTGCAACAGGGAGTTCGCCATTTACATAACGCTCGTGAAGCAGAGTTACAACCTTTCCAATATATGATTTAGGCAAAACAGGGCCGGCAGCAAAATCTTCTTCAACACCTGGCATCATAACGCCGGCAGCATTGCGCAAAAGGTAGCCTTTTTCTGTGATTGTAAAAGTTACCATTTGAAGAGACGGACTTCTAAAAATCTCAAGCAAACGAGCCCAATCATTCTGATTATCAGAATCAGCGGCAAGCGCTTCCATAATTGAGCCAACAACCGTTTTTTCAACTGAGCCGTTGCTCTTTAAAGTTACAAGCGCTCCAATATTGTCGTGCGGACGGTACATTTTTTCGATAATTTCATAATCATAACCTTCTGCAACAACAAGGCCACGTTCAAGCACACCGTCGTTCAAAAGATTCTGAACTACATTAGCCTGGAACGCACGGAAAATATTTCCCGCACCAAAATGAATCCAAAAAGGATTAGCCTTTGTAGCAGCCTCAACAGCCGCACGGTCAAATTTTGGAAGCGAATAACCTTTAGATTCCCACTCCGCTGTATTTTTAATGCCTTCTTTAGTAAGTTTCATATATTACTCCATTCTACGTCACGCCGAACAATATACTGTCCCTTCAAACTATATACCGTCACCCCGAACTTGTTTCGGGGGCTATTGTTGGCTCCTGAAACAAGTTCGGGATAACAAATTCAGCATAACGCTGATGTTATTTATAAAGTTTCACATCGCTGCGATCAATTGATTTTTCACAGGCTTCCCAAAGCCCCTGAAGATAAGTTGCACCAAGAGCGCGGTCGTAAAGGCCATAGCCTGGCATTGCCTTTTCGCCCCAAATCATACGGCCGTGGTCTGGGCGGATAATTCCGTCAAAGCCAGTTTCATAAAGCGTGCGAACAATCTTGAACATATCAAAAGTTCCACAACTAGACAAATGAGCCGACTCCTGAAAATCAAGAACAGGATCATCAATTGCTGTATTAAATTTAAGATTACGAACATGCGCAAAGTGAATACGACCTTTAGCAGCCTTAATAAATTCACAAAGATCATTCTTGCGGTTAGTTCCATAAGAACCAGTACAGAAAGTCAAACCATTATGAGGATTATCAACAGCATTAAGCATTCTGCAAACACCTTCTTGAGTTGTGATAATACGAGGAAGACCAAATACAGGCCAAGCCGGATCATCAGGATGAATCGCCATATCAATATTATATTTGTCGCAAACCGGCATAATAGCTTTTAAGAAGTAAACAAGATTGTTAAAAAGTTTTTCTTCATCAACATCTTTGTACATTTCAAAAAGCTCTTTTACGCGAGCCATACGCTCAGGTTCCCAACCAGGAAGAACAAATCCGTTAGAATTCTTTTCCATGCGGGCAAACATTTCATCAGGCTTTACACCGTCAATAGCTTTAGAGTTATATGCAAGAACAGTAGAACCGTCTTCGCAAGGGCGCGCAAGCTCGCTACGAGTCCAGTCAAAAACCGGCATAAAGTTGTAGCAAACCATACGAATGCCTTCCTGCCCAAGCCGCTCCAAAGTTTTAATGTAGTTTTCAATATATTTATCGCGGTCACCGCCGCCAATTTTAATATCGTCGTGAATGTTTACGCTTTCAATTCCGGCAATCTTAAGTCCAGCGTCTTGAACTTCTTTTTTAATCTTCTGAATTGCCGCAAGCTCCCAAGCCTCGCCCGGAACCGAATCATACAAAGTAGTAATAACGCCATGCACACCAGGCACCTGTCGAATCTGCTGCAAAGTAACGGAATCAAATCCAGTTCCGTACCAACGTAATGTCATTTCCATATAAAACCTCTATCCTGAAAATAAAAATCAAATTAACAAGCAACTAAAAGTATATCATCTCACATAAAATTACGCACCTAAAATACTTGCATACTAGTATTAATGTTATAAACCAATAATAAAATAACGGCGTTCCAGCGCGTTGCGCTTTGCGCAACGCGCGGTCGCTATGTCCGCCCTTCGCTAACGCTCCCCGTCCTCACTCGCTCCGCTTACTCCGCTCGCTGCGGTCGGCTGCTTCGCAGGGGCTCCCAGCGCTAACGCTTAAGAATCTTATACTCAAAAGTTGCATTCGCAGCATAATCTGCCGGCTCAAATTGCCATTTACTTAGCTGCTCAATAATCTCTTTACGAACAAGCGAGCTCAAAATTGCTTCCGGCGTAATAGTAATTTCAGTAACATTTCCGCTTTGCAAAACCTTAAAACTAATAACAACTTTTTTATTAGCATCAATAGTAGAAGCAGCTTTTTCCGAAAGATTAATAACCGGCTTTGCAGGAGAAATCAGAGCTCTAACGCGGCCATTCGACATTTTCATTGAAACTTTTCCAGAACCGCTAATTTGAGTATCAGCCTGCGTTTTAGATTCAACGCCGTTTTGCACATTTCCAGTAAAAGTTGTGTTTTTAATTCCTTCAAGAGACGAAGTTGTATTAGAAGAAGCGTTTTGAGTTTTTGCGCCAGCAGAATTGCTCTGGCTTGTAACCTTTGCAGAATCTTCAGACGCGGCAGTTCCAGCCTGGCCGCTATAAGAAGGCGCATTATTGCTTACCTTATTTACAGAATTTTGATTCATATCTTCTTCTTCAAAATCATCTGCAAACATAGCATCAAAGTCTTGTACTTTTTTAGGCTGCTGTTTTGTTTGTTGCGCAAACGCTTCCATTGGGTCTACTGCATATTGAATTGGTTCGCTTGTTTGTGTTTTTGGGGTAGTAGCCGGCGCAGTTTGCGTTTGTTTTTTTTGCTGAGTCGAAGTCTTTTGAATTTCAGAGTTTTTTTGCGCCGGCTTCTGCTCCACAGAATTAGCAGCGGCGGCGTTTTTTTTTGCAGACTTAGATTCTTCAATAAATTTTTCTTCAACCGCTTTTTCAACAGAACTTGCAGCAGCCTCTTGCGCAGCAGAAGAAGCGCTTTGTTTTTTTTGAACAACAGGCGTGCTTTCAAGCACAATCTGAACTTCCTTAAATTTTTTCTTTGGTTCAGTTTTTATCACAAATGAGAAAATCAAAAAAATCAGCCAAAAAACAGCAGTTCCAACAATTGCAAAAAATTCGCTTGTGTGACGTGGATTACTGTCTTCACCAAAAAGCGGCGTTCCTTTGTAATTAATCATTTTTCTGCAGTTGTCCTCAAGTTTATAACACAATAACCGCTTTCACGAATCACATCAAAAATTTTTACAATAGTTCCGTTTGTAACATCTGAATCAGCTTCGAGAGAAACCGGAAATTCTTCTTTTTTTGTAGTTCCAGTATCATAAATCAAAAGTTCCTCGCCAAGCCCTTTCATTGAAACTTCTTTATCATTAAAAAAAAGAACGCCGTTTTTTTCAGCAGTAATTGTAATTCCTTTTAAGCTCGTTGCTTCGGCTGTGTGGCTTTGCGGAAGATTCAACTTTATTCCAGGTAAAGTTGCAAAAGTTGTAGAAACTAAAAAGAACAAAATCAACTGAAAAACAATATCAATCATAGGAGTCATATCTACATTTGAACGAATACGCTCCCGCTTAGTTTTTAATTTCATAACCCCTCCTTTCTTAGCGCACGCGGCCAGAAAGACGAAGCAAAACAGAAGTAACACGCGCTTCCATTTCAACAACACGGCGGTTTACCCGCGAAACAAAATAATTATGGAAAATCACCGAAGGAATTGAAACACAAAGACCTGCAACAGTTGTAACAAGCGCTTCTGCAATTGCACCGGCAAGCAAAGTCGGATCTCCCATTGAGCCGCCGGCTCCAAGAACACCAAACGCCTTAATATTTCCGGTTACAGTTCCAAGCAAACCAAGCAAAGTTGCAATATTTGCTATTGTTCCAAGCGGAGTCAAAAGATGTTCCAAAGAAGGAATCACAAAATCCATTTCAGCTTCAACCGCTTCGCGTAAATCATGCTCTTCATAACGGCGGCAATCCACAGATTTTTTAATTACCTGAGAAAGCGGAGTATCAGCCTGAGCGCAAGCAACTGCACACGCTTCAAAATTTCCAGCAGCAAGAGAACCGTCTAAATCAACCATAAGTTTCTGGTCGCGTTTTTTGATATTATAAAAATAAATACATCTCTCAATAATAATAAAAGTTGCAATCACACCGCATATAATAATAGGAATCATAAGCGGTCCACCTGATTTTAATGTCTGAAACATTTTTTACCCCCTGATATAGTTTTACAAATATTACTTAAAAGAAGAATTTTAATAACATAGTTGCAGAACCACCGCGCGCTGCATAATTTCCAGCATAAATGCGATTTTCTGCTTTATATAATTTAATTAAATCATTTACAGAAATAACTAAACGCACAGATTTAGTAAGACGAATAAAAGTTTCAAGATTCAAAACTGGAGTTTCAAGAGTGTTATTAATTGCCATATTATAATCAAGCATAATTCCCCAGCGAACTTCTTCGTCTTGCAAATTAATTGCCAAATGAATTGCCTGGCGGTTTTCAAGAACAGGAATATCTTTCCAATTAGAACGCCAGCCACCAGTTATAGTAAAAAATTCATAAGAATAAGAAAGCGAAAAATCCGTTATCAAAAGTTCATGCTCGTTTTTATAAATAAAATACAAGCCCGAAAGATCTTCGCTATAATCAGCTTCCCAAACACCGTTATCATAAGCAGTTTTATAATATTCAAGATTTGCAGAACCGGTAAATGCAGTTTTTAAAGGAATCTTTAAACCAAATTTTCCATACCAGTCTGAAGTTTCAGAAGGATTTTGATTTATCTGCGCAAATTTGAATTTTTCTTCAAGCTCATAAAGTTGAGGCTTATAAGATTTTATTCCACCTTCGGCCGAAATTGCAACTCTGCGATTTGCAAAATAAACCGGGAACAAAGATTCAAATCCAATAGTAAAAGGAACAATTACAGGTTTTTCATCAATTTGATTTCCAATAACCGCAGCAGCATTTCCGTAAAAATGAACAAAATCATTTTTCCAAGAAAGATTTGCCGTAAATTGCGCACGATGTCCGTTTTCAAAAGGCAAATAAGAAGTTTCTTTTCCGTAACCGTAAGAATATTCTGCGGAAATGCCAGTTTCAAAACCATGACCTTTCCAGCCAACTTTTAATGCAGGCTCAATATCCAAATATGAAAAAGTTGGAATTGCGCGGCACGAAACATCAGAAAATCTGTTGTAAAAATCAAAATTTGCAGCAAAATCAATAAAAAAGCCGTTTGAAAATTCGTAGCCGATTTTTCCGTTTGCATTGTAAGAATCGCGGTTCAACTGGCTGATTTCTTTACCGTCCGAAATTAAATTACCTTGAAGACCATTTGCAGCAGTTTGGTAAAAGCCGCCCGCACTCCATGTAAAATGGTTTTTCTTATACGATCTGGCGATTTCGATTTTTGTAGTACGGTCACTGTAATTATCTGTGAGAGCGTGGCCTGCATAGCCTATAGCTGAATCATGAGAAAGACTAAAACGGAATGGATTTTCACCAACGTTTCTGAAAACTGAAATATTTCCCATAAAAAGTGTCGGGTAGCCGCCGCCAAGAAGACCTTCGGCGTACACGGATTTTTCGGCGCCCGCAGAATGACTTTGAGCAAGCTCAGTATTATCAGAAGATTCAACTTCCGGCAAAACAGGATTTATTTCGCCGCTTCCAGAATCACTTAAAAGAACATCGCTAAAATCAGGAAGCGCATCTGATTGAACTTTATCACTTTCGGCAGAAATTACAGTAGTAACTTCAGGCAGTTCTATATTTTGATTATTATTCTGATTATTCTGCGCAAAAAGCAACGCAAAAGCTGCTGTTGAAACAAGAGCACAGAATGTTTTTTTGTAAATCAATTTCATATATAAACTCCGTTTTTTACAAATTTTAGTTACGAGCCTGGCCTGTAACACGATCTACACGTTCGGCCTGAAGGCTTTGAGGATACAGCTCTTTGAGCAACGCTGCAGTTTCTTTTGCATCGCCCAAAAGCCCGTCCGCCGCAAAGGCTTCCGCAGCGCCGTACAGCGCAGCCGCCGCCCCCGAATCATTTTGCGCAGCACGGTAAAACTCAGCGGCGCGGAGATAAAATTCCGCAGCCTTCTTATTATTTCCCTCGCGGCGGCTGTAATCCCCGATAAATTCCGCATTATAAGCCGCATCGGCACGTTCCGCCGCCGTTTGTTTAGCTAAAAGCTTTTGTGCAAGCTCATAAGCCTCTTTTTGCGTATATAAACTTTCAGCGTAGAGTCGCACCAATTGAGTGCCGGCTTTTCGGCCTTCAACAGTTTTTTCGCCACCAAACTTAGAAAATTCAGTTTGCTTTTCTGCAACACGCCGGTCAGTACCACTCACAATTTTTTCGAGTTCCACCAGGCGCTTTCCAATTTCGTCGTCCGCCGCCTGTTTCGGAAACTCTTTCACCATTTCCCGCGCAATCGAAAGCGCCTGGCTATAATCTTCCAATGTATAACTTGCCGTCAAAAGATTTTTATTTGCGCCATAAGCATAAACACTTTGCGGATACTTTTGCAGCAAAGTCTTATTCATCATAATACAACGCTCGGTTTCGCCAAGTTTTAGCGCACATTCTCCGCTATAAAACAGCGCCGCTTCGCTAAAGTTTCCGACAGCATATTTATAAATGTATTTATTAAAGCGGCTAAACGCTTCTGCATAATTTCCATTTAAATAAAAGATTTCGCCCGAACGATACATTGCTTCTTCTGCATAAGCTGAAAAACTTAATTCTTCATAAATCTTTTTGTAAACTTCATCTGCAAGCAAAATCTTATTTTGTTTTTCGTACATTTGCGCTGTTACAAAAAGCGAATGCGCACCAAATTCATTTTTTTGATTTGTATAAGGCTCAAGCACTTGAATTGCAGAATCATAATTTTTGTAATCTGCAAAAATTTCTGCACTTAAAATTACAGCCTTTTGCTTAGCTTCACCCTCTTTGGAATATTTAACAAGATTTGCCGCCTGAAGCGAAGCGCTCTTAAAATCACCATTTTGCAAAGCTGATTTTACGGCAAACTCATAACTCTTAAGCACATAATCATTTTGCTTATCTTTTGATTCCATTGCAAAACGCACAAACGACGCATAAGAATTCTTAAATTCGCTTAAGTTATATTCTGCAAAGCCTTTATAATACAAACTCAAACTATTAAATTTTTCTTCTGTTGATTTTTTCGTGATGTAAATTGCAAAATGAGCCGCAGCTTTTTTCCATTCTTTAAGATTTACGCAGCAAAGTCCACAAATATAATCACTTTGAAAATCATTTGTTGCAGCTGCTATTTGATATGATTTTTCAAAACGGCCACATCTAAAAAGCGCAATCGCATAATCTGCACAAACGCTATTGAATTTTTCAAATTCTTTGCAAGCCTGCTCGTATTTTTGAAGTTTGCACAATGCATTTGCATAAATTTCACCTGAATCGGGCAAAACTTTTTCAAACTGCGAATTTTTATAGTAATACAACGAAATTACTTTATTGGCCGAAGAATCTGGCTCTTTGATTTTTGCATAAACTAAAGGCATTTCGTTCCATTTTTCAAGCTGCAACAAACATTTTAGCTGCGTTGTATAAAAAGCATCGCTTATTTTTTCAATTTTTGATTTTTTTACAAGCGACTCACAATCAGCAAGATGTTTTTCTGCAATTTGTGCCGGACGATTTTGTTCAAGCACAATTTTTGCAAGATAAAGCTCACGCAAAACAAAAACATCACCGTTTTCAGAATCTGCATTTATGTTTGAAAGATAAGTTTCAGCCTTTGAAAAATTCTTTGCATTAAATTCGTCAATTCCAAGTCTGAGCCAGAATTCATTTAAAAATTCGGGATTTTCCTTAAAATTGTCTTTTGTTTTTGCAAGAATTTCTCCAGAATCTGCAATCGCGTTTTCCGAAGAAATTATATAAGCTCGTTTTAGCGCATTCACGCAAAGTTCTTTTTGGCCGCTTTCCAAAATTCTGCAATAAGAATCATAAGCTGCCTTAAAATCTTTTTGCTGCTCCAAAGCTTCGGCCTGGTACATACAAAGATTCATAAAAACAGTTTTTTGTAATTTTGCTTCATCAAGTTTTGCAAAAAGTGCAATTGTGTTTTTTGAGCGGCCTGTTTTGTTGTAGCTCATAAAAAGTTTTTGCAGCACTTCTGAATATTCTGCCTCGCTGTATTTTTTTCCGTTTTTTACAACATATTCAAAAAGCAAAATTGATTTTTCAAAATCATTTAGTTCAAAATAAGCCCGGCCAGCGTAAAGCACACTTTCAGGATAAGAAGTATAATCGCCGTTTGTTTTGCTAAGTTTGCATGCAATATAAAGATTTTCCAAAGCTAAAGGAAAATTTTTTAATTCAAAATAAGCGCGCCCCATTAAATATCTTGAGCGAATAAATTCTGGCGCTCCCGAATGCATATAAGTGAGAGCTGCTTCGAGCGTCTTTAGCGCTTCATCATAACTTTTCATATTGATAAGCGCTTCGCCTTTATATGCTAAAGCATATCGCAAAAACGAAGAATCTGGATATGAACTTTGCAACTGATTTGCTGCCGAAACTGTTCCCGGATAAAATCCGCTGTTAAACGAATGTTTTACTTCGTTGTAAATGGCAACATCAGAAACAACTTCCTGTGGAAAAATAAAACTTCCAGAAACGGCAAGTAATAATGTGAAAACAAAAACTATTTTTTTCATAATTTAATTGAACTAATTTGGGAAAAATCTTTCTGATGATTTTACGCGTGTAAGATATACAAAATCCTTTGCATAAAACATACAAAAATCATCGATAGACAATTCTCTTCCGTTCATAAATACGGTGCACGAAAAACCGCCGTCGTCCTGAAAATATGGGAAAAATACTACGCAATCATTGAAAGCAAGTATTTCAGGAGAAACGGTTCTATCCGCACCACGAATTGCTCCAAGATAAAATGCTCCAGGTTCTGTTGCTGCAAGCACATACATCAGCGATTTTAGAACCGGCACAGTATACCCCGAATTTTCAACAAAAGTAACTGTATTTGCAACACCTTTGTCGGTAATCGAGGACGCAAACGGATTTACTGTAACATCAACTCCAGACTGATTTGAACGATAATTTTTTCCTGCATAAACCGAAATTAAAGCGGTTGCAAGATTTCTTATCCAATCCAGCGAAAAGAAAAGATCATACTTTTGAGAAAGCACGCCTTGTCTTCCATTGTCTTTTACTGATACAGTTTCCTTAATCAGCGGCTCTCGTTTCAAAAGCCCGCCCGAAAGAGGCTCAACAAGTCCGTCTGCTATCCATTTAACAAATCCGGCAGAAGAAAGAAACAGTTTTTTGTCGGATTTATCTGATTTTTCGATATTATCAAACTTTTTTCCTGTTGAAATATGAACAAGCTCGCAATTTTCATCGTACATTGCGTCTTCTGTATAAATGATATTCGGAATTCGCTCTCTGATTACAGCACACATTTGTTTTGAACTGTGATACATTTGCGAATCAACTATTACATAATTCCACGGAATTTTTGTTTCGGTGATTGTAATTACATCTTCAAAAGACGCTGTATAAAACTTTTCAAAAGGCATTCCTGTGGGAACGCCGCGCGCTGCATAGTTTCCAAATATTACAAGGTCGGCTAGTGCTGTTTTTCCTTGCGGCGTAAACTGTATAAAAACCTCGCTATCGCGCATAAAATAATAACGTATTCGCAAAGGCTTTCCGCTATTTTTGTCACGAATCAAAACCCAGCTTCCGCTTGCGTCACCGGGAAACACTTCCTGTTCTTCGGTAACCATTTGCTTATCTGAATAAACATTTACTTTGATTAAAGCTCTTGGCGAAACGAAAATATTAAAAGTTTTATCATTTTCTTCAAGGCGAATCTGGAATTTTTCACCATTTTCGTTCGCCTTGATTTCAGAAATGTTAAATCTAACCTGCTCTAAGGGAGCTGTAAACCAGGATTCTTCGTAAGTTTTTCTAAGCTCCGAAGAATCTGGTATTCCAAGCCGGTTATAGGCTGCAAAAAGCGAAAAAGAAAGACAAACTGCCAAAATAAGACATACAATTTTTTTCATTTTTTACACCCCCTGATTTTGCTTACGCCTGCATAGCTTCTCCAGCTGGATCTGTATCTGTAGCACCTGCGGCAAGCCTAATCTCTGCTTCAACCAAAGTTCCGTCCGGCAAACGAATCATATTTTGTTCAACTTCATCTGGATGTTTGCCAACCGGTGCATTTGAAAGCAAAAGTTTAAGGCGGTTCAGCTGATTTACCTCTGAACTTCCCGGATCATAATCAATTGCACTAATATTTGCTTCTGGGAAACGGCGACGCAATTCCTTAATCATACCTTTTCCAGTAACGTGATTTGGAAGACACGCAAACGGCTGAACACAAGCAATACTTGGAGCACCCTCATGAATCAATTCAACCATTTCTGCTGTAAGGAACCAGCCTTCACCTGTCATATTTCCAAGCTGAACTATATCATCAACGCCTTTCATCAACTCATAAATTGAAGAAGGAGCTGTAAAGCGTCGGCTTCGGTTTAAATACTTAATCATCTTCTTGCGGTACAAATCAAGGCCCCAAACAAGAAGTTTTGCAATTACTTCAGATTTCTTTGGGAACTTCAAATCTCTATGTCGAACAATGTCATCTGAGAATGAATAGAAGAAGAAGTCTGCAAGGTCTGGCATTACACATTCTGCACCTTCGCGTTCAATTGTTTCAACAATCTGATTATTTGCTGTCGGGTGGAACTTAACAAGAATTTCACCAACAACACCAACGCGAGGCTTTTTAATCGGCTTAAGTGCAAGATTATCAAAGTCGCGGATAATTCCCTTCATCAGCTTGTGATAATCGTGATTAGAAACTCGCTTTGTAAAAAGAGCTTCTGCACGAGCATTCCATTTTTCATAAAGCTGATTTGCGCTGCCAGGAACTGCTTCATAAGGGCGAGTACGATAAAGCACGCGCATAAATACGTCGCCCACCATAATTGCCTTAACAAGATTATCAAGCAATGAAAAATCAATCTTAAAACCAGGATTCTTTTCAAAACCTTGTGCGCTCAAAGAAAGAACTGGAATATGTCCCCAGCCCGCGTCATTAAGCGCACGGCGGATAAATCCAATATAGTTTGTAGCACGACAACCGCCACCAGTTTGAGTAATAATAAGCGCAACTTTGTCCAAATCGTACTTGCCGCTTTCAAGGGCAGCAATCATCTGGCCTGCTACAAGCAATGACGGATAACATGCGTCATTGTTTACATACTTAAGACCAGCTTCTACAGCCTTAGGATCTACAGCGTCCAATACAACAAAGTTATAACCGCAGGCACCAAAAGCTTTTTCCAAAATCTTAAAGTGAATTGGCGACATCTGTGGTCCAATAATTGTATAGTTTTTGCGCATTTCTTCTGTAAAGATTACGCGATTATAAGCTGAAGTTTTAATAACCGGCTTTGTTTTATTGCGGCGGCGTTCCTTAACGGCAGCAATAAGAGAGCGGATTCTGATACGAACTGCACCGAGGTTACTTCCTTCATCAATCTTGATAAGAGTGTACATACGGCTCTTAGCACGAAGAATTTCATCTACCTGGTCTGCAGTTACAGCGTCAAGACCACAACCAAAACTTGTAAGCTGCACGAGTTCAAGGCTTGGCATTTCGCTTACAAACTGAGCAGCACGGTAAAGTCTGTTATGATATACCCACTGGTCAATAATTCTAAGCGGGCGTTCAATATTTCCAAGATGAGCAACTGAATCTTCTGTAAGAACAGCAAGCCCAAGTCCGTTAATCATTTCTGGAATACCATGGTTGATTTCCGGGTCAAGATGATATGGTCGTCCGGCAAGAACAATACCGCGTCCACCCTTTGTGATGATTTCTTCGAGAGCTTCTTCACCTTTCTGTCTAACTTCCTCGCGGAATTTTTCCTGCTCAGACCAGGCTTTTTCTACAGCAGAAACAATTGCGTCGCGGGTAAGTTTTGGGAATTTTGGAAGCATTTCTTCACAAAGACGGTCAGCAAGAGCCACCTTATCATAAATTGGAAGGAACGGATCCATATAAGTAACTGTTGGATCCTGGCGAAGTTCATCAACATTGTTTCGTAAAACTTCTGGATAACTTGTTACAATCGGACAGTTATAGTGATTTCCAGCTCCAGGATCTTCCTGATATTCATAAGGAGCACAAGGATAGAAAATAAACTTAATACCACGCTGCAAAAGTGAAACAACGTGTCCGTGGCTGATTTTTCCAGGATAACAAACTGATTCAGAAGGAATTGTTTCAAGACCTTTTTCGTAAACTGTACGGCTTGAACGCTGGCTCAAAATTACACGGAAACCAAGTTCATTAAAGAACGTAAACCACAGTGGATAGTTCTCATACATATTAAGAACTCGCGGAATACCAACGTCTCCCATTGGAGCATCTTCCGGCTTACGAGGAACATAGTTGAAAAGTCTTTTATATTTCCATTCAAAAAGGTTTGGAAGTGGACCTGCATCGTCATCATCAAGTCCTGTGTTCTTTTTGTTACTTGCATCGATTACTGTACCTTCAATTTCGGCACCCTTTTCGCAACGGTTACCTGTAATGAATGTACGTTTTTCATCTCCAGTAGAGAATGTATTAATAGTAAGAAGACAGTTGTTCTGACATTTACCGCAACGGCGAAGATCAAGTTCAACATGGAAGTTATTAAGCTGCTCCAAAGTTGCAATTCCAGAACGAACATCATGTACAGTTCCTTCAGGCTCGCCAGGCTTTGGCATCATTAAATCCTGCCATTGATCTAACGCAATAAGTGCTGAACCATAAGCGCCCATAAGACCTGCAACGTCCGGGCGGTAAACCTGAACGCCGGCAATTTTTTCAAAGGCACGAAGAATAGCATCATTAAAGAAGGTACCACCCTGTACAACTACCTTTTCGCCAATATCAGAAGCCT
>JAGCVK010000022.1 GCA_017962415.1 Treponema sp. | reverse complement strand
TAATCTTCAGACCAGTAACACCACTTTTTTCCGGGTGGAACTGGCAGGCAAACACATTGTCCTTCTGAATCACAGATGGAACTTTAATTCCATAATCAGTATAGGCTTTTACAACCGAAGCCTCACTCGGGCAAATTACAAATGAGTGAACAAAGTACACGTCAGAATCATTTTTAATCCCAGCTAAAATAGGGCAGTTACCATTTTCAAAAGTAATGTTATTCCAGCCCATATGAGGAACTTTCATTTTTTGCTTTTCAAGTTCTGTTTTAATCGAATAAAAATGTCTGATTTCACCTTTTACAAGCCCAAGACATTGAGCGTTTCCTTCTTCAGAATGTTCAAAAATAATCTGAGAACCAACGCAAATACCCAAAAGTGGTTTGCCGGCGGTAACCTGTTCTTTTACAAAAGAATCAAAACCGCTTTTTTTAAGTTCGTTCATTGCATAAGAATCGTCCCCGTCGCCCGGGAAAATAAATCTGTCGCAATCTTTTAAATCCTGTGGATTTTTTGAGCGCAAAAACGGAATATTCAGATATTTTAAAGCCCGCTCAAGACTTGTAATATTTCCAGCATTAAAATCAATAATTCCAACCATGCCGCTTATTATAGAAAAAATATTGAAGATTGGGAACAGCAAAGCCGATAAAAAACTATGGCAATAAAAGATTACATTCCCGTTATTCTCGGCGTATTAAAAGATTTTCGCGTAATTGCAACTGTAATCGCCATGATTTTAATCATCAAATTTGCAAAATTCGTTACAACTTATAAGAAAAAGCCGCCAAAGCCAAAAAAGCAAAAGGCTCAAAATCCAACTCCTGCTCCAAAAGAAGAAAAAACAGAAGAAAAATCCGAAGACGCCGAAAGTGGCGAAGAATAATTTTTCAAAAAAAAATCAAAAATCTTTCCTAAAAAGCTGCAAGTTGTTCCATATTATAAGTATGGAAAATCAACAAGATTTTTTGCTTCAAGATGATTTAGTAACGCGCACAGCTTTTGAAAATTTTGGGATAAAATACCTTTTTCCATGGCAGCGGCTTGTGATTGCAAATATTTTGGAAGCATACGAATATCACAAAAATCCTTTGGATTATGAAAATATTGGAGACGCTGATGATTCTTTTTGTAAAGGGCGTCAGATAGTGCTTTTACCAACTGGAGCTGGAAAATCTATATGTTTTCAGATTCCATCTATTTTGATTGACGGTCCAACGCTTGTAATTTATCCGCTTTTGGCTTTAATGAGCGATCAGCAGAGACGAATGCAAGAGGGAAATCTAAAAAGTGTTATGCTCAGAGGCGGCCAAAGTGCAAAAGAGCGGGAGCTGTGTTTTCAGAAAATCCGCGACGGTGCAAAAATCATAATAGCAAATCCAGAAGTTTTGCAAAATGAAGCCCTTTTAGAGCAGCTTAAAGAGTTTGAGATTCGGCATATTGCAATTGATGAAGCGCATTGTGTTTCAGAATGGGGTGATTCTTTTAGACCGGCTTATCTTTGTCTTGGAAATGTTATAAAAAAGCTGAATCCGCCGCTTATAACAGCGTTTACCGCAACAGCGTCTCCTTCTGTACTTGAGCGTGTTTGTGAAATTCTTTTTGACGGAAATGCGCATATTGTGCGAAGCGAAAGCGACCGTCAGAATATTCATTATTTTGTGAAGTATGCAGCGGCCAAGAAAAAACAAGCATTGTTGCTTGCTCAAACTGAACAGCGGCCAATGATTATTTTTTGCGGAACTCGGGATAAAGCAGAAGATATGTCGCGGGAATTAAATTTGAGTTTTGGCAACGGCACTTCAAAGTTTTATCATGCCGGCCTGGAAAAATCTGAAAAAGATGAAACCGAAAAATGGTTTTACGAAAGCAAAAACGGAGTTCTTTGCGCAACCTGTGCCTATGGAATGGGAGTTGATAAAAAGGATATAAAAACTGTTGTACATTTGCAGGCTTCGCCAACGGCCGAAGCTTATATTCAAGAAGCCGGGCGCGGCGGGCGAGATGGAAGTGTTGCAAAGGCAATTTTGCTTTGGAGCCCTTCAGATTCGCTTGATTATTCAGTTTATCCAAAAGGTTCAAGGCAAGCTAGTATGCGCGAGTTTGCAGAAACTAAAGACTGTCGCAGGCAGGTTCTTTTGAATGCATTGGGAGCCGAACAGGCTGTTTGCAGCGGTTGTGATAATTGTAATTCAAAAAAAGAAAATTCTAAAAAGCCGCTTTCAGATTGGGAACTAACATTTCAGATTATAAAAAAACATCGAAATTTTTATTCTGAAGATGAAATTGAAGCCGAACTTTATGAAAAATTAAATCAAAAAAAACGCGCGCTTTTGGGTGTAAATATCTGGACTCACAAAGATACCGTTGAAGTTGTAAATCAACTAAAAGACAGCGGCCAAATAGAAAAATCCGGCTTTTTATGGAAAGGAAGATTGCGCGTAAAGAAGGCGGCTAATTTGTCGGTTTTGAAAAAACAGAGCCGGTTGCCATGTTGGCAATTGAGCGGTTCTGTTTTTAAGCACTTTTTGCAAAGCAAAAATGCGTCAATCAACTAATGACATTTATTTCAGTAGTTGATTAATCCATAATCGTAATTTCAACACGGCGGTTTTTTATGCGGCCTTCTTCGGTGTTGTTTGAAGCAATTGGTTCGGTTGCGCCTTTTCCTTGCGTGAAAATGTGGTATTTGTCGCGAATCTGATTTTTGATAAGAAAATCTGCAACCGCTTGGGCTCGTTCTTCTGATAATTGCTGCTGAGCTTTTACACTTCCGCGTGCTGCGCAATGGCCGGTAATCAAAAGATCATTTTTAAATTCTTTTAGAATTTCTCCGATTTTTTCGAGCTTTTTGATTTCTGATGGAAGAAGTCTGTCGGAATCTGGTTCAAACTGAATATTATCCAAACTGATTGTAAGACCTTTTTCGCCTTGCTTTACAGAAATGTTATCAAGTTTATATTTTTCAACTTTTTGCTGAAGTTTTTCTACGTTTTCAGAATCGTTTACAGATTTATATTCAGTTACTTCGCCATGTGCAGTTCCTTTAAAAATAAAAGAGTTTCCGTAAGTATCGTACATATAAATCACAAATTCTTCGGTGTAATGGTCGAGTTCGCCAATTTCATTGTCCCACCAGATTTTCTGTGCCGCTTGTCCTTTTGTTCCGGCGTAAGTGCAGCCTCGATTGGCATATTTTTTTTCCTTCAGATTATCCTGCAAAAAATCATATTGAACTTCAATAAGACTAAGCGTTTTTCCGTCTTTTTCTTCATCTTGAATGTAAGTGTAGGTTGCTGTAAAAGGAATCTGAATCGGTTCATTCATATTAAAAAGTTCTTTGCAATCGTGAACTTCAAGACCTTCGCTCGTCCAGCTTTGGCCAGGCGAAACTTTTTTATCAGAAAATGACGGAACACTTTGAACCGTTGGAAGAGCTTCGTTATCCGAATCGTGAAGCTGGCCGTTTTCATCGCGATAGATTTTCACAAATTCTTCTTCGCCCCAGC
The DNA here is from genome assembly GCA_017962415.1 of Treponema sp. Taxonomy (GTDB): domain Bacteria; phylum Spirochaetota; class Spirochaetia; order Treponematales; family Treponemataceae; genus Treponema_D. The sequence goes on along the minus strand of JAGCVK010000022.1, from coordinate 23,477 downwards.
TGAGAGTTCTTCCAGTTGAATTGATAAAATTATTTTGAGTTGTCATATAGTGAGTGTTCAAAAGGGCTGTTTTGTTGCTGTCTGTTTCGAGAACAGTTGTTGAAGTTCGGTTGATGAATTGAGTTCGATTATTGAGCCTGCCATTTAAATAGGCTTCTTCTTCAACAGTTGCAACGTGCGAAACTGCGTTGCCTTTTTTATGATTAAATTTAAAAAGTTTTGCGTTTTCCTGTGCGAATAGCGAGTTTGAAATTAAAAAAGTCGCCATTGCGAGCGTGAAAATCTTTGTTTTATTCATTTTAGGAAAAACCTCCTGAAACCTAAGTTTATATTAATTAAAAAACGGAATTTCCATAAAGGCGAAATACTCAATTCGCGTTTTTGGTAATTAGCAAGTCTGTAAAGACGCTCAGAGTGTATTTCGTCTTTACTGCAATTCCGTTTTTTAAGTATAAATTCAAATTCATTTAAGTTAAAATTAGAAAAATGACTCTTTTATTATCGTCATTTTCGGTTTATATTGTAAAAATGATTAAAATGATTATAAGTTACATAAAACAATTGGCGGCCGCCGCGGGGATTTCTTTGGGAACGGGGATTTTTTGCGGAATTCTAATGATTTTATTGATTGTACAAACCGTGCGGCTGCATAAGAAAAATACGGGAATTCGCGCGGATGCAATAAAACGTTCGCGCTCGGTGATTGGCGGGCAGGTTGCGGAGCAGGTTGCGCCTTTTTTGCCGGGATTTCCGTGCAAGCCGGCGGACGCGCGATTTATCGGGAAACCTGTAGACTTCGTTGCTTTTCCCGGTTTAAGTGAAGGCGATAATGTTTCTGAAGTTCTTTTAATCGAAGTGAAAACTGGAAAATCTGCGCTAAGTGGACGTGAGCGGGAAGTTAGGCGGGCGGTTGCCGAAGGCCGAGTTCGCTACGTTGAATATCGGGCCGACAGCAATTAGTGCGGCGAGCATTCCCGCTTGCCAAAAACTTTAGTCTTGATTCTTCCAGATTGCATTTGTATCTCCTGCAAGATACGCATCGCAGTTGTTATAAGGCATAGGTTTTCCACGCAAAAATCCTTGAACAAAATTGCAGTTGAATTTATTCAAAAGTTCAAGCTGTTCCGGATTTTCAACTCCTTCTGCAATTGTTTCAAGTCCCATTTTTTCAACCATATCAATAATTGAGCGGGTAATTGTGGCTTGTACGCCGTTTGAAGAAGTTATATCATTTATAAAAACTTTATCAATTTTAAGTGTGTTTAGCGGAAGCATTTGAAGATAGCTGAGCGAAGAATATCCAGTTCCAAAATCATCAAGCGAAACTCGAATTCCCATTGCTTTTATCTGGCGAAGTTTTTCTATTGCGTCACCCATTCTATTAATTAAAACGCCTTCTGTGATTTCAATTTCAAGCAATGCCGGAGAAATCTTGTATTCATTTATTAAATCAAAAAGTTCCTGCGTAAAATTTCCTGATAAAAGCTGAATCGGAGAAACATTTACCGAAATTATTCCCGAAAAATTATATTTTGTTTGCCAGGTTTTTAGCGTTGTAATTGCCGTTTGTAAAACCCAACGCCCGATTGGAACTATAAGTCCGGTTTCTTCTGCGAGCGGAATAAAAACCGAAGGCTCAATGTTTCCAAGTTCGTTATCATTCCATCGTATTAAGGCTTCAAAACCGCGAAGTTTCCCAGTTTGAATATCAAATTGCGGCTGATAATATTGCGTAAAATTGCTTTCAATAAGCGCTGTATTCATTTTTGCCTGCAGAGTCAAATGCTGAATGAAAACGCGCTGCATTTCTGGTTCAAAATACACAAAAGTATTTTTTCCGTTTTTCTTTGCATAATGAACGGCCATATCCGCAAAGCGAATCATTTCGTCTTTTTGTTCGGTGTTTGTCGGAAACATCGAAATTCCACCGGAAACAAAAATCTGCTTCATTTGAAAAGCGTCGTAAATACAATCTATAAAGTTTGCCAGCGAATCATTTGATTCAAAATTGCTGATTATAAGCGCAAATTCATCATCGCCGTATCGAAATATTTTGATGTAATCGCGCTGAAATTGTTTTAAAACTTTTGCAACGTTTATAATCAGTTTGTCGCCGGCAGCGCTTCCCATTGAATCATTTATACTTTGCAGATTATCAATATCAATTATAAGAAGTGCCGCGTAATAACCTTTAAAACGTGCGTTTTGTAGTGTGATTGCAAAAATATCAGAAAAACCTGCGCGATTGTTAAAGCCTGTCATTGTGTCGGTAACAAGAGTTTGTTTTAGTTTTTTGTAATATTCGCGTTCTGAAGTTATGTTTATAAAAGTGATTATGATGTACTTTTCGCTGGCAATATAATTCATTTCGATTTTATACCAGGCTTGCGTAGAAGGCGAAAAATATTTTACATCATCATAATAACGGCCGGCTATTGAATCCAGGGCCATTTTAAACCAGGGAATGTTTGAAGTGATGTTTTCAGAAAATTCAGACCATTTTGACTTGTTTTGAATGATAAAGCCGGCAGTTTTGTTTAATTCTTCATTTTTATAAATGATATAAAAATCAATTATTTTACCAGAATCATCTTTTACAGGAGTTACTGCAATTACTGGCGCGGCTATATTATCAAGAATGCAAGACAGGTTTATGCCCATTAGTTACCTACATTAATACGTTTTTCTTTCTCCGTAATTATATGTTAAGTCCAAAATGGGCATAAGTCAAATTTTAGTTTGTAGTAAAACAGATTTTTAGTTAGCTGTAAAGCGGATTGTTTCCCACTTTTCGTTGAACTTTTCGAGGTCTTCTCCAACGTCGAGTTTGAGTTCTCCGTTTTCCATTTCTTCTGCTTTGTACATTGGAACTGTTTTGCGAAGTTTATCTGCTTCTGTATTTACAAAACCTGGGAAACGGAATTCATCAAGGAACATTGCATAAATTTCAGGGCGATGAATGAAGTTGATAAAATCATTCGCGCGATCGTAATGTTTTGCACCTTTAAGAATTACCATTGAGTCGAGATACTGCGGACCGCCTTCTTTTGGAATAAAGAAATCAATCATATCTTCCTGTTTGTCTTCTGGAACTTCGCCAAATATAACTTCTGCATAACCCTGGCAAACCCAGAAATCACCTGAAGCAAAAGATTTTCCAAAACCTTCGGCATCAAATTTTACAAGATTTGGTTTCCATTCAGTATTAATAAGCTCTGCTGCAGTCTGGAGTTTTTCTTCATCAACTGTGTTTACAGAAAGTCCCTGATAAGCAAGCGCGTCTCCAATAACTTCGCGCATATCGTCCATCATAGACATATGGCCTTTAAGATCTGTGCGGGCAAAAATGTTCCATGATTTTTCGTAATTTTTTACTTTCTGCTTGTTTACGGCAATTCCAGCCATTCCAAGATAATATGGAACCTGATACTGCATATCTGGGTCAAAAGTCATAAGATTTCTGCATGCCGGATTTATATAATTCTTGTTTGTAAACTTTGCCTGGTTGATTTTTTGAACCATTTTCTGATTAATCATAATAGAAGTGTAGTCCTGCGAAGGAAATGTAATATCATAACCTTTTGCACCGGCTTTAAGTTTTGCATACATAACTTCGTTTGAATCGAATGTGTCTACCTTTACTTTGCAGTTGAATTCCTGTTCAAATGCCTGAAGAACAGAATCTGGTGTGTAGTAAGTCCAATTATAAAGGTAAAGAGTTCCGTCATCTTTTGTGTCACCGCAAGAGGTGAATGTGAAAGCTACAGCAACGAGTGCCATAATTGCAAGTGCAATCTTTTTCATTCTAAAATCTCCTATAATAGTCCCTGAAACAAGTTCGGGGTGTTAATGTCCTGCAGCAAATCCTTTTAAGCCTTTTCGGCAAAGGAATGCAATTGCACAGGTAAAAATAATCATAATAACTGAAAGTGAGTTTATTACTGGTGAAACGCCAAAACGAATCATAGAATAAACGTAAAGTGGTAAAGTTGTTGAACCTGGCCCTGCAACAAAGAATGTAATTACAAAATCTTCGAGAGACATTGTAACTGCCATTAAAAAGCCAGAAAGAATTCCCGGCATAATGGCTGGAACAACAACCTTAAACATTGTTTGGGCTTCGGTTGCTCCAAGATCGTGTGAAGCTTCTACGATTGAATAATCAAATTCGTCGAGGCGGGCATTTACCATAAGAAAAACAAATGGAAGACAAAAAGTTGTGTGAGCTGCAAAAACGGTAAAAAGTCCAAGCGGAAGATGAATTCCGCTAAAGAAAATTACCATTGAAATACCAATAATAACTTCTGGCAAAACCATTGGAAGATAGGTGAGTGTTTGTATAAACTTTTTGCCTTTAAAATTGTACCAGTTTATGCCGATTGAAGCCATTGTTCCAAGTACGGTAGAAACTGCTGCCGAAGCAAATGCAATAAGCGCGCTGTTTAAAAGAGCCTGCCAAAGCGCTTTTGAATTAAAGAAAAGTTCTTTGTACCAGGTTAGGCTTACTTTTGTAAATTCTGCGCCTTTGCTTTCGTTGAACGAATAAACGATGATTACGAAGAGCGGCAGAAACAAAAATATTATTGTGAGCCAGAGCACGCATTTTGAGAACGAAAATTTTGGAACGCGGTGCTTCCAGGCACGTTTTGCGTGGCGGGCGTTTTCGGAGCGCGGCTTATTTTTTGTTGCAAATGCATCGTGGAATAGTACAAAAAGATTTCTTGCCATTATTGTACACCTCCAACGTAATTATCTTCTTTTGTATTCTTTTTCTTAAGCTGAGCGTCTTTTGAGTTTGATTTTGTAATCATGATGATTCCAATAACAGAAATCAGCGTAATTACCATAGAGAACGCTGCTGCAAGCGGCCAGTTACGAGTTTTTTGAACCTGGTCTACAATGATGTTTCCAAGCATATAAGAATCTTTTCCGCCAACCAAAAGTGGAACTGTATAAGCACCAAAAATCGGAATGAATGTAAAAATCAATGCCGAAATAATTCCGCTTCTGATTCCTGGAATTAAAACCTTAAACATAGATTGCGGCTTTGTTGCTCCAAGATCGCGGGCAGCTTCCAGCAATGAAAAATCAAAGCGGTCAACTGCTGTAAAAATTGGAAGCACAGCATATGGAATGTACATGTAAACGCTAACTAAAATAACGGCCTTTGTATTATACAAAAACGGCACATAATCTTTAATCAAATGCAGTTTCATCAAAATCTGATTTAAAATTCCGTCGTTGTTCAAAATGCTCATCCAGGCAAAAATGCGGATAAGAGAATTTGTCCAAAATGGAATGATAATCAAAAATAAAAAGAAAGTTTGGTGGCGGCTGCGAGCCATTGCATACGCACTTGGAATTGCCACAAGAATCGTTATTATAGTAGAAATTATTGTGATTTTTAGTGTGCGTAAAACAATAAGCCCATATTCCGGCTTGCACATCTGGCGGTAAGCCTTTAGAGAAAACTTCCAGTCAACGCCGCCGTAAACACCTTTTTTCAAAAAACTATAAATAAAGATGATAATAAGCGGCGCAACAAAAAAAATGAGAAACCAGATTCCCATGTTCCAGCCATAAAAGAGGCCAACGCGAGAATCCCGTATTTCTTTAGATAATTTTTTATCCTTCATATTCAGAACCTGACATCTAAAAAAATGTAACCTACTTGTCGATGTCTTCAACAATGTAAGCGTCTTCTGCAGACCATGAAACATAAACCTTGTCTTTCCATTGAATAACAGGCCCGTCGTCCATATAGTCAGTGTGCTGCTTAAACACCTTGATTACCTTTCCAGTAGCGAGTTTTACATAGAATTTAGACTGAAATCCCGAATAAATCGGTTCTTCAACAACGCCGCTAAAAACGTTAATGTCTGTGCGGCCGCCGGTTGAAGGTGGCTCAAGAGTAATTCTGATTTTTTCAGGGCGGATTGTGAAAGCTACTTTCTGACCTTTGTCAGTATGCTCGTAATCTGTAACCTGCATAAAACGGTCGAGCGCTGCTTCTGCGGCTGTGTCTGTTGCAAGTGGAGCCTGTTTTCCAAGCTCTGGAACACTTAGTGTTGCCATAAAATCATCGTTTCCGGCAGCGTCTTTATGAGGAACACAATCTACAACTTCAGCATCAAAAAGATTTGTTTCTCCAATAAACTGAGCTACAAACTGAGTTGCAGGGCTTTCGTAAATCTCGTAAGGAGTTCCAATCTGCAAAACATGGCCAAAATTCATTACGGCAATTCTGTCTGAAACAGAAAGGGCTTCTGACTGATCGTGAGTAACGTAAATAAAAGTAATTCCAATCTGATCGTGAATGCGATCCAGATCAATCAAAAGATTGGTACGAAGTTTTGCGTCTAAGGCTGAAAGCGGTTCATCAAGCAAAAGAACTTTTGGCTCGTTTATAAGAGCGCGTGCAATTGCAACACGCTGTTTTTGTCCGCCCGAAAGCTGGTTTGGTTTTTTGTTAATATGCTGATCAAGCTGAACAAGATGAACGTATTTTCTAACCTTTTTATCAATTTCATCTTTCGGGAGTTTTTTCAAACGCAGAGAAAAAGCAACGTTTTCATAAACGGTCATATGAGGAAAAAGCGCATAAGTTTGAAAAACTGTGTTTGAAGGTCTTTTGTCCGGCGAAAGCGGAATTACATTCTTTTTATCAAAAAGAACCACTCCGTCATCTGGGGATTCAAAACCGGCGATAATGCGGAGAAGGGTTGTTTTACCGCATCCAGAAGGACCGAGAAGCGAAAAGAATTCTCCCGGCTTAATAGTAAAGTTGATGTCATCCAGGGCAACAAAGTCGCCAAATTTCTTGGATACATGATCAATGGTAACCTGACTTCCTTTCATTCAAGTAACCTCAATCTAATAATGATTGTCCTTGCGGACATCCTGCAAACGCAGGGCTAACATCAAATCAAAAACTTAGCAAGCCTGGGTCGTTTTCTCAATGTAAAATGTCTAAACGATAAAATGCATTATATCACAGATTATGTCAATATACAAAAAATTAGTTGAAAGGTTTTGATAATTAGATTATGCTTAAAATACGAGGTTAAAAATGATTTCTATTATTCTTGGACTTATATTTATTGCTTTTACAGTTTTTTCTGTGCTTCCTTTTGGTCCGCTTAATTGGGGTTCAGAAGTTATTGCTTTTTTGAAAGGCGGCGCTCCAGTTGGTGCGGCTCTTATTGGCCTTATTTGTCTTTTTATTGGTGCAGCTGATATTAAAGATAAAAAAGAAGCAAAAAAAGAAGATGCTGCTAAAAATGACCAGCAGTAGCATTGACATAAAGTGTTGAAATCTGATAATATACTTTACCCGTTATTGGATTTTTGACTGCTCATCGAAAATCCAAGGCAGTTTTTGAATCAGATGCAAGATTCCAGAACCGCAGATAAACTTTTATTTTATAGTAAGGTATATCATGGAAACTATTTTCGTTAAAGAATACGAACAGGCTCGCAAATGGTACGTTATTGACGCAGCCGGAAAACCTCTTGGACGTGTTGCTGCAAAGGCAGCTTATATTGCACGTGGTAAGAACAAAGCAACTTACACAAAGAATCAGCTTATGGGTGATTATGTTGTAATCATTAATGCAGAAAAAGCTGTAGTTACTGGCGGTAAGGAACAGAAAAAGATTTATTATCATCACACAGGTTTCGTTGGTGGTCTTCGCGCTCATACTTATGAAAAGCTTCTCGAAAAACACCCAACAGATCCTATGGCAATTGCTGTAGCAGGTATGCTTCCACACGGAAGACTTGGTCGCAAGATGATGGATAACGTAAAGATTTACGCTGGTTCTGAACATCCACATGCTGCACAGAATCCGCAGCCAATTGAACTTTAATACGGGAGTTAGAAAATGGTAAAGAATATTGCTATTGGAACAGGAAGAAGAAAAACTGCTGTAGCCCGCGTATTTGTTCGCGACGGCTCAGGAAAAATCGTAGTAAATGGTAAAGATGTAAAAGAATACTTTGCAACAGCAGAGCAGATTCAGGTTGTTCAGCAGCCTCTTCTCGTTACATCAATGAATACAAAATACGACGTTCTTATCAACGTACAGGGTGGCGGTATGAACGGTCAGGCATCTGCTTGCTTGCATGGCATTTCACGCGCTCTCGTTCAGATTGATCCAGATGCTCGTACATCTCTCAAAGCTAACGGATACCTCACACGCGATTCTCGTATGGTTGAGCGTAAGAAGTACGGACAGAAGGGTGCTCGTCGCCGCTTCCAGTTCTCAAAGCGTTAGTTTATACAAGTTCGTTACAGAACTTTTTACAAAACTCGGTCACTTGGCCGAGTTTTTTTTATTTTAACCAAACATGGCGTTTACGGCATTGTTTTTTTTATTACTCACAGAGCTAAAGAGTGCACAGAGTTTTTTATTTTATTGATTCTTTGTGTTCTTTTTAACTCTGGAGAAATTTTATTTTATATTGACCTTAATATAATTATAATTCACAATTACATTATGATTATAAAATCGATTGCAGAAACTTCATACAGCGGAATGTTTAAAGTTGCACCACAAGAGGGAAGCGCTTTTTTTGTGCGAAAAGAATATCTTCCAGAAAATCTTTTTGAAAAAATTGATGTTGGTGCTGATTTTGATGAAACAGAAACTGGATTTTTGCTTGACGCAGGGCTTTCTTGTGCAGCCGAACTTAAGGCGGTTTCTTATCTTGCACGCGCTGAGCAAAGCCGCTTTGGACTGACAAGAAAATTAATCGAAAAAAAATTTGATAAAAAATATGTGGAAGCCGCGCTAAGTTATTTGGAAAAGCGCGGTTATTTGAGCGATCTCCGTTTTGCAACTGCATGGCTTAATACTCGAAAAATTAATCATTATGAAGGCAGAAGCAGGCTTTTGGCCGAACTTAGTAGTCGGGGGATTTCTCGCGACGTTGCAAGTGAAGCGCTAAACGAGTTTTTTGGCGAACACGATGAATCAGAAATCTGCAAAAAGGCTTACGAAAAACTTGCAAAAAACAAAAGCGGCGATAAACTTACCGCCGCCTTAATCCGCCAGGGATTTTCATTAAAACAGATTCGCGAAGCTCAAACTTTTGAATCTTAGGTTTCTAATCAAGTTTGAATTTTTGTACAATTCCCGAAAGTGTTTCGATATTATCTTTTGTTTTAATAGACATATCTGAAACATTTTGTGCCGAACTATTAATTTCCGTAATTCCAGAAGAAATTTCTTCCATACTGCCAGAAACCGTTCTCGAAATCATTTCAAGATTTGTGCTCGAATTATTTACAGTTTCAACGCCGTGCGAAAGACCTTTTGAAGTTGTCTGAACCTGCGAAGTTACATCAGTTACTTCGTGCAGCGCAATCAAAACCTGTTTTGAAGCAGCCTGCTGTTCTTTCATTGCGTTATTTATCTGTTGAACAATATTGTCCGTTGTATCAATTTTATCAGTAATCTGTTCAAAACTTTGCAGCGAAAGATCCGAAGAACTTACAACATTCGCAATACTCTTAATAATGTCCAGAATTTGCTCTTCAATCATTTTAGAATGCGAAGCCGAATCTTCAGCAAGTTTTCTAATTTCGTCTGCAACAACCGCAAAACCTTTTCCCGCTTCACCCGCGTGAGCAGCTTCAATTGCAGCATTCATAGCAAGAAGGTTTGTTTGTTCTGCAATTTGTGTAATAACCGTGTTTGCATCGGCAAGTCTGTTTGATTGTTCAGACATATTCATAACATGAGTTGAAACTTCTTCCTGTCTTTGCTTTCCTTCTTCGGTGATTTTTATGAGTTCAGTATATTCTTCTGACATTTTCAAAATAGAACGCGTTACAGAATCAATATTGCTGATCATTTCTTCGATTGCGGCTGAAGATTCTACAATTCCGGCCGATTGATTTTCAATAAGACCATCAAGTTTCTTAATATCAGTTGAGTTAATGTTGAGTTCTTTTTTAACCTGCAAAAGTGCTTCGTTTTGTTTATCAATTGATTTTTTTACGCTGTCAATGTTTGTAAGAATCTGCGAAATTGCACTTGCAGATTGCTGCGAAGATGAAGCTAAGTTCAAACCAACGTTTCCAAGCGAATCGCAGGCGTCTTTTACTTTAGAAAGCAAATTGTGCTGAGTATCAATAAATTTGTTGATTTCAATTCCCATTGCGCCAATTTCATTATTTTGATGAATTGGAATTCGAATTGTCATATCTGCAATGCCGGAATTTCCGTTTAGTGAGCCAAAGGCTTTTACATTTTGCTTTAATGGATTTAAAATTGCAAAAGCTGCAATAATCACAATTGCAATAATCAAAACATAAATTACAACAAGAATAATTCCAAGCGATTGTCTTGTAATTCTTCGAGCCATGTCATTTATGCTTTCACTTGAAATTCCCATAAAAAGCATTGTTTTTTCGCCATCATAATTATCTAAAGGCGCATAAATTGTTTCGTATTTTTTTCCGAGAATAACGTTTTTTCCATGATAAGGCTGATGATTTGTATAAACTTCATTGTAAATTTTATCATTATTGAGTTTTGTTCCAACAAGATAAGTGTTTGTTTTTTCGTCGCGGATATTTGTTGAAACACGAACATCATCTATAAAAATAGTCATTACAACGTCCATAAGACCTGCGTAAAGCTCAATGAACGAAGGTTTTGTGATTTCTTTTTCTATTATAATAACGTTTTCGCCTGCAAGCGCGGCAGAAACTAAAATAACTTCATTATCTTTTACAGAAATATAACTTGATTCTTTTCCCGAAAGTGCATCTCGAATTGCTGCGTATTCGCTTTTTGTTTTGACTCTTGTATTCAAAAATGAGTGTATTACGTCGCCTGATGCTGTAACATGCATTACATTGTACAAATCAAAAGTAAGCGCAAGTTTTTCAACATTAATAATATAATTGTCGTTTATTTTGTTTGTTTCAGAGATATATCGTGCGGTATCGCGCAAGCCGATTCTTTCTTCTTCAATAACTTGAATGATTAAATCCGGGTAATCGTGGATTTTTTCGGCATCAAGTTTTGTCATTATGCTTCTTGAGCTTTCTGTTTGAAAAATAGTAATAAATAAGGTTCCTATAATTGAAATCAGAATTGCGGGTATGATAATTGTAAAGTATAATGTTCGTTTCTTTTTATTCATAAAATCCCTCTGAAAATTATAACTATCCTGATAGTTAATATTATCGCACGGAATTTATTTAAGGGAAAGAAATTTATTTATTTTTGAAGGTGTTTGATTTTGCTTTGAAAATAGATTTATACCATTATTTGATAGTTTTATGTGCTATTTATTCTATATAATAGATTATATTTAAAGAAACTAAATTGGTTCAAGGCTTAAAAAAAAACGGGTTTTTGAAAATCATAATAGCTGCAATGCAGATTTTTTGTGTAAAAAATTCAAAGGAGAAACATTTATGGAAAATTTTACATTTTACAGTCCTACAAAATTTGTTTTTGGAAAGGATACTGAAAAACAGGCGGGAAGTCTTGTAAAGGAATTTGGCGGAAGCAAAGTGCTTCTTCATTTTGGCGGAAAGTCTGCGGAAAAATCTGGGCTTTTGGGAAGAGTTCGTGAATCACTAAAATCTGCGGGTATTGATTTTGTAGAACTCGGTGGAGTTCACCCGAATCCTCTTGATGATCTTGTTTATGAAGGAATTGAATTGTGCCGCAAAAATGCCGTTGATTTTATTCTTGCAGTTGGCGGCGGTTCTGTAATTGACAGCGCAAAGGCAATTGCAATGGGCGTTTGTTATGAAGGCGATTTCTGGGATTTTTACAGTTATACAGCTCAGCCAAAAGCAGCTCTTCCTGTTGCAACAATTTTGACAATTGCCGCTGCCGGAAGTGAAGGTTCTCCTGATACAGTAATTACAAAAAAAGACGGAATGGTAAAACGTGGTTTTGGAAATGATATGCTTCGCCCAAAGTTTTCAATTTTGAATCCGGCTTTAACTCAAACTTTGCCACCATATCAAACAGCGTGTGGTGCAACTGATATTATGGCACATGTTTGTGAACGGTATTTTACTAACACAAAAAATGTTGAAACAACAGACCGGCTTTGTGAAGGTGTTTTGCTTTCTATGATTCATGAAGCGCCAAAAGTTATTGCAAACCCAAATGATTATGAAGCGCGCGCAAATATAATGTGGGCGGGAATGGTTGCGCATAATAATATTGTAGGCGTTGGTCGTGAGCAGGACTGGAACAGTCACGGAATTGAACACGAACTTTCCGGTCTTTACGACTGCGCTCACGGAGCAGGCCTTGCAGTAATTATGCCAGCCTGGATGACTTATGTTTATAAGCATGATGTTATGCGTTTTTGTCAGTGGGCTACAAGAGTTTGGGGCTGCAAAATGGATTTTGCGAATCCTGAAGCAACTGCGCTTGAAGGAATCCGCCGTTTTAGAGAGTTTTTGCATTCTATTGGTATGCCAATTAATTTTGCCGAACTTGGTGCAAAAGAAGAAGATATTCCAACTCTTGTAAAGAAACTTGGACTTGGAGACGGACGCACAGGTGGCTTTGTTCATTTAAGTTCAGATGATGTTGCCCAAATTTATAAGCTTGCAGCAAACGCTACTTTATAAGATTTTGTGATTTTGCCGTTGGAAGATCTCAACTAAGGAGTTTTGTAAATGACAGACGTAAAAGGAAAATGGGCTCTTATTACAGGTGCAAACCGTGGAATTGGATATAGAATTGCAAAATTTATGGCCGAAAAAGGCTGCAATCTGATTCTGCATAGCCGTTCACTTGAACATACAAAAGCTGTTCTTGAAGAAGTTCGCTCTATGGGTGTTGAAGCTTATGATATTGCTGCAGAATTAAGCGATCTTTCTCAGGTTGTTGCAATGATGAGCGAAATTGAAGCGCGTGGAAAGCCTGTTGAAATTTTATTTAACGATGCAGCGGTTCAAATTGCATATCGTGTAGATTATTATAAAACTCCCGTAGAAGATTACGAAAAAAGTTTTGTGATTAATACAATTGCTCCGATGATGCTTTGCTATCGTTTTATTCCAAAAATGATTGAGCGCGGCTGGGGACGGGTAATTAATACAACAAGCGGAATTCGTAATGAGCCGGAACAAGCCGGTTACAGCGCAAGTAAAGCGGCTTTAGATAAAGTTACTTCTGATCTTGCTTGCAAACTGGACGGAACAGACGTTTGTATAAATCTTGTAGATCCTGGCTGGTGCAGAACAGATCTTGGCGGACCAAAAGCGCCAAACGACCCAGACAGCGTAATTCCTGGAATTGTAGTTGGTGCTTTTGTTGATGATAAAAAAAGCGGCCGCTGGATTAGTGCTCAGGATTTTACGGGGCTTTCTTTAGAAGAAGCTGTTAAAAAAGCAGAAAAACTGCCACAGTTATTCAGATAAAATAGATTTTTTCATTCCCCGTTTTTATCGTTTTAAATAAGAGCGGGGAAGACTATACCCGTCTTATTTGATATAATAAAAGAATGAATCATAAGAGTTTTGTTTTTTTTGATTGCGAGTGTGCAAATACTTTTGACGGAGTGGGAAAAATCTGTTCGCTTGGTTATGTAATTTGTGATGATGATTTGAATATCATCGAAAGCGAAGATGTTGTTATGAATCCCGAATGCGATTTTGACTGGTATTTGCTTTCTGGAAAAGGGGACTGCAAGCTGGCTTATTCTAAAGATTATTTTCGTATTAAGCCAAATTTTGAAAGTTATTATAAAGACATTAAACGTCTTTTTACAACCGGAAATCGTTATATTGCAGGTTTTGCAGTTTCTAATGATGTTGGTTTTGTAAATGATGCCTGCGAGCGCTATAATCTTCCTTATATTCAGTTTAGAGCTTTTGATTTGGAACGATACCTTGAAAAAAAATACGAAAAAAAGCAGAAACTTGTGGAATGGGCGCAGGAATTTGGCGTGAATGTTTCTAAATATCAAAGTCATAAATCTGAAGATGATGCGATTATGACTATGCTTTGCCTGAAAGCTGAATGTATGAGAACCGGCCTTTCTGTTGAGCAGATTATCAGCGAAAATAAAACACATTTTGTTTCTAATGAGCAGATTTTGGAGCAGGCTGCAGAGCGTGCGTATCGCCGTGAAACGACAGAAAAAATCAAGCGGCTTTATGGAAAAACTTCGCCTATGCCTCATTTTAAAACTGTTCTTGGCGAGCGTTTTGAATTGGATTCAAAAATTCTGCATGATGTTGATTTTGCTTTTGAGCTTGTAAAAAAGATTTATGATAACGGCGGAATGACCGGCGAGCATCTTACAGGTCGTGGAACAGCCGTTTTTATAAAAGAGCCGAATCCTGAACACCGCAAAAAAATTGAAAAACGCGGGCTTAATATTATGCTTCTTCAAGAACTTGAAGAAAAGCTTAAGTAATATCAGATTTTAGTAATTGCTATTATTTGTTTAATTCAATATTATAAAAGAACATTATTATTTTACATAGCTGATTTCCGATTCATCAGCTTCTGTTATGCTGAACATGTTTCAGCATCTTGTGTAAGCCCGCTGGCGGGCGTTGTTCAATTGGAAACCGTTAAAAAAAATGCGAAAGCATTTTTTAGGTTATCCAACTATAGATCCCGAAATAAGTTTGGGATGACATACTTTAGTACACAATGACAGAATTTGATGAACTCGCCCGGATATTCGGGGAAATTGCGGACTTTGGCAAGGTGGTTTTATGATTACTCTCAAATTCGGTGGAACGTCGATGGCAAATGCCCGACGCATTCTTGCTTCTGCGGATATTATTATCAACCGCGCAAAAGAAGACAGACTTAGTGTTGTTGTTAGTGCTGCAGCTGGGGTTTCAAATACTCTTCAGTCTGCAATTGATGCCTGCATTAGCGGCATTTCGGGCACAAATTATGTAAACGATATCCGCAACACTCATAACGAAATCTGTCTTGAACTTCAGTCAAAACTTGCAGGTTTTGATGCTGAAAAAACAATGGCCAAAATTGAGCCGAATTTTGGAGAACTCGAAAAGCTCCTTGCTGGCTGTGTATCTTTTGGTGAATGTCCTGATACAGTTCATTGCCGCATTATGGGTATGGGAGAACTTCTTTCTGCTCCAATTATGGAAAGCGTTCTTCTTGCAAAGAAACAGAGCGTTATCTTCTTAGACAGCCGAAAATTTGTTTTTACAACTGGAAATCAAAAAGAGGGAGAAGCTGATTATTCTGCTTGTAATGAAGCTTGTGCTCAATACCGCGACGGTGCTTCTCCTAGCCAGACTCGCATTCTTTTGTTCCCGGGCTTTATTTGTACTTGGAACGGCGGAACTGGAACAAAGCCTGTTATGGGCTTGCTTGGCCGCAACGGTTCAGATTTTTCTGCTGCAATTATTGGTGCTTCGCTTCGTGCAAAGCGCGTAGAGTTTTGGACTGATGTAGACGGCGTTTATACGGCCGATCCTCGTGTTGTAAAAGATGCAATTCTCGTAGATGATATGTCTTATGAAGAAGCAATGGAACTTTCGTTCTTTGGTTCAAAAGTTTTGCATCCAAAAACAATTGCTCCACTTCAGGCAAAAGGTATTGAAGCTTGGAGTTTGAACAGTCATAACCCAAGTGCACGCGGAACACGCATTGGAAAAGGTCCTTTTGAAAGTCGCGGAAAATCAAGCATTTGCGGTATTTCTTCGCTTAAGCATGTTTCTATGATTAGTGTAGGCGGCTCTCTTATGCGCGGCCGAACTGGTATGGCAAGTAAGATTTTCTCTGCTGTTTCTGGTGCCGGCTCTTCTATTTTGTTGATTACTCAGTCTTCTTCTGAATATACAATTTCTTTCTGCGTTCGTGATGCAGATTCTGATATTGTAAAAGATGCTCTTGAAGCTAAATTTGAACTTGAAATCCGCGAAAAACTTATTGATCCGATTGAAGTTCGCAAAGACTGTGCAATTGTAAGCGTTGTTGGTGACGGAATGATTGCTAACCGCGGAGTGGCTGGAAAATTCCTCAACGCTCTTTCAAGCCAGGATATCAATATTCTTGCAATTGCTCAGGGTAGTTCAGAGCGTTGTATTTCTGCTGTTATTGAAAATGAATATGCTGATACTGCGGTTAAAGCTGTACATCAGTTCTTCTTCCATACAGCACAGACAATCGAAGTGTTTGCTTTTGGTGCCGGAACTATCGGTGGAACAATGATCGACCAGATCCGCGACCAGAGAGAAAAGCTTCTTAAAGAAAATGTAGATATTAAAGTGCTTTGTATCACAACAATCGACGGTATGCTTTTGAACGAAGATGGACTTGATTTGAGCAATTGGCGCGACCAGATGAAAAAGCCGGACTTCCCGTTCAATTCAAATCAGAATGTTGATGATATCATTAAGTTTGTTCGCGAAAAAAAGCCGCTTAATCCGGTTTTTGTAGATTGTACAGCTTCTTATGATTTGCCAGAGCGTTACCTTGATATTTTGAATGCCGGAATGAGCATTGCAACTCCAAACAAGCGTGCAAACTCTATGGATATTAATTTCTACCATGAGCTTCGCCGTACAGCAAATAAAATGCACCGCCGCTTCCTTTATGAAACAAACGTTGGTGCTGGACTTCCAATTATTGATACTTTGCAGAATCTTTATAAATCTGGTGATAAACTTACAAGTTTCAACGGAATTATGTCTGGTTCTCTTTCTTATATTTTTGGAAAACTCGACGAAGGTGTTCCGTTTAGCAAGGCTGTTCTTGAAGCAAAAGAACTCCGCTACACAGAGCCTGACCCGCGCGACGATTTAAACGGAATGGACGTTGCCCGCAAAGGTCTTATTATTGCCCGCGAATCTGGTTACGACATTGAACTTTCTGATATTCAGATGTTCAAAGTATTCCCGGATAATTTTGATTCAAGCGGAACAGTTGAAGAGTTCTTAAAGAAGCTTCCAGAAGTTGATGACTACTTTGCAAAAAAGATTGCAGACCTTAAAAAGAAGGGCAAAGTGCTTAGAATGGGTGCTACAATCAAAGACGGCAAAGTTAGTGTTGGTATGATGGAAGTTGGTCAGGACGATCCTTTGTATAGCGTAAAGGGCGGTGAAAACGCCTTTGTAGTCTACACAGTGCGTTATCAGCCAATTCCTTTGACAGTTCGTGGTTACGGTGCTGGTGCAGGCGTTACTGCGGCTGGTGTATTCGGAGATATTCTGCGTACAGTTTCGTTCAACCCGGAAAGATAGTTTTTTAGGGAATAGGGAATAGGTTAGGAGGGGGAAGTTTCCCCCTCGCTTCAGCCCGCGTTGCGGTCTTACGCTACCCTCTCTACGGGGGATAAACAAGCTTCGCTTGTTATCCCCGTAACGCCCCCCCACTTCACATATTACGAGGTTTAATATGGAAAAATATGTTTTAAGCGTACTTGTAGAAAACAAAACCGGTGTACTCAGTCGTGTTTCGGGGCTTTTTAGCCGACGCGGTTACAACATCGATTCTCTTACCGTTTGTGCAACTGATAAGCCTGAACAAAGCCGCATGACAATTGTTGTTACTGGTGATGAATATATCTTAGACCAGATTCAAAAACAGCTTGCAAAATTGCAGGAAGTAATTGCAATCAAAAAGTGCGAAGGAAATTCTTCAGTTCAGCGCGAAATGTCTTTGATTAAGGTAAAGGCCGAAGCAAGTAACCGTGGAACAATTATCGAAACCTGCGATATTTATAAAGCTCGCATTGTAGACGTAAGCCTTGAATCTGTAATTATCGAAATTACCGGAAGCGAAGAAAAAGTCGAAAGCCTTTTGCGCCTGCTTGAACCTTATGGAATTCTTGAGTATGTGCGAACAGGACTTACTTCTCTCGACCGCGGAAGTGGTGTAATGTAAAATTCTGTCATTCAGAATTCGTTTTGGAATCTTATAATTGATGCTGAAACAAGTTTCGCATGCCGTTTAGGTTACTTTAGTTTACACCATTTAGAATCTGAAATACATTTTGCAACAGGGCTAAGCTCTTTTACAATACCCAGCCGAAAAACTTTTAATTGGTTTACCGGCTGTTTTATTTTTAAAACTGATTTTGCAGGCGAAAGTTCAAAAAAATCAGAGCCGCGTAAAAGATTTATAAGCGGAAGTTTTGTATTTATTTCAGAAGAATCGTTGAGTCTCACTTTCACATCAATAAAAATCTGAGTTTTTGAAAAATCAGTTTGGCCAAATTCTACGCTTTTAATTATGTTTTTTTTAGAAATATCAAAATCGCCAAGTTCTATCCAAAGCGGAATCTGGCGGTAAAAAATGCGTTTTTGATTTTGAGAATCAGTTTCGTTAAGTTTTAAAATCAGTTCTTTTTGAAAATTAATCAGGCGAAGTTCTTCTGTTGAATGCAGTAATAACGCTGTCATAAAAGGAGTATAACTTTTTTTTATAATTTGGTATAGTTTTCTTATGAATATGCAAAAGCTGACACAAAGTATTTCTAATTCATCATTTAAGGTTAAGGGAATGTCAAAATCTCATAAATTTCTTGTTGCTATTGTTGCTGTTTTTTTGATGCTTGATGTAATTGCTGCAACCGTGCTTTTATTAAATAAAAGTAAATCGGCTGTTCGGCTGGTTTTTGGAAATCAACTTTCGTCGCTTTTTGCGCTTGATTCTGCGGCACAAAAAGGAACAATTGGCGGCGATGAATATGCCAATTTTAAATTCACAGAAAATCAAAAAGAGTATTTTTATAAAATCTGGAAAGAAAATGGAACTGTAGCGCTTACGGTTTGCCTTCAACTTATGCCTACAAAAAATCAAAAGGCTTTGCTCGAAAGTGCCGAAGGTGACGAATGCGTTTTTAGATACGGATTTCTTGGAAGCGAAGATTTTACAGAGCGCGGCGATTTTATCAAAAAAAAATACCCTGATGTAAAGCGAATTCAGATTCAGGGAAAAGAAAAAAATGCGCCCGAAATTTTTGATCTTTCTTTTGCAGTTCAGAAAAATGATAATATTGAAAAATATTTGCCGGAAGGTTTTTTTGTTTATTCCAGCGTGCGTTGCAGAATTATGGCTGCCTGCGTTGTTCCGGCTGAAATTGGATTTGATGTTTCAAAATCGATTCCTTTTTACGGCTTTGCCTGCAATGGCGGCGTAGTTGATTTTAAAAATTCCGGTTTTGATTTTTCTGGAAGCTCAATGGTTTTTCCGCTTCAAAGTTCTGCAAAATTATCTTTGCCAGAATACAGAATTGTGCTTTCTGAAAACGAAGAATATAAAACTACAAAAGAGCGTTCAATTCGCGTTTTGATGAATGTTGGCGGCGAAAAATTATATATAAAAAATGTTGCCGCTGCGCGTGAAGTTATAATTCCAGTCGGCGGGCTAAATTCTCCTTTCTCGCGAGTTGATTTATCTGAAAATAAAGTTTGCGTAAATGCCTTAATTATGCGAAGTGCAAAAAAAGCAGACTCAGAGGTTCAAAACGGCGAAGTTTTATCTCCGGTGAGAACAGATCCGGGACTTATTTTAAATTATAAGCAGTCGCAATGGCGAACTCTTGATTATGAGCTTTACGAATGGGATAGATTTCCGCAGATTTTGTTTTTTGATACTCGAAATTATGATGTGCAGGACAGATTTTTCCGCCGCCTCGCATTTTTCGTGGAAAAGCAGGGGTACAAGGGGCGGCTCCTTTCAAACGAAGAACTCGGAGATATGCACGGTTACAACGCCCACGATTACAGCGCTTCGTCAATCGCAAACTTTTTTAATAAAGCTACGGAACTCGGTTTTCAGCTGAACGAAGAAGAGCTCTTGCTTAAGCGCATTTTGATTCATAATGGTTTGCTTGAAAATAATGGCGTTTATGTAAAAGCAAATGAAGGCGGCCTTGTTTCAATTTCGCAGGAAACTCCAGACTGGAGCCGTACAAATCTTTTGGCTCATGAAGGCTGGCACACAATTTTCTTCCGCGACAGCGAATTTAGAAACTTTGTTTCGGCCGTTTATTATACCTTTGATCCGCTTTCTTTAGAATTTTTAATTGATTTTTTCCAGTCGCAGCCAAATCTTGGTTATGATATAAACGATGAATATCTTATGCATAATGAATTTATGGCTTATATAATGCAAAATCGCCTTTCTGAAGTTGGAAATTATTTTGTGCATCTTGCAAATCGGGGAACTGTAATTAATTATACGCCGGAGCTTGCGTCTTACATTCGCAAAACAGAAGCTCGCGGTTTTGAAGATGCCGCAAACGCGCTAAACGATTTTGTATTTGATAAATACGGAATTGTTTGCGGTAATATTGCTCTTGTGAGCCGATATTAGTTTAGTCGCGGGTGCGGTCATTTTGCGGAGTTTGAATCATCTTTTTAAAATCTGCGGTAAAGGCTTTTACCGCGCCGAGCGTTGTTGGCGGTCCGTGTCCCGGCATTAAAATCATATTGTCTTGCTGCGAAAATATCTTTTTTTCTATATTTGATTTTAAGATATATTCTGAATAGCTTGAATTTGTGCTTCCAATTTCGCCGGCAGAAAGAATATCGCCGGTAAAAAGTACGTTTCCAATTCCGTAAACAACAGAATCTGAAGTGTGACCCGGAAGCGAAGTGTAGCGTACAATCATTTTTGCAAGTCTGATTTTTCCGTCGCCAGAAATTACTGTTGTGTCTTCTCCGGCAACTTCCCAGTCGGCGGCTAATATTTTTGGCGAATAGATTTTTTGCAGAGTTTTAAGACCGTCTGCGTGTGAGCCGTGATTGTGCGTAATCAAAACTGCAACAAGTTTTAAGTGATTATCTTCGATGCGAGAAATTATTTCTTCGGTAACTTTTCCCGGGTCAATTATAATTGCTTCGGAAGTTTTTTCGTTTACAACAATATAACAGTTTGAAAAACCGCCAAGATTCAGATGGAAGTAGACTTTCATAAATGACCTCCATCTACAATTGTGTTTCCAAACGATAAATCAGATTCTGTAAGACTTTTTCCTTCTGGTGTAAAAAGTGCTTCGCGTGTGTTTGACATTTTGAACGAAACATTTGACCTTTTTGAATCATAAAAAAGTGTGCGCTTTAAGTTGCAGTTTCTAAAAGAGGTATCAATCAGAGTGGCTGCAATAAAGCGTGAGTTAAAAAAGTCTGAATCATCAAAAGAACTTTGGTAAGCTTTAATTCCATTGAAATTATTTTGAATCATATCGCTGGAAGTAAAAAGCGTATGCGTAAAAGTTGCGCCCGAAAATGAAGTAAATTGTGTATTTGATTTTATGAAATTGCAATCATTAAAAATCGCAAAATCAAAAATGCAAAGCCGCATTAAAACATTGCTTGAATTGATATTGTTAAAGGTGCAGTTTGTAAAAGTGCAGCCGTAAAATTTTTTGTTTGAAAGATCAATGTCCGAAAATAAAAGTCCGCAGACATTAAGGCCCACGATTTTGTCGTGTTCAGAAATGTATTTATAAATTTCCTGTTTGAATTTGCCCGGGTCTGGAATATGGTCGAGACAGTAATTTTTGCCGTCGGTGATGTTTCCGTCTTCGTCAAAAGTGGAAAGTGCAAGGTTGCGGCAATAATGTACAAGGCACTTATTCTGCGTGAACATAATTTTATTATAGTAGAAAGTTGTAAAAAATGATACTATATTATTATGATTTGCTGGAAATGCCAAAAAGAAATTCCTGTACAAAAGCCACTTCGTGGAGACGAATGTCCGCTTTGTCATGCAGATTTGCATGTTTGCAAGGCCTGCGAGTTTTATGAAAGCGGAGCTCATAATGATTGCCGCGAAAGTTCTGCAGAGTTTGTAAGCGACAAAGAACGCGGAAATTTCTGTGATTATTTCCGTCCTGGAAAATGTTTTCTGACTGGAAGTGAAGTAACTGATACTGGCAAGTCAAAAGCAGACGCTGCGCGTGATGCCTTCAATGCTCTGTTTAATTAATTCTGGATAATTATGACTGACTTTGTTTTTATAGATTCTGGTGTGGGTGGAATTCCATATATGATGAGGCTTTTGGAAAAAAAGCCTGATTCTTCTTGTATTTATGTTGCTGATACTGCAAACTTTCCTTATGGAGAAAAATCTCACGCGCAGGTTATTAAATGTGTAACTGAACTTGTTGGAAAAATCCGCGAACGCTTTGCGCCAAAAGTAATTGTTGTTGCCTGCAATACTATGAGTGTAAATGCGTTGGAAGAATTGCGCTCAAACTATTCTGATATTCAGTTTGTGGGAACTGTTCCGGCCATTAAGCTTGCGGCAAGTGTTTCTAAAAAACGCCGCATTGGACTTCTCGCTACAAAGGCTACCTGCGAAAATCCTTATAATTTAGAACTCAAAGAAAAGTTTGCAAGTGATTGCGCGCTTGTTACTCGTGCCGACGGTGAACTTGTTTCTTTTATTGAACATAATGCGTTTACGGCAAGCCGCGAGGAATGCATGAAAGCTGTTAAGCCTGCGATAGATTTTTTCCGAGCCGAAGGCTGCGACGCAGTAATTTTGGGCTGTACTCACTTTTTGAATTTTACGGATGTTTTTAAGGCGGTTTGTGAGCCGGATATTCGTGTCGTTGACTCGGTTGATGGGGTTGTGAGACACGCGTTAGAGATTCTAGGTTCTAGTTTTGAGGTGTTAGGCTCTGAACCTCCGTTGGTGGATTTTAAGGGGGTAAGCCCCCTTAGGAGAGAGGGTAGCGGAAAACCGCAGGTTTGTAGCGAGGGAGAGCCTTCTCCCTCCTTGTTCATAACCGGCTTTCGTGACACAGAGGAAGAAAATCAGTATAATGTGCTTTGTTCAAGATTTGGGATTCAATTCGGCGGTTTGCTGAGTAAATAGAGGTTTAAGATGAAAAAGATTATTTCCGGTAAGGTTCGAGAGGTTTATGACCTTGAAGATGGACGCATGGTAATTGTTACTACTGACAGAATTTCTGCTTTTGATGTTATTCTGCCAACAATGATTACAGACAAGGGTAAGGTGTTGAACAGCCTTGCTAACTTCTGGTTCGACTACACTAAAGACATTGTTAAGAATCACATGATTTCTAGTGATTTGAAAGATATGCCTGCTGAATTCCAGAAGCCGGAATTTGAAGGACGCACAATTCTTGTAAAGAAGCTTAAGATGATTCCTTACGAAGTAATTGTTCGCGGATATATGTTTGGTTCTATGTACGAGGCTTACAAGAAGGGCGAGCCATTCCTTGGTCACAAGTTTGATAAGGAATACAAAGAAGCTGAAAAGCTCGACGAGCCTATCGTAACTCCTTCTACTAAGGCTGCTGAAGGTCACGATATCAATGTTACTTTGCAGTATATGAAAGATGATCTTGGTGAAGAACTTGGAACTAAGATTGAACAGGCTGCTCTTGCTATTTACAAGAAGTGCTACGAGCACGCTAAGGCAAACGGAATTATCATTGCTGATACTAAGTTTGAGTTTGGTCTTGATGAGAACGGCGAACTTGTTCTTGGTGATGAAGTTCTTACTCCAGACAGT
>JAGCVK010000021.1 GCA_017962415.1 Treponema sp. | reverse complement strand
TGACCCAGTTCTCTTGAAGAGCGACGGCTTCCCAACCTATCACCTTGCAAACATTGTAGATGACCACTTTATGAAAATCAGCCATGTAATGCGCGCTCAGGAATGGATTCCTTCTACTCCATTGCACGTTCAGATGTACCGCGCTTTTGGCTGGGAACACCCGGAATTCTGTCATCTTCCAATGGTAAACGGTGCAGACGGAAAAAAACTTTCTAAGCGACATGGTTCAACTTCTTTGAACGAATTCCGCGCACGCGGTTATCTTCCACAGGCAATTGTAAACTATGTTGCAATGCTTGGTTGTTCTTACGAAGAAGGAAAAGAATTCTATACAATGGAAGAACTTGCTAAAGCATTCAAACTTGAACACTTGAACAAGGCTCCAGCTGTATTTGATTATAAGAAGCTTGAATATTTCAACGCAAACTATATCCGCCAGCTTTCTACAGAAGAACTTTATAAGTGGACTCTTCCATTTATTACAGGAACTGGTGATGCAACTTTGGAAATCAATCCTGAAAATCCACAGCCAAAACCAAATGTTGGCCCGGAATTTTCTGGCGTTGCACTTGGCGAAGACGGAAAGCCTTACTGCGTAGACAAATCTATGAATATGTCTAGCGAAGATGTTGAAAAAACTCTTAAAGGACTTATGTCTCTTATTCAGGAACGTCTTAAGTTCTTAACAGAAGCTGCAGAAATGGTTCACTTTATGTTTACAGAGCCGGCAGTTCCACCAGCAGAACAGCTTATTCCAAAGAAGATTGATGCAGCAAAAACTAAAGAAGTTCTTGAAGCTGCAAAAGACTTTGTTCACCAGTGCTTTAGCTTAGACCACGAAGGTGCAGAATCTCTTGCAAAATCTAAAGCAGAAGCACTTGGAATTAAACTTGGTGATTTTATGATGCCAATCCGTATGGCAGTAACTGGAAGCCGAGTTTCTCCGCCGCTCATCGGTTCTATTCTTGTTCTTGGTGAAGAAAAATCTTTGGCAAGAATCGAAAAGGCAATTGCAACCTTGTAATTCTTTTTTAGATTTTCGAGAGCGTAAAACTTTACGCTCTCGAATTACCTTAATTCAAAAATGCTTTAATAAACAAATGGTGTTCACGCCATTTGTTTATTAAATTATCTGTTATACAAAACCTATACAACCTCGAATCTACTCATTAATTTGCTAATAAAAAAAACGTATGTTAGAATATTCGCATATCAACCTAAAGTATTTGTGTGCTTTTTGCGTTGGTAAGACCGATAATAAAATTGTGGTGTACTAGAATTTTTTTTGCTGAATAATTGAGAAAGTTGTTTATCAGCGACTTGGCGAGAAAAAATATTTTCTAGCGATCTGGGAGTCGTATATGAAAAAGTGTGCTTTATTTACTATTCTGTTTGGAATGGCATTATCGTCATTTATTCCTTTTTTATCCTGCGAAATAGGACTTGGTTCGTCAGTTGACACACAAGCGCCAACGGTGGAAATAAAATGTCCGCCCGTTGATTCTATTGTAAAAGGGCGTTTTGCCATTAGTGGACTTTGGACAGACGACGGAGAAATTTCTTCTGTTTCCGTAGAACTTGTACCCACAAATCTTTCTGATTCAAAAAAATCAACTGCAAAAACTTATAGCTTTAAAGGAAAGGTTTTTGATAGTGATGATAAACTTGAAGGCCACCGCTGGTTTACAGAAATAAATCCGCTGGACGAAACAAATCCGATTCCCGACGGTTCTTACGAAGCAACCGTTACAATAGTTGATAATGTTGGCCACAAATCTCACCAGTACAGAACTTTTTCTATAGATAATACTGCGCCTTTTATATTTTTAAATCGTCCTTCTACAAAAGCTGCTGAAACAGATAAAGCAGATACTTATGGACAACAATTTGTAATCAAAGGTTCAGTTGCAGATACCAGCAATATCAAATTGATTCGTATAAAAGTTTATAATCATTCGCCTTTAAGTGATGATGAAGAACCTGATCATATTATCGATTTGAAAAATGTTTCAAAAAACATAAATGAAACAGTTGCGCAATTTGAAAAAGATGATTACGAAAATGATTATGCAAAAATTTATTATGGTTTAGATTCTGCTGAAAAAAAACGAGAACGATATTTTAAACTGGAAGTTTACGATTCAGCAAAAACATATCCGGCTGACGGAAAATTTCTGTCAGAAGTTGAAAACCAGAATTCTAACAATGATTTTGATGATTTAACTGCCGGAAACTGCACAAAAAATTTTTATCTTTATAATGATATTGCTACTGGCCTTTTAAAAATTTATAACGAAGATGCAGTTTACAAAATTTTGAATGGCTCGTTTGATTCTTCTTCTGTGAGCCGTTCAACCGAAAATAATCTTCCTGAAAATCCAAAAGAATATGTAAAAAACTTTCTCGAAAATAAAAAAATCAAAGTTGAAACTGGAAAGTTTGCTTTAAATCCTGTGAATAATCCAACGTTTAGAATTTCAGCTTTAACAGCTTTGCCAAAAGATGTTCGTTATTCTGACGATTATCAAAATTCCATTTCAAATAATCTAAAAATTACTACAGATATATCTGTTGGTTTGGACGAAACTCCGCTTATTTATGATTCAATAAAGTTTTTTCTGATTCCTTTTGATGAATTTGATTCAGACGGAAAGCCGATTTATAACAACAAAAAAGAAAATCGCCTTTATCCTTTGACTTGTACAACAGAAATTGGTTCTTCTTATCAAATTATAACAACACTAAACAAAGATGAACTTGTAAATTCAAAAGGCGTTCCTCAAACTGTAAATTTTGGCCAGCATTTTGTAATTGGCGTAGAAGGAATCGATGAAGCTCAAAATGAAATTATTACCGAAGATGAAGCTCTTTACATTTTTAAGCTGACTTCAACTGGAGCCGCTCCGTCTTTGGAATTGAGCGTAAGTGTAAATGGAAGCGAGTTTACAAACGATTCAACACTTTATGTTCCGCGCTTTAAACCAGAAGCTTCTATAAAACAGGAATCTGAAATCATTTTAAAAGGAACTGTGAGCGTTGAAGAAGGAATTCCAGATTTAACTTATATTTTGGACAAAAATCCGCCTGTAAAAATTGATGTAGAGCCTTTGGCCGACAATAAAGGCGTTTTCACATTTGAAAAGAAAATCAGCGTAAATGACTTTCCGGAAAAAGAAAAAAGCGGCCAGCACAAAATAAAAATTGTTGCGCAGCAAACTCAGGCTTATGAAGAAGTTAAGAATTTTATATATCAAGTTACAGCGCCAGAAATTACACTTTCGCGTGTTGCGCCAACTGCATACAATTATGGAAATAATGAAGACGGAAGCAAAGAGCAGTTTGAACTGAACGGAAAACTTACCGACAAAAAATTCCTGAACGGCAAAAACGTAAAATTAAATGTTTCGGTTATTGCAGGCTCGCTTGGACTTGATGAATCAGAACAAAAATCTGCAAAAATAGATTTTATTCAAAAAGATGAAAATCAAAAAGAAGTTTTAAAAAAGACAATTTCTTGCCCAACTTTTGGCGAAACCGATGAAATTGATACAACTGAATTTGAAAATAAAGAATTATTGATTCGCATTACCGCTTACGATAAAGCCGGAAATAAATCTGTTTTGGAAGAAACATTTTTTGTAAATCAGGAAACTGATATTCCTGTAATTCTTCCAAAATACAGCGCAACAAATACTTTGAATATGTCTGCCGAAACTGTTGTTTCGCACGAAAATTTTAAAAATGTTTATTCGGCAAATCAAACGGTTTCGTTCCGGCTTATTGATGATGACGGACTTGCAAACGTTTCTTATTCTCTTGTTGGAAGCGGCTCTTTAGCTGATTATGAAAAAACTGGTTATTTTGATTCGATAAACGGAGCGGGCGAGTATCAATATGAAATTAATATGCCCGAAGAGCCTGGAGTTTATCATCTTTTTATAACTGTAAATGATGTTAATGCTAATCCAAAATCAAAAAGCGCGGATTTTTATGTTCGCATAACGGCTGCAGCTCCGGTTGTAAAAAGTGTAAAATTTGCAAAAGATCCAATTGGTCAAAACGATAAAGTTTCAGCGCAAATTGATATTAGATCAGATCAGGCACCTTTTACTTTGATTAGAACTGTAAAGCAAAAATCTTATGATTCAAACGGAATTGAAGTTAAAACTGATGTTCCGCAATTAAAGAAAATTTTTACAAAGAAAGAGATTCCGGAACTTGAAAAAAGAAATCCTGTTGTAAAAGATGAGTTTGACGGTTTTGAAAAATCCGGCGAATATGTTGTTTATTATGAAGTTCGCGATAAAAATTATATAGAAGAAGAACCGCGTTTTGGCAGCGGCGATGAATCAATTTTTGTGGATTTGGAAGCGCCAACTTATGGAAAGATTTCAATTACTTCAAAAGGCAAAACTGTAAATGAAGGAACTGAAAATCAAAAAGTTTGGTACAAATCTTCATTTATTGATATTCAGTTGACAGATGTAAAAGATGAAAATGGTTCTGGAGTTTCAAAAGTTGAATACACTACGGATAACGAAGTTTCGGGAACTGAGCGAACCTGGAATCCAATGTCTTTTACAGAAGAAAAATATTGTGCAACGGTAAATTGTCCAAATCAAGGGCGAAACAGTATAAGCGTGCGAATTATCGATGTTGCTGGAAACGTAAAATATTTGCTGCCGGTAATTGCTTATATTGATACAAAAGAGCCGGTGCTTAATTCTTCAAAAGTAAAATATTTGCAAAGCGGTTTTCAAGCGATTTCTGAACTTCTTGTGAACGGAAAATCTGAATATCAGCTTTTGATTTCTGCTTCAGATGATGAAATGGAAACGGCGGAGCTTAACTCGGGAATTGCGTCTGTGGCTTACAACTTTGGAAATTATGAGCCGATTGAAGTTGCAAAACCTGAATCGCAGGAAAGTTCAAGCTGGAAAATTACCGTTCCAGTTCAAAACGGAATCGACAAATATTCAGATACAAAATCAAATGCAATTTATGTAACAATCAAAGATAATGCTGGAAACGAAATTAAAGAAAGAATTCTCACAGTTACAAAAGACAACAAAGAGCCTTTTGTTGAAATAAAAACTGTTACAACGCCTGGAACTTCAACTAAAGTTGATAATTCTTTAATTGATGATGTAAACGGCAAAATCAAAATTTCGGGCTCTGCTGATGACGGAAATAAACTTGATTCGCTTTTGCTTGAATATCAAAAAGCTGGTGAAGAAAACTGGAATCAAATAGAATTGTCTGACTCAAGCACGCTAAATAACTGGAACGCCGAATTTGATACAACTTTACTTTCGGACAGAACAAAATACACGATTCGTGCAACTGCAACTGATGCTGCTGGAAATCAAAAATCTTTTGAAAAAGAGATTTTTGTAAATCAGGACACAGACCGCCCGGTAATTATGGTTACAAATCCTTCTTCGCTTGCTGATTTGGAAAATGGCGCTGTAAAATGGGAAAGTGCTTCTATCAGCGGAACTGTAAGCGACGATGATGCAATTTCTTATTTTGGATATTTTGTTGGCGATAAAATCAGTTATTCTGCTTCTGATTATAAGGAAATTGAAATTACAAACGGAATCTGGAAGATTTCTGGGCTCGAAGATTGTGCAAAAAGCGTATTCTTTAAAGTTACTGCCGGTGAAAAAGATTATTTTGCAAACGAAAATGTGATTTATAATTCTGAAACTATTTTTGATGCAACAAACAAGCGCGGAACTTACAAACTTACCGACGGCACAAATAATTTTGGTTATTATCAAAAACCTTTAACAGAAGGTTCTCTTGCTTCTACAAAACAAAATAAACTTTCTTTGGTTATTGATACTTATGCTCCAGATGTTGAAACTGCGGAGTTTAGTACAGACGGCGGAAAAAACTGGAAAACTGGAATTGGCTCGCAAACCTTCGGTGGAAGCAAAAAAAGTAAACTGATAATCAGACAAAACGCTTGGGATAAAAATACTGTAAAATCAATGACTGTAAAAATTGTTGAATCTGTTGACGGTGTTGATTTGCCAAGCCCGATTTTTGAAAAAACTTACACCGCTTTTGAAGAAGACAAAAAAGCAAATGGCAAAACTTATCTTCGCTTTACGAGCGACGAAATAAATCTTGCTGGCTGGAATTCTACAGTAAATAATGGAACGGAATCTAATTCAAAGCGTGTAGAAATTATAATTGATGACGGAATTAAGCAGACGGTTTCTAAAATTGATTTAACTGTTGATAATTCTGCGCCGGAAATTAAATTTAGCGCTCCAGACTTTAATTCTATAAACAGCGGCGAAGTTACTGTTTATGGAACTACAACAGAAATTGGCGATATTTATTATACTGTTTCAACAGACGGATTTACAAAGCCAAGCGCAAAGAAAAAACTTACCAGCTGGACGGGCTTTACTGTTTTTGATGACGGTTCAACAACTGCAAAAACCGGCTATATAAATGGCGAAGTTTTTGCTCCTGAATATACAAAAATTCCAAATGCTGGCGTTTCATGGTATGTTTATTTTGACGGAAACACATCTGACGAAACCCGCGCGCACAATGTTCTTCTTAAGAATTTTGCACAAACTCTTTCTTTAACTTCTGATTTGGCTGAATTCAAAGATTTGGTAAATTTCTATATTTGGATAAAAGTTGAAGATTCTGTTGGAAACTTTGAAGAATATCCTTATCTTGTTTGCGTTGATCCGCAAGGCGACAGACCTTCTGTATCTCTTTCTAACCCGGAAAAGCCTGGCGACAGCGTTGGTGGAACAGTAAAACTTTACGGTTCTGCAGAAGATACAAACGGAACTGTAGAATCGGTTTGGCTTCAGCTTCTTTCTGCAAAAAATGGCGAAGGTTATGGCGCAGTTGCTCCAAATTCAGAGCTAAAACTTTCTTCTTTTGAGCCAACCGAAAAAGATTTGAATTTCTGGGCTTCTATAAAAGACTCTGAAGGTAAGAAGGCTTACACAATTTCAAAAATGAAGCCAGACAGCAGCGGAAATCACAAAGAATGGAGCGGAAAACTTTCTGGCGGCGAAAAAGCTTCTGATTATGGAATTCAGGCTAATTTTAGCGGAACGTCTTGGAATCTTAAAATCAATTATAAAAACGAATTTGATCCAGATAAAGAGGCAAAAACTGCAAATAATATGGCCGTTCGTGTTTATGCTTGCGATAATGACAAAAATCTAAGCTATTCGCTAACCCGTTATTTTAAAATGGACCGCGACACTCCGGTTTTCTCAAACATTATGCTCAAGCAGTATAAAAACCAGGAACTTTTTGCTTTGCAGGAAGCTCGCGCCGGAATGTATGTAAAAGGAAAGTGGTATTTAGAGTTTACCGCAACTGATAATGAAAAACTTGAAAGTCTTGTGCTTTGTGATATTGACGGCGTAGAATCTTCTTTGCCGGCTTCTTCAATCACAAAAACAGATGAAAAAAACTGGAGCGTAAAATATGAACTTCCAACTGAAAAAGGCGTTGGAAATTACAAGCGTATTTTAAAGGCAACTGATACAACAAATCATACTGGCACTTACGAAATTGACATCAATTTTGATAATGAATCTCCAAAACTTCTTGTAGATTCTTCGCGCGATTTTGATATTTCGGCTTCTGTTCACCAGAGCAACGGTTTTTACAAACTTTATTCTATTGTAAATGATGATTCTGAAACCGGAACTTCAAGCGGTGTAAAAGCTGTTGGCTTCTATTTTATGCGCCGTAAATCTTCTGATGAAGGTTTGATTTTTGATCCAATGCAAAAACGCGCTGAACCAATTTCTACAAAAAATCTTATTTACGAAGACGGTTTGTACTGGCTTAGCGGTGAAGTTTCTTGTGATGATTCTGGAAAAATTACTCTTGGCTCGGAACTTGCAAAGTACAAAACTTATGTTCATTCGGGAAGTTATATCAAACTGAATGGCATTATGTACAAAATTGAATCAGTAAATGATGATTCAATAACTGTTGTTCAGAGTTACGAAAAAGTAAGTTCTGCAAAAATTGCGCTTGCACTTTTTGTTGATAATAGAAAGAGCGAATACGAAGCTTCTTCTTCTAAAAATGAGCAAACCGGTTATTATAATTCAATTAAAAATGATGATAATGACGGAATGGTCGAAGAGCTTGGCGGAACAACGTCGCAATCTACCTGGCAGGCTTCGATTGTTTCGCGCAATATTCCAGATGGCCCGATAGAGATTCATTATACTGCTTTTGATGAATCTATGAATTACGCAGTTGGAATGGTTGGCAACAAAGATTTTGAAACTTACAAAAAATACACAACTGCCGAAGTCGCAGATTTTGCTTCAACGCCTGTTTTGCGCGGCAATTATGCTTCTTTTGTTTATAGTTTCAGTAAAGAAAATCCGGCTTATATAAGCAATAATGCGCCGCGCCTTACTGGAGTAACGGTTGCAATTGACTATACTGGAACAAACAAGTTTGAAAATGCAACTCAGTCAAAATATTATTTTAAGCAGGATACGGTTCTTATTAATGGCAAAGCAGAAAAACGTTCTGTTGCGCTTACAAATAGTCTTGTTATAAAAGATGATGTTAAAAATTCTTCTAACGAAGTAATTGGTTCTCGCGGTGTTACAACAATTAAAGGTAAAACCTGGATTATTCCTGAAATGGTCGGCGGAAACGGAAAACTTTGGTACGATTATAATATTTATGCTTCAGACCAAAACGGCAATAAACTTTCTCTAAGAAAATCTTGCAGTTCAAATGCTGTTTATTTTGCAGACGGAAATGATGATTATGATGAATATGAAGTAAAAGCTGGCGGCCAAACTTATATTAATTCAAATCTCACTAAAAAGAACGGCGAAATTGCTGGAATCGAGCATGATACAAGCATTTTTGAAAATAAAAATGGAAATGCAGGAACCGGCGACACTTCTCTTGAACAGCCATTCTGGTTTGATTATACAATTTACGACAGCACAGAAACTCAAGATTTGGTTGTTTTGGATAATGAAAGTGTTTCTCCTGAAATTCTTGCAAACAACCAAAAGGCAAATATCAGCATTGCAATGGCGGTTGAAGTAAATGACAGCACGCCGCCAAATACGTTAATCAGTCCTTTGTTCTGGAAATCAACTTCCGAAAACAGCGTTTATATTGAATCTGAAAAGCTAAAAGGCCATGTTGAATTAAAAGATGATTTGGGAACTTCTGAACTTGGAGCTCTTTACGGAACTGATGATGATAAAGTTTCTGGAATTGTGGTTTTCCGCGGTTATGCTTGGGATAACAAACGTCTTTCAAAAATTGAATGGGCAATTATGGGCGAAAACGGTTCAATTCAGCCGGCAGACAAATTAAATGATACATTTACAATTGGTGCTTCTTTCTCATCATCTTCGGCTTCTTGGACTGAATATGGAACTTTAGGCGAAGCGCGTGCCGAAAATGGCCGTAATCATTATAAATTCCGGGTAAAAACTGCTCCAAAAGATGAAGCTGATTCTTTCAACAAAAATGGTGATGAAGCATATCTTGATGAAAAAGGTCATAAAATTGCGTGGGAGCTTGTAATTGATACTTCATCAATTAAAGGTTTTGTAGCTGAAAACGCAAAACTTTATGTTCGCGCTGTAGATTCTAATAATCAGACTACAAATTTAAAATCATCAAGTTTTGCAACTGCAAAAGACAATACTCAAGAGCTTAAAGACAAAGCAACAAATAGTCCAATGTATAAGGTTGATATTCTTCCATATATAACGGGAGTAAAAACCGCGCTTGGAAATTCGCTCAAAACTAGTATTGTAGATGCTTACGCAAGAACTGCTCTTGGTCACTATATTGTTCGCAATAAAGAAACTGTGATTTTTGAAGGTTATAATCTTAATGATGCAAAATATGTAAAATCAAAAGGAACTGGCGCAAATGCTGATGTTTTAGTTGATTTGTCTGGAAACTCAAAAAATCAGCTTGAAACAGAAAATATTGCAACTTCCGGCGACATTATGTTGAAAGTTGGTTCTTTGTACACCATTAATAATATGAACAACAACAATGCAAAAGGTTCGTACGAAAAATCAATTTCGGATTCTGATTCATACAAAACTTTGAGCACTTATGCTTACAATCGCAAGCCAAATAATAAAGGTAATAATCTTTTGACTGATGATATTTGTTTTGATGTTTGGGAATTTGATAATGATGCAGCAATTCCGGTTAGCGGCGAATTGCGCGAGCCTGTTATGAAAATAAATCCTGTAACTGGAAAAATTGGTTTTGCCTTTGTTTCTGGGCCGGCAGATTTTGCAATGCCAAACGGGCGCGGAACAGATAACGATGATGTTTCTTATACTGTGTTCCAGCATAACTATGCAACTTTCTCTAACATTGGTTTGTGTTACGATAATCTTGGTTATTCTTATGGCGTTGCAACTGGTTTGGATACTTACCCTAATGGAAATAAAAATACGCTCGCTGGAAGGTTTACTTTCCAAACTAGCCGCTGGGGAGTTTCTAGCACAACGGAAATGAATGATAATTATAATTATGAGCGAAAACTTCGTCTTGAAGCAATTGGTTTGCCAGGCGATAGTGAATGTTATGTAAAAGGTAATTATCCAAATAAATATACTATGACCGAAACTCGTTTCTATTCGCCTTCGATTGTAGCAACAACGCACAGAAATAATACTTCGGTTTATCTGGCTTATTATGATTCTATTCAAAATCAAATTAGATTCCGTTATGGAAAAAATGTTTCAGGTTCTAAGAATGATTTTGACAACTTTGTGGATAATGAAGGTTTGAATATTGATTTACGTTCTCATAAGGGTGATAACAATAATGATAATCGTAAATACGTCTTCGAAGCAAATACAAATAATTTCAGTCTCATAGCCGGCGCAGACTGGCAGAATGTTCGGGTGCAGGCTAATGAAAACACCGGCCATACAAAAAAAGTAGGCAACAATTATTTCTATGATACTGGCTACAGCGCTTCAAAATATGTTGCAATTGATGCAATTCAAGGAACTTCAGCCGAAACTGATGTTGTAGTTGCTGTTTGGTATGACGGGCAGAATTGCCGCTATGCTTACACAACAAATCCAACTTCTGGAAATGACAATGGAATTGAAGGCGGTTGGACTGGAAACAAAGTTATCTTTAGCGGTGGCGGAGAATATTGTGCAATTAAGGTTGGCCCAAATGGCAGCGTTCATATTGCGGCAAATGTTGACGGCGAACTAAAGTACGCATATTTAAATTCTTACGATGCTGCTTATTCAGAAGCAACGGATTGTGTAACAGTTGATTCATATGCAATTACTGGCGAAAAAATTACGCTTGATGTTGGACAAAAGGCCTTTGTAAATGACGGAAGAACTTATTATGCGGTTGTTCCTTATATCAGCTATTATTTGAATTCGGCAAAACTTCCGGCAATTGCAAGCCTTGTAATTCCAAAGAATGGCGTTATGAATTATAAAGCGCAGGGAACTGATGAATCTAATAATTTTACGGGCAACTGGGAAATTTCTTTAGTTCCTGTTCAGGAAAAACTTACAGATAGCGTTGTAGATAAAATCAACATTGCTTTGTGGAAGAAAAATGTTGGCACCGGCAATAACGCTGTTAATGGGGTTATTACGGGTTGTACAGATGATGTTTTTGCGTCAAAGGCTCGAACAATGGCAGACAATACATTCGTAAATAATAACGGATATTGTTCTGGTAACGGCACAGAAAATCCTGTAATTGGTTTTGCAATCATAACAGATTCTGGTACAGCTTTGGAAATTGCCCAAAAGAAATAATCAAACAATGTTATAAACGGCATTGTTTGATTAACGCCTTTTTGCTTTTCTAAAGCTGCTAAAAAAAGAGCCGCCCGATCTGGCAATATCGGGCGACTCCAAATATATTTATTTTATAAGAGCCAATTTTATTACAGCAGCTGCCTAATGTTAGCGCTGGTTATTTAGTTAAGTTAGTTATCACTAACTTAACTAAATAATACACCTCTTTTGTAGGTTAGTCAAGACTAATAAAAAAATAATTAAAAGATATTTCTGAATGATTTGAATTATAAAAAAGAGAGTTTTCGTGATTTTTTAAGAGATTTGAACAACATCAGTTTTTGCTAATCTGTCGCCAATTCTTTTGTTTGTTGTAAGATAGACTATAAATTCTATCCAGCTTAAAATCCAGGTAATATTTCTTAGGATTCTTTTTCCAACAGAAGCATTTTTGTTAGTTTTTGAATCAATGATTTTTAATTTCATTATTTTTTTACCAAGACTTCCGTTTCTAAAAACATCTTTGAAAACTAACAAAATGTAAGCAAAAAATGTACAAAGAATCGATCTTTTCATTGTAAAATTTGCAGCTGGCGCTTTGCCCTGAATTATTGGAAGCATTACTAAAAGAAAAAAAGGAATTTCATAAATCAAAGTTATAATTATAAAATCAATAAAAAAGGCTTCAATTCTTTTGGAATTCATTTTTTTCTCCTTGCGATTCTGTAAAACTAAAACTTCATTTTTAATATATATTTTCGTGTTAGTTATTGTCAATGGAACGACAATACGATGCCCGATTTTTTATTTCGTGTTTATGTTCCAGATATTTTTGATAATCAAACAGAATGAAATGTTCAAACACGAATTCTGTTTCCCGTTTTGCAAAAGAAAAAGTTGTTTTTAAAAGTATTGGATATTATATTTTATAATAGCAACGGCTGGCAGCAGTCTTGCGCAAGGAGATTTTATGAAAATTGCTTTTTTTGATACTCGTTCTTATGATAAGGTTGCATTTACAAAAATGAATGAAGAATATAAATACGATATAGATTTTCGCGATTATAAACTCAACGAAAATACAGCGCTTACTACAAAAGGTTTTGATGTTGTTTGCGTTTTTGTAAATGATGTTGTAAATGCTGAAGTTATAAAATCGCTAAAAGAATGCGGCGTAAAACTGATTGCGTTGCGCTGTGCTGGTTTTAATAATGTCGATCTTAAAGCTGCGGCGAATGCGGGAATAAGGGTTGTGCGTGTTCCAGCTTATTCACCTTATGCTGTTGCGGAACATGGCGCGGCGCTTTTGATGTCACTTACGCGTCATATTCCGCAGGCTTATCTTCGTACAAAAACTGCAAACTTTAATATTGAAGGTTTAACTGGCCGCGACCTTCACGGGCTTACTGGTGGAATTATAGGAACTGGAAAAATCGGGCAGATAATGGCAAATATTCTTAAAGGCTTTGGAATGAAAATTATTGCTTATGATCCGTTTCCAAATCAAAAATGGGCTTTGGAAAGCGGCGCAACTTATGTAAGCAAAGACGAGATTTTTCAGCAGAGTGATGTTTTGAGCTTGCATTGTCCGCTCACCGAAGAAACTAAGCATATTGTAAATCATGATACGATGAAAATGATGAAGCATGATGCTGTAATTATAA
Source organism: Treponema sp. (assembly GCA_017962415.1). GTDB lineage: Bacteria > Spirochaetota > Spirochaetia > Treponematales > Treponemataceae > Treponema_D. The sequence goes on along the minus strand of JAGCVK010000021.1, from coordinate 682 downwards.
ATACAGGTCGTGGAGCGCTTATAGATTCTAAGGCTCTTGTTCATGCGCTTAAGCACGGTCATATTGGCGGAATTGGAATGGACGTTTACGAAGAAGAAAGTAAATATTTCTTTAGCGACTGGTCAACTGATATTATGACAGATGATGTTCTTGCCCGTCTTTTGACATTTCCGAATGTAATTATCACCGGACATCAGGCATTCCTTACAACAAACGCTCTTAAAAATCTTGCAGAAACAACACTAAATAATGTTCGTGATTTTGCAGCCGGAACTGTGCTTGAAAATGAAGTAAAATAAATTGATTTGGCTTTGGGAGTTGCGCTTGTAACAGTACTGTGATTTTTTTGCAAAGAATGTTGCAGGTGCAACTCATCAAATAGAAGTTTGTTTGCTGCGCCGCAGTGTATTAATTTAAAATAATAAAGGTCTGCCATTTTGACAGACCTTAAATTGAGACTGACACGATTCGAACGTGCGACCCCCACCTCCGCAGGGTGGTGCTCTAATCCAGCTGAGCTACAATCTCATTCATAATGTGGGTGCAGTAGAACTGCTTTCTCGGAAGCGACAGGAGTTGAACCTGCCCACCCCTTACGGAAGTGACGGATTAGCAATCCGTTGTATTACCGCTCTACCACGCTTCCATTTTTAGCGGAGCGAGAGGGATTCGAACCCCCGGA
>JAGCVK010000020.1 GCA_017962415.1 Treponema sp. | reverse complement strand
TTAATTGACTAATTAAGAGGTAAAATTATGTCTGAAGAAAATACACAGGAAATGGAAGAAAAACAGACACAGGAAGCAGCTATGGCTGATACAACTGCATCTGAAGGTCGCGAAGAAGATCGCGACGGACGCGCAAAAGGAAAGACATATTTCCGCAAGAAGGTTTGCCGCTTCTGTGCAAACAAAGCAAAAATTGACTACAAGGATGCAGATGCACTTCGCCGCTATATGACAGAACGCGGTAAGATTCTTCCACGCCGCATTACAGGTACTTGTGCAAAGCACCAGCGTGAAGTTGCAAAGGCTATTAAACGCGCACGCGCAATCAGCCTTCTTCCTTATGTAGCTGACTAAGCTGCAATCGAAGAATCGTTAAAAATGGGCTGCAAAAGCAGGCCATTTTAGGTTCATCGAAAAAATACTTAGCGGCAGGCTATGCTTGCCGACATATGTATAATTTATACTCCGAATTATACATTCAAAATACAGGAGCTTGAGGAAAATACTATGAAAGTAATTCTTAACGTAGATGTTAAAGCACTTGGTGAAGAGGGAGACGTAAAAAACGTTGCTAACGGATATGCACGCAACTTCCTTCTTCCAAGAAATCTTGCTGTACCTTACAACGAGGCTACAGTAGCAATCTTTGAAGGCCGCAAAGCTGAAATCGAAGCTCGCAAAGAGCAGAAGAGAAAGGATTCTGCAAGCCTTAAGGAAAAACTTGAAGCTACAACTCTTGAACTCAATATGCCAGCTGCTGCTAACGGAAAACTTTATGCTGCAGTTACAACACACGTTGTTGCAGAAGCTTTGAACAAACTTGGTTTTGATATTGAACGCAAACGCATCGATATTCCAGGTTCTACAATCAAATCTGTTGGAAACTTCAAAGCAACAGTTAAATTGTACGAAGCTCAGGTTGCAGAAGTTCATGTTGCTGTAAAAGCACAGACAATTGAAGGTGCTGCACCTGCAGAGGAGAAAAAAGCTGAAAAGAAGGCTGAATCTCCAGCTGCTGAAGAAAAAGCTGAATAATTTTTCAGATATTTCTTTCTAATTTTACGAGTCGGTATTACAATGTGTAACACCGACTTTTTTTTAGCACTTTTTGCGAAGCAAAAATGCGTCAATTAAACAAGGGCTTAAACAATATTGTTTGATTGATTTTCAGGAGATTTAATAATGGACGCAACATTAAATGATAAAGTTCCGCCGCACAATATAGAAGCCGAGCAGGCTGTTTTGGGCGCTCTTCTTTTGAATTGGGGAGCAATGGCCGAAGTTATTTCTGTGCTTCGCGCCGACAGATTTTACTCACTTCAACATCAAGTGATTTTTGATGCAATGCTCAAACTTTATACAAAAAATGCAACCGGCGATACCATATCTTTAATAAATGAATTGACTGTTGAAGGAAAACTTGAACAGGCTGGCGGAACAGCTTACATTGCGTCACTTACAGATACAGTACCTTCTGCGGCTAACATTGATTATTATGTCAGTATGGTAACAGACAGGGCTGCACGCCGCGACCTGATTAAAATATCTTCTGAACTTAAAGCGTCGTCTTTTGATTTACAGCAAAACAGCGACACTCTTTTGGATAATGCTGAACAAAAAATCTTTGCGCTTGCAGAACGTAATGAAACAACACAAATTTATTCTGCAAAAGATATTATGTTCAAGGAAATTGAACTGATTGAAGCCCGCTATAAAAGTAAAAATCAGTTTACGGGAGTTCCAACGGGCTTTGCAAAACTTGATACTTATACTTCTGGGTTTCAGAATTCTGAATTAATCATTATTGGTGCGCGCCCCTCAATTGGTAAAACAGCGCTAGCTCTTTCGATTATTCAAAATATCGCCTGCGAAAAACGTATTCCTTGCGGTTTTTTTTCTCTTGAAATGCCTTATGAATCAATTGGTATGCGTTTGCTTGCACAAGAAGCCCGCGTTCCAATGCAAAAAATCCGTTCTGGTATGCTTAAAGTTGATGATGTAAAGCGCATTCAAGATGCTGCCGGCCGCTGGTTTGAAGCTCCTTTGTATACTGTTGATACTCCAAATATGAAACTTCTTGATTTACGAGCTTCTGCGCGCCGTATGGTAAAAAATCAAGGTGTTAAAATTATCTTTATTGATTATATTGGTTTGATTGCAACCGAAGATTCTACAGCTCCAGTTTACGAACAGGTTTCTGAAATCTCAAAATCTTTAAAAGCGCTTGCCCGTGAACTAAATATTCCGATTGTTGCACTTTGTCAGGTTGCCCGTGCAGCCGAAGGCGAAGAGCCTAACCTTGCTCAGCTTCGCGGTTCAGGTTCTATCGAGCAGGACGCCGATGTTGTAATGTTCCTTCACCGCGACCGTTTAAAAGATGAAGTTGTTGCTCAAGATGCAAAAATTATTCTTGCAAAACAGCGAAACGGTGCAACTGGCGATATAAATATTATGTTTCTTCCAGCTTACAGTAAATTTGAGAATAAAGCCGAAGAAAATTAATAAAAATACCTTGAATGTCCTTTTTTATGCATTTTTACTTTTGCAAAAACTGCATAAAAAAAACGCGGTGGTTTTGAGAATCTCAGCCACCGCGTTTTTTTGATTTCGGTTATTTAGACAAAATTAATAACCGAAACTCATTTATTTGTTTTCTTTTGGCAAAACCGAAAGGTCTTTTTTATCCAAAAGTCTGAGTTTTCCTTTTGAATCAGTTACAACAATTCCAGAACCAGTTATAGTTACCGGAGTTCCTGATTTTACCTGAATTTCAGATTTCAGCTTTAAAGACAAATCTTCGCCAAATTTGCCAAGATAGTAAGAGCCTTTTTCATCAACAACGCAGAAATAATCACTACCGTCTTTTATCAAAATAGAATCAGCTGCAATATAATTTTCACTTTCAGAAGCAATTTCGAGAGTGTCTTCTGCGATAGTAACAAGTTTTACAGCGCCATTTTTAGCATTTTCGCCGGCAATTGCAATAAAGCCTTCTGAAGCCTTGTAAATAGTTCTGTTTCTGATTACCGAAACTGGAGAATTTTTTACAATTTCACCATTTTCGATATTAAACTTTACAAGCCGAGAAAGCATGTTTGCTTCATCAGAAAGAATCATACCAAATTCAGTTGACATAAGAGCCTGTTCAGCTTCTTTTTTCTGAACTTCATTTTGGTCTTTTGCAATTTCTTTGCGTTCGCTTTGAGCTTCAGTTTCCTTTTTATCAGCTAAAGCCTGCTGCTGCTTTGCTTCTTCTTTTGCATTGTCAGTTTTAGTCTGCTGTTTGTCTTGTTTTGCCTGCTGCTGTTGAGCAGCTTCTTGTTTTTGAGCAGCTTCCTGTTTAGCCTGCTGAGCTTCTTTTTGGGCCTGTTTATCGTTTGGATTTTCGTCGGCCTTTTTCTGAGCTTGTTCAGCTTTTTTCTGAGCCTGTTCAGCTTCTTTTTTTGCTTCAGAAGTTTTCTGCTTTTCTTCTTCAAGTTTTTTCTGTTCAGTTACAGCTTTTTTCTGAGATTCTTTAGCTTTTTCAGAAGCAGCGTCAGCTTCGCGCTCTTTAATATCAACCATTTCTTTACGGCTTTCTACGTTTCTGTCATCATCTTCTTTCATAGATTTTACAACAGAAGTGTCGCTGATGACCGATGTATCAACAGTTGAAAGTCCGCCGTTAGCTACATCATAAAGAGGAATTACAATCTGAGATTTTCCAGGCCAGTCTTTGTAAGTGATAGAAAGACCGCAGTTTTCAGAATCAAGATTTTCGATTACAACGTTTTTATATTTTGACTTGAAAGTGTCGAGCTTAGAGCGGTAAACCGCATTGTAAACAGTAATGAAAACCGAAAGAGTATCAGCGTCTTTTTCGCTGTAGCCGTAAGCCGAACTGAGATATGCAGAAATAATTCTGCGAAGGTTTGTAATGTGGTCAACAGTTGCATCAGGGCCAATAAAAAGAATATCGGCATCAAGTTTTCCAGTTTCATTTTCATCAATTGCATGAATAACATAATATTTGCTGTTTTTTGCAGTTGATGATGATTTTGCAGGAGATTTTGCAATTTGCGAACCAAGCCCGCTACCGATTTGTTTGATTGCCGCAATAGAATCAATTACTTTATGCGGACCTGTATAGTTGATGAATTCAATCGTTGTGTCGCCTGTAGATGTAAGTTCAGGCTGATTTACTTCAAGTGCAAAGATTGCCGATGAAAGCAAAGTGATGAGCACAGACAATAACAGTGATCTTTTCATAGGATAACCGCCTTAGAAATTAGTTTCATTAATTTTAACACAGAGTGAAATAAAATTCCAATTAATTATTACGCGAACGCAGATGAAATACAATTTGCATTGCTGAGTTCGCGTTGCTCTTTATAACTCCAGCGCAATAATTTTTTTTAACGTATCGCGCGCATAAAGTCTTACGTCTGAATTATAGGCTGGGCCTAAAAAGTTTTTGAGAATATCTTTTCCTTGTTTGTTGTACGCCGGTCTTCCCATAAAATAGCAGATAGAATAAACCGTGTCGCAGATTGTTGTTAAATAATGCGTATCGCGATTTCCGGCTTGCAGCGCATTTTTTTCAATAGCCTGCAAAAGTTTTCCGTCTGGATCGTAGCCAGTTAGATTTACCATAAGCATTCGGCAAACTGATTTATTATTGCTTTTAGAAATAATAGCTGCCGCTGCATTTTGAGTTTGATTTGTGCAAAGTAGAGTAAGCTGAGTTAAAATAGATTCAAGCCCTTTAGAGTCAGTTTCAAAAACAGAAGCTTCTCTGTGAGTTCCAAAAGTTTGAGAAGTTGAGTTTATTTCTACAAGGCGCGCAATCGAAAGTGTTTGGCTTAACCATTCGGCTTCTGAAGTTCCAAAATTTCCTTCTTTGATTTTTTGTACACGTTCAGGATTTTTTAGAGCATCAAAAAAACTGTCTTGAATGTAGAAATTAAAATCATTTAAATCTACAGAAATAAAATCAGAATAATACAGATTTTTGTTTTTATTTTGAGAAGAGCTTTTTGAAGTTGTCTGGCAAGTGTGATAAGCATTCATGCTCCAGTTTTTGTTGCAAAAAACTAAATAATCCTGCTGAAGATAAAAAAGCTGATTAATAGATTTAGTTTTTACTTCAGAGGGAAGTCTTCCAGTCCAAAGTTCGTGAAAATCTTCATCAAAAAGAATTCCCGAATTAGAATCACAAAGAAAAATTCCAGAATCAGAATAAACAGACAAAAGAAGTGCGTCTCCGTTTATACCAGAAAGTTTCCAGCTTGCAAGTTCGTAGCCGGTTTCCAAATCAATTTTATAAATTTTGATTTCCGAAGAAGAAAGAGAGAGCAGGCGGAAATCTGATTTATCAGGCGAAACAAGAAAAATAAGATTTCCGGCTTTTACAGAAGTAACCCAGCGGTTTACCGAAAGTCCGTTTTTTACCGAAAAAAGGCCGGCGCTTCCGTCTGTAAAAACAAGAAGAATACCTTCGCTGCAAGTGCAGCAGTTTTTTACGCTTCCAGAAAAGGTGATGTTTTCAAGTTCTTCGCCAAAAGGAGAAATTCTTAGGCCTTTAGTTTTTCCTTCTTCATCACAAAGAAAAATAATTATGGAACCGTCTGAAAGTTCTTGAAGCGGAAGATTTTTTTGCGGCGAAGTTTCAAGCTGCCAGCGTACGTTTCCGTTAATTCCAAGACAGATAATTTTGTTTTCGCCGTGAAGGAAAAATCTTCCGTCTCGGCCGGCAAAGGCTTTTGATAAAGGTGTAAAATCAAGCTGCTTTTGCCAAACTTCACTTCCACTTGGATTAAAAAGCCTGAGATTGTTTGAATCAGAATCATGAAAAAGAATAAAATCACCTGGAAGAACAGTAAGATTTATATTTCTGCTTCGTCCGATATTTTTTTCCCAAAGAAGTTTTCCGTTGCTTGAAAAGCCCATAATATTTCTTGCGTCAGTTGCAAGACAAAAACCGTAAGAAGTGGAAACAGGCTCGCAAATAACAGAACCAGGCAAAACCTGAGTCCAGCTTGTGTTGAGATTTGAAAGAATTTCCTGGGCGCAAAGAGGCATAGTCCTCGCTGCATTCCAAAGCAAAAACAAAAAAACAGACGCGGCGCGTACGCCTCTCACAAAGTTCCTTTTCATCGCATTATTTCAAAGAAAGCACCGCCAGGCTTTCAATATGACTCGTGTTAGGGTAAAAATCCAGCAAAAACATTTTGCAAAGCTCGTATCCGCTTGAAAGCAGGCGGGCACAATCGCGTGCGTGAGTTGCCGGATCACAAGACAGAGATAAAATGAGCGGAATGTGCGAGTCGCAAAGCCATTGGCACACCTGTTTTTCCATGCCGCTTCGCGGCGGGTCAATAGTGCAGGCGTCAAATTTTGGAAGCGAAGAAGCGCAATTTTTTACCCAGCTTTCGCCGCTCATACCATAACTAATGTGACCTTTTCCGCAAAGATTTTGTTCGGCAAAAACCAAAGCATCTCTGTTATGTTCAACAAGAACAACGTTCTTATACTTTTCTGTTAAGAAAGATGAAATAGAACCACAGCCCGAATACATATCCAAAATATTTTCTCCGCCAGGAAGAATATCAGTAATCAGGCGGCAAACTTTTTCAAAAACAAAAAGATTTGATTGAAAAAAGCCCCGAACGTCAAAACTTAGTTTGTGTTCGCCAAGTTTCACCGTCATCGTATTTTCAGGCGCCGCGAGCGTTCCCGCAAAATAATGATTCTGCTTTATTTTCAGCTTTTTGCCGCCTTTTGCCGCTGGAAGATTTTTTTGAACTTTTGTTTCTTCGGTAGCAATTTTGAATTTGCTTTTGTTTTCCATTTCATTATCACAAACAAACGAACTGCCAAAAAGGTGACATCTTCCTTTTGGGCGGCCGCCGTTTGCAGTATTTTTCAGATATTCATTAATCTGAGATTCTGCGCAAAGGCATTCTTCAACGGGAATTACAACATTTGAGCGGCGCTGCGAAAGCCCGCCGTCGTTCAACTGAAAACGCGCGCGATATCCTGAATCCGGGCCTGAAACAATTTCTGTTTTTCCCGAAATATCAATTCCGTTCTGGCGGAAAATATCAGTTAAAATCTGAAGCCGAAGCTGTTTTTGATATGAACTTTCAATGTGCATCATATTGCAGCCGCCGCATTTGCCGTAATAGCGGCACGGTGGAATTACGCGATGTTTTGAAGGCTCTAAAATTTCAACAATTTCTGCATCATCATAATCTTTATTTTGATTTGTAATATTAACTTCGAGTTTTTCACTAGGAATTGCGTAGGGAATAAAAACGTTTTTTCCGTCAATTTTTCCTAAAGATTTTCCCCCAAACACAATTTTGTCTGCTATAATAGTCATAGTTAGACTTTAACATTAGTCAATGATTTTTACAATTACACACAGGCAAACGAATTATAAAAAAGCAGCTTGCTGAAAATAAGCGTTTGTCCTTTGAACAATTTAATATAAGTTTTATTCAGGAGTTGAATATGCAGATGAAAAGTTTTTCAATCAAAATGGACGACGGCTACGAACTGTTTTTAAACCGCTGGCAGCCGGATTCTGATGTAGAAATTAAAGGCGTAATTCAGTTGCATCATGGATTAGCTGAGCATTGCCTTCGTTACGATAGATTTGGTTCAGTCCTTGCTGAAAATGGCTGGGTTTTAAACGCTTATGATATGCGCGGTCACGGCCGTTCTGCTGAAAATGCTGATAAAAATGGAACTGGCATTTTTGGAAAAATTGCTGACAAAAAAGGTTTTGACCGGGTTGTAAATGATTTAAAGGCCGTTACTGATAATCTTAAAAAAGATTTTCCGGGCAAAAAAACAGTTTTGTTCGGCCACTCTTTTGGTTCGTTTGTAGCACAAGGCTTTATCGAAGAATTTGGCAGCGAAATTGATGCCTGCATTCTTTGCGGAACTGCAGGTCCGCGTAGGGCTCTTATAAAAAGTGGCTCAATTGTTGCGCATATTGTTTCGTTTTTTACTGGCAAAAACAAAATATCTCAATTTCTTTCTGATTTAGCTTTTGGCAATTACAATGACCGAATTACAAATAAGCGCACAGATTTTGACTGGCTTTCTGCAAATGAACTTAATGTTGATATGTATCAAATGGATAACTGGTGCGGCATTCCTTTAACTTCATCCTTTTTCTGCAGTTTGTTTGAAGGCCTTGATAAAATTCATAAAAATAAAAATATTAAAAAGATTCCGGAAAAACTTCCGGTTTATATGATTTGGGGAGCAGAAGATCCTGTTGGTTCTTACGGAAAAACAATTCGTAAGCTGGCACAAATTTATGCTTCAAATGGAATTCTTGTTGATACAAAAGAGTATCCTGGAGTTCGCCATGAAATATTAAACGACAACGACAAAGAGACAGTTGAAAACGATATTCTAAGCTGGATTTCAAAAATTTAATTTACAAACTGCCTTGACTTGAAGTTGTGATTAGGAATATTATTAGGCACTGTGTTAATTAGGTATGGTACCGATGGAAAAGGCCGGCCTGTTCAAAAGGCCGTTGTTTATACGCAATCGGAACATCAAATATCAAACAAGAATATCGACCCTGATGCGCTGCAAATTATTCACAGACTCAGAGATGCAGGTTTTACAGCATATATTGTAGGCGGTGCAGTCAGGGATTTAATCGTAGGAAACAAGCCGAAAGATTTTGATATTGTTACCGATGCCACACCATCTAAGATTAAAAGAATATTTAGAAATTCTCGTATAATTGGAAGACGTTTTCGTCTTGTGCATGTTGTTTTTGGTTCCAAGATTTTTGAAGTAAGCACTTTCCGCTCAAATGCAGAAGGTTCTGTTGGAAATGACTTTGGAACAATAGAAGAAGATGTTCAGCGCCGCGACTTTACAATGAATGCTCTTTATTATGATCCTTTGCAAGAGCAGGTAATTGATTATGTTGGCGGAATGAAAGACATCAAAAAACATCTTTTGCGTCCTGTAATTTCATTAGACCGGATTTTTGTTGAAGATCCTGTGCGAATGCTCAGAGCAATAAAGTATTCTGCAACAACTCATGCAAAAATGCCTTACAATCTTAGAAAAAAAATAAGAAATTCTGCTGGCCTTTTGTCGCAGGTTTCTCCTTCGCGCTTAACCGAAGAGCTTTTGAAGATTATGAATAACTCGAATGCTTACGAAATTATTCACGAAGCACTTGATACAGATTTGTACATTTATCTTCAGCCTTCAGCAACTGCTTTGATTTATGACAGCAAAGTTTTTGAGCGAAAATATATGGAAAATATAAAAAAGCTCGGAGAACTCAATAAATCAGAGCCGGAAGCAAGACTTGGAAAGAAACTTATTTTTATGATAAAAGATTTTGCCGCAACTCTTACAGACTGGGAAAAAGAAACAAAAGAAAAGTATTCTTACACAGAACTTTACGGAAAAACCTGGTCTGAATGCCGCAATTTTGTGCTTCCTATGAATCCAGTTCGCAAAGAGCTTGAATATGCAGTAAAATCTGCTTTGAACGAGCTTGGAGTAAAATCGCATTCGTCGGTTGCAAAACAGAATTCTCAAAAAGCAGTTTCAAAAAATGCTTCAAAAGCTGGCGCAAAATCTGATAATTTTGAAAAAAGTGAAAAAAAACAGTTTTCCGGAAAAAAGCACAAAAATCAAAAGCAAAAGGCAAAGTCTAAAACTGCAGAAAAATCTGGTGTTTTAGAATCAGCTTCAGTTCAAGCTGGCCTGATTGCTAAAATAGAAAACTCAAATCAGCAGTTTTAATCTTTTTTTGAAGACGGTTTTGAGATTTTATCGATAATAATGCTTACTTCTTCAATCAAAATTCCTGTGAATGACTCGATTTTGTCGATTATATACTGCTGAAGTTTATGAACTTTTCCCGTAAGCTGAGTGCCAAACGGCACATCAATTGTTACAACAAGTCTGTATCCGTGCGAATCAGTTTTTATAGAAATCTTTTTGATTTTAATTTCAGGGTCGCATTCGTTTACACAATGCATAACCATTTGCGTAAGAGCTGCTTCAGAAATTTCTATTCGGCCTTTTTTTGAAAATTCAGGTTGAACAATTGATTTTTCAATCATTTTTCCAGTAAGATTTTTTCCGGCCTTTGCTAAAAGTTTATTTTTGTTGAAAAAATCGTGCATTGAAGTTGAAAAAATCTGAGAATAATTCTTTTTTACTTCGATTGACGGAACTGGAATTACATGTTTTCCTTCAACCTGGCGCGATTTAATAGCTTTTTCGATATCTTCTTTTGAAGCAATTTCTTCGATGTGAATAATTTTTTGCGGCTGCGGAAGCTGAAGTCTCATGGCAATTTTGCTTACCATTTTTTCTGAAGTTCCGAGCAAAAGAATTTTTTTGATGTGCGTTTTGCGAAGCACGCGGGCAACAGAATCTCTGTGTTCCTTGTCATCAAAAAGGGCAACACGCACGGCTCCCATATAAGTTTTTTCGCGTTTTGCGGAGCGGCCGGCAACAATTTTTTCATCTTGAATCAAAAGGCCGTCATCAATAATTGCATGGATTCCATATTGCTCAGCAAGCAGCTTTGAACGGAAAGATTTTCCAGTTCCGCTTTCACCAACCAGAGCATAAACTTGTACATGTTTAAAAATGTTGAGAATATCAGAAAGTTTTTTATCCATACACTTTTTATTATAAACCAGATTTTTTAATCCCACAACATTCTAGTTGGGAAAGAAAGTCTGGCGCAATATTTATTTTAATTTCCTGCGGTATTTCCAAAGGATTATCTGTTGGAAAACTAAGACTGTAAGCCTGTAAATAAAATTCACGGTTTGCATTATTTAATTTTTGAGCGCCGTAAGCTGAATCTCCGGCAAGCGGAAAGCCATGCAAGGCACTTTGTGCGCGAATCTGGTGCTTTCGGCCGGTTTTTATAGAATATTCACAAAGCGTTACAGTTCTATTATTTAAACTGCCTTTTGCAAGCGGAGTTACAGCTGTTATTGCATTTTGATAATCAGAATCTAAGGCTTTTGAAGCTGCCAAAACAGTTTTAAATCCTTGTTGCGAATCGTTTTGCAAAGAATTTTTTGAATCTTGAGCTTTTATAAAATCATTCCAAAGTTCATTTTTTTGAATATCGCCTTGAGCAAGAGCATAATATTTTTTTGAAATAGAATGATTTTTGATTTCTTGCGTAAAATAGCGCGCGCCTTCAAGACTCATCGAAAAAACTAAAAGACCAGTTGTGCGGCGGTCTAAACGATGTAAAGGACCGGGCTTAAACGAAAGGGAAGTGCACTTATTTTTTTTAGAGTTATAATAATCAAGAACAAGTTTATAAAGTCCGTCTTTTTCGCCATGAACTGTTACATCGTATGGCTTATCAATTATCAAAAGATGTTGATTTTCAAAAACAATTTTTAGAGAGTTTTTAGAATTTGAGTTTTGCGTTTGAGAATCACAAAGAGAAGAGTTTTCTGTATTTTGAAGAAGAAAACTTGCAATCGAAATAACATCGCCTTGTAAAACGTGAGTTTCGGGTTTTGCTTTTGAGTGATTAAGTTTTATAAGACCTTTGCGAATCAGCTTATAAATTTCTGGCAGATTTTTGTCGCTTAAAAATATTCTGATTACGCGGTCGAGTCTTCGTCCGTTATCGTCTTTTCCGGTTGAAAATTCTGTAAAATCCATTTTCTTTTAGTATATGCATTTTTTTAAATTCTACTAGTAAATTTAGATATTCAATGCTATCATTATTAAATAATTTTTGAATAATTTTGGATAAATATGTTATCGAATAATACGTTTATTGAGCAGTTTATATTATTTTTACATAATCCGATTTTTTTGTCTTGCTTATTTAGCTGGTTCGGAGCTCAGTTTTTAAAGACGGCAATAAAACTAATATACGGAAGAATTCATTCGATTAAGGAACTTTTTGAAGTAATGGTTTGGCGTACAGGCGGAATGCCTTCAAGTCATTCGGCTTTGGTAACTTCACTTTGTACAACAATCGGGTTTAGACATGGAATTCATTCTGATATTTTTGTTTTTGCCTTTTGTTTTTTTCTTGTTGTTGTGCGCGACGCTTTTGGAGTTCGCCGCTCAAGCGGGCTTCAGGCTAAGAAAATCAATGAAATTGGAAATTCTTTAAGCGAAAAGGGAATTGTAGAAAACTATAAACCAATGAAAGAAGTTGACGGCCATACTCCAATGGAAGTTCTGTGCGGTTGTATTTTTGGATTTTTAGTGGGGCTTTCATTTTCGCTTCTTAAGTAGTTATTATGAATAAGTATTTAAAAATTTTTTCACCATTAGTTTTTCTGTTTTCGCTTATTATGATTCTCTGTTTTAAGTCAGTTCCTTCGGGAAAGTTGTGGAAAAATTATTCAGTAATTTATGTTCCGCTTGAAACAGAGGAAAGTCTTGTTTCTTCAGTTTTTGATGAATTGAAAATTAAAAATGTGATTCGTCTTTCTTCGCAATATTTGCCGCTTTTAGTAAGCGAAAATTCAATTGAAGTTTCAATGCTGCGTTTGAATTATAATTCAAAAGATTTTGCGTATACTTCAAAAAGAAATGCACTTTTTTTTGATAAAGCAAATAAATGGCGGCTTTATTATATTCCAAATGAATTTAAAAGCGAAATTTCTCAGATTTGTGAAAAAATAGAAAGTTCTGGAATTCCTTGCGGAAGCGATAATGCGGCTTCTTTTCCGTATCTTTTGATTGTTGTTGAACTTTTAGTTTGCGGAATGCTTTTTGTTTTTGTGAAAAATAAAATACCATTTTTAGCAGGCGCGTTTTTGCCGCTTGTGTTTTTATATAGTAATCCGTTTTACCCGATTGCAATGGCAACGTGTCTTGTGCTTTTGTGCTTGTTTTTTGTTTGCAATATTTGGAAAAGAAGCGGAGCTTTAAAATTGCTCGTGAGCCGCCGCATTGTGCCGCTTATGCTTTTAGTTTCGTTTATTTCGGCTTTTGCAGGTTCGGTTGCTTCGGGATTCTGGTTTGTTCTTGCGGCGGCCGGAACGGCGGGTGCGCTTTATTCGGTTTACATCGCGGAAAACTGGTGGCGAGGCAAAAAAATGTTTGAGCCTGTTCTAATCCGCCCCGCAAAAAGAGTCTCTCTTTTTGCGGGCAAAGCCTTTACAATACTTGGCATAGTGTGCGGCGGCGCAATCCTGCTTTTCGCTTTATTTTTCCTTACTTCATCAAATACAATAAACGCGCGAACTGCAAAACTTTTGCTTCCGTCAAACACCTCGTTCCAGGATTCTTCACTTCCGTCTATGAACGAATATTATCGCTGGGCGTGGAATGTAAAAACTTACCCTTATAAATCGCTGAATAAAAATGCAGCATCTCTTGCAGTTAATGCCGAAGATTCAGAGCAAAACGCGGCAAACCCAGCTGGCTCTAAGAACTCGGAAGCTGTTGAGTTTGACGATTTTGTGGAAGATGCCGCGACGGGAATTATTGGTGTGAACAGAAAGATAATGCGATTCGATGATTCTTTTAAGAAAGATATTTTTGACGGAATCGATTCTTTGCAATTTGATTCTGCAGAAAAACTTATGAAATCAGAAAATTCTAACTTTACAGGCGGATATTCAGCTGTTAATTCTTACCAAATCAATTTTTTTGGTATAATTATGATGTTTATTTGTCTTTTTATATTACTTTTTATCTATTTTTCCATTATTATAAGAAAAGGTTTTAATAAATGAATGCAAATAATCAAATTGTTTCAACAGTTATAAAAGATTATAAAGAATCTCAAAGAGCGTTTCTCCCAAAAATCGTTTCTATTCCTTTGGCTCAGGAAGACGGCAAAACTTTTTTCAGTCTTGTTGAAAAAGGCGATGTTGTAAAAGAAGGTGAAATTATTGCTCAATCTGAATCTTCTTCTGGAAAAAAGTCGTTTATTCATTCTTCTGTTCCAGGAACTGTTGTTGCAGTTGAGCCTTGTTTTACACCAGAGGGAAAGCAGGATTTTTCTATCAAAATTAAATTTGGCGGCTCTTTTTCTTATCTTGGAAAAAAATCTGAAGAAAAGCCTTTAGCCCTTTTTTCATCTTCGGAAATTATTGAAAAACTTTCAAAGCATGGCGTTATTAATTCTTTTAATACTGCATCTCCTCAAAATCTTGGAAATCAGATTGAAACTCTTGTTTCGGGCAAAAAAAAGCCGGAACATCTTATTGTCCGCCTTTTTGATGAAGATCCTTATCGCGTAACTGATTTTTTGCTTTCTAAGCTTTATATTCAAAATGTTTTGGAAGGCGCAAAAATTGTTGCAAAAGCAATTAACGCTAAAAAAATCATTCTTGCTGTAGATCAAAAAGTTATGGAAGACGAAGTTTTTTCTAAAACTGATTTTTCTGATTTTCAGCTTTTGGAAATGAATATAAGGCGCTATCCTTGTGGAACTCCGCGAGAAATTATTTCTGCTTTTGCACGCGCTTCGCAAAAAAAAGAAATTGGTTTTACCCTTAATAAATATGATTTATTTATTGATTCTACAACTGCCTTAAGCGCATTTAAAGCTGTTAGCTTAAACATTCCTTGTGTTGACGGTTTTGTTCACTTTTTTGGTAATTGTCTTTATGCTTCGTGTTTGCTGGAAGTTCGCGTTGGAACTACGCTTCGCGATATTGTAAATCAGATTGGCGGTTTTATAAAAGAGCCGGCTCACATAATAATCAACGGCCGCCTTTGCGGAATCTGTGTTCAGAGTCTTGATATTCCAATTACAAAATATGTTAAATCTGTTGAATTTATTTCTAAAAAGCGAATCACAGACGATCAGGTTTATTCCTGCGTGAATTGTGGAAACTGCCGTTTTGTTTGCCCTGTAAAACTTTCGCCAGATATTCTTTACAACAATACTGTAAATTTTAAACTTTTAGATAAGGCTTTTGCTGCTTCTGCAATCGCGTGCCTTGAATGCGGACTTTGTAATACTGTTTGTCCGGCGCGGCTTCCGCTTAGTCAAACTATAAAAGTTTTAAAAAATAATCTTAAGGGGGAATAGAAAACTGTTATGCCAAATCCATTGAAAGAAAACAAATTAAAATCTTGCAGAATGTCAGTTAAGCCTTTTGTTTTTAACATTCCGTCAATTTCTGCGGTTTCTATTCGCTTTATAATTTTACTTTCTTTGCAGCTTGTTATGCTTGCAGCAACTAAAAGTTACAGCGCGCTTATTGTGATTCTTGCGACTTTGATTGGCTCGCTTGCGGCTTCTGCAATTAATTATTTTGTAAACAAAGAACCAGCTTATAATTTTATGAATATTGTGATTCAAGGGCTTTTTATTGGGCTTTTGCTTCCTGAAAGTTTTCCGCCTTTTACTGCGTTTTTTATTTCGCTTGCAACTATTACGGTTGCCCGCTGCGTAGTTTTTAAAGGTATTAACAGCTGGATTAATATTGCTTCTATTGCGATTATTATTGCTTGGTACATCGGAAGAAATTATTTTCCGGAATTTCAAGTTTCAACTGGAATTATAAATCTGCGTAATTCTTCTGTTTACTTGATTGAAAACGGAACTTTCCCAATTTATTCTTTTGATAATTCTGCAACTCAGTTTTTGAACAAATTTATTTTTAATCTTTTCAAAGTAAATATTCCAGAAGGTTTTATTTCGCTTTTGTGGGATTCTCATTCGGTAATTCCCGCTTTCAGATTTAATATTTTGACGATTCTTTCTTCAATTTTGATTTTTTCTGATAATGCATTTTCGCTGATTATTCCTTCTGTTTTTCTTTTTGTTTATGCGCTTTTGGTAAGACTTTTTGTACCATTTTTATTTGGCGGAAATTTGAATCAGGGTGATATTCTGCTTGCACTTTTAACCAGCGGAGTTTTATTCTGTTCTGTTTTCCTTTTGCAATGGTATGGAACTATTCCGGTAACGGTTCCTGGAAAATTTGTTTTGGGTTTTGTTTCTGGTGTTGCGGCTTTTATTATTATTGGCTGCGGAACTTCTCCTGTTGGAATGGTTTATACTGTTCTTTTTACAAATATTGCAAGTATGGTAATTCGCGTGTTTGAAGAAAAATATAACGAAAAAGTTACGGCAAAAGTTCTTTCAAAATATAATGCGCAAATTTCTGCTGATAACGGAGCAAATTAATGAAACATCAGATTTCGTATAAAAACTTTTTTATCAATTATTTGATTTTTGTGCTGATTGCCGCATTCGTTTTTGGCATTTTGATTTATGTTGTAAAAATTTCGCACAAAGCCTGGGATAGAAATCTTAAAATCAGTTTGGAATATGCTTTGGCTGAATCTGAACCTGATACTTGGGAAATTGGAAAGCCTGTTAAAATCAAAAATCCGCTTTCTGCCGGTGCTGCGTGCTACGAAGCTCGTAATAAAAAAAGCGGCGAAAATTGCCGCATGGTAATTATCAGAATTATGACTTTTTACGGTCCGCAAACTGGAATTTATCTTATTGAAAATGACGGCGATATTGTGTTTAAAGGTTATTCATCTTTGCATGGGCGCGTTGCAGTTCAACTTCAGGCTTCTTATGGCGGCCGCCGCGTTGAATACTGGAAGCACCGCATTGAACTTATGTTAAATTAGAAAAGGGGAGTTTTTATGAAACAAAAAAAATCATTTATGTATGTTGCAGCTTTCCTTTCACTTACTATTCCGGTGTCTGGACGCTTTGTTTATGGAATTATTCTTGTTTTAGAGCTTTTTATTCTCGAGATTTTGGGCGTTTTGTTAAATTCGCTTGTTTCAAAACTTAAGCTGAACGAAATCAGAACGTATTTTATTATGTTTTTTATGATTTCTATTACGGTTTTGTGCCGGCAGATTTTGGTTCTAACTTATACTGAAATTGCTTTGACGCTCAGTTTTGTGCTGTATTTTCCAACGGTTTGTGTATTTTTAACTCATACGCTGTTTTCTGATTATGAAGAGCCTTTGGCTTTGAGACTTAAGCGAAATCTTTTGAGAACGTCTCTTTTTTCTCTTGTGATTCTTGTGTTCTATCTTTTTAGAGATATGGCGGGTTACGGAACTTTTACGTTCTTTGGAAAAAATCATAGAATTTATGAAAAAATTCTTTTGAATCCTGAAAATGTTGGTATTTTTACTTTCTTTGCTTCGATTGCAGGTGCTTTGGTTTTAACCGGCCTTGTAATTTACCTGTTTTTGTTTTTGCGAAATAAAAAGCGGATTATTTCTTCTACGGAGGTTGAGCAATGATTTATGTAACTACATTCCTTTATTATTCGCTTTTTTCTTCTGTTGTTTTGATTTATGGAATTGGCTTAAACAAAATTGCAGAAATTGGAATTGCAAAGTTTAAAGACACAATTTTTTATGTAAAATGTGCCAGTTCAATTATTTCTTCTTCTGTAATCAGCTGGCTTTTTACTTATTATATTTTGGTTCCGCTTGGAATTACAGAACTTTATCCTTTGATTTGTTTTGTAGTTTATGCCAGCATTAGTACATTTCTTGGTGGAATTATTAAGCTGACAACTGGTCATACAACTTCTGAATTTGCTGTTTCATATCTGGTTGTGCTGCTTTCTATTTCTGAAAGTTCATCGTTGTTGTTTACTTTATTTATCAGTTTGAGCAGCCTGCTTTCTATGTTGATAATTATTCCGTTTAGTCTTACGTTCCGCAGAAGAGTTTGCAGCAATGGCCGCATTCTCGACGAAAGATATTATAGTCTTTATTTTATTTTTCTTTCAATTTTGATTCTTTTGCTTTCTGCATGGGACGCAGTTTGGCTTAATCCGGAGGTTATTCAATGATTCTAAAAATCATTTTGTTTATATTATTTATCCTCATTTTGATTTTACTTTCATTTTTTACTTTGTATATTTTGATTCCTTCAATCACAAAATCACCAAAGAAAAAGAGCGACCCACTTGTTCCTTTAACTTTAACTCCTGTGATTATTCCCGAAGAAAAAAAATATAGTCCGTCTGAGCAAAAGGCTTACGTTATGTGTTCTTGCAATAAAAAGTGCAATCTTGAGCGAACTATGTTCAATCCTGAATATACTTGTTTAATGGCAAAAACAGTTTACGGCTCTGCATTAGACTGTAAATTTGCCTGTCTTGGACTTGGAGATTGTGCAAAAAATTGTCCGCAGGAAGCTATAAAATTTGAAAATAACACGGCAGTAATTACAAGCAGCTGCTGCGGTTGTGGAAAATGTGTTTCTGTTTGTCCTCAAAATATCATAAAACTTATTCCTTCAAATACGGAAAAAGCTGTTGTTTGCGCTAATGTAACTTCTGAATTAACTTCTTGTTCTAAGATTGGAGCTGAAGAAAAAATTTCATGGAATGACAAAAAGGACTTTAAAATCTGGGAATATTGTTATAGAATATATAAACGCATTATCTTTTAGCAGGATAATGCAATCGGGGAAAATACCTTTGGGGAAGGGTATCAGCTTAAAAAAACTGATTTTAAAAAGGAGTAATGTACCGGCAATTGTGGGTGAGCCGTATTAAAGATAATGGGTTCAATTTATGTCAGCTTCATTATAAAAACAGAACCGGTATTTAACGATAATACTGAAGTTCTTGATAAAACTTTCCAGTCAGTTTACAAGCCTGTTATAAAGTTTCTTTATTCGCATTCTGATTTTCCGCTTTCTTTTGCCTTTTCTGGCTCTCAAATTCAGTATTTTAAAAAGCGTAAAAATGAACTTATTGCGATTTTGCACGAACTTACAGACAGAAAGCAGGTTGAAATTTTGGGCGGTGGTTATAATGAACCTTTGCTGCCTTTGCTTAATTCTGTAGACAGAAATGGTCAGATTGACCTTTTGACTTGTGAAATCCGCCAGACTTTTGGAAAACGCCCGCGTGGTATGACTCTTTTTCACGATTGCTGGGATTCTTCGCTTGTAAATAATATTCATACTTGCGGCCTTGAATATGTTCTTTTAAACAGCTCTTTGGTTCCTGATAATAAGCGCACTTTTCTTCCGATTTTTATGAGTGATTTGGGAAAAAGTGTTGATATTTTTCTTTATTACAATGAACTTCTTCCAAAAAACAATATGCTTGCCGAAGAATTTATTTGGAACATCGAAAAATCAGTTTTAAAAATCGAAAAAAAAGAAACCCGGCTTCAGCTTGATGCAGATCGTATTGTTACACTTTCTCTTACTCCAAAGCAGGCTGCGATTCTTATGGAATCAAAATGGTTTGAAAGTCTTGAAAAATATCTTAAGGAAAATCCTGATTCAAGAATCAAACTTACAACTCCAAATCTTTATCGCCAGCATTCGCTAAAGTCAAAAGTTCCTTCTTATATTCCTGTTGGAATTAGCGATGAAGTTTCTGCGATCTTGCAAACTGTAAAAAGCAGCGAAAGCCGAGCGCGTTTTCCTTCTACAATTTATGATTTTATAAATACTTTTAAACCAAGCCGAAAACTTTACAGCAGAATGATGTATTTGAGTATGCTTGTAAATCAGTATAAAAATGACAAAATGCGAAAAAAATCTGCACGCGAAAAATTGTGGCAGTCGCAAAACGGAATGTCAATTTTATGTACTGCAAAAAATCCTTTTGATAATTCTTTGTATCGGCAGCAGGCTTATAAAAATCTTACTGAAGCCGAAAAGATTTTGCGCGGCGACGGTAAATTTGAAGAATCAGTTACCTGTTTTGATTATGATAGCGACGGTCTTGATGAATATGTTTGCCGAATGGAGCAATATTTTGCCTATATTTCTTTGTGCGGCGGTTCTGTAAACGAGCTTGATGTAATTAAAAATGCCTGCAATTATTGCGATAACTTAATGCGCGTTCCTGAATATGATGATTTTGAAGATTTGTATGATCGCGGACTTTTTATTGATCATCTTTTTACGCCAGAACAGCTTAAAAAATATGCGAGCGGGGAATCGGCTGGCGACGGAGTTTTTTCGCGAATTCAATATTCAGAATTAAAGTATTCGCAGCTTCATCATGAACTTCAGCTTTGTGCTAGAGCTGTTTGGAAGCCAACCGGACAAACTGTTTATCTTAAAAAGAAGTTTGTGATTAATTCTACTGGAATGTATGTTCAGTATATTTTGAAAAATGAAAGTAATAAGCCTTTAAACGCGTGCTTTGCTGTTGAAGCAAATCTAACTGATATTTCTTATTTGCAGAAAAATAATACTGGTTTTTCTTTGGAAATTGTTGATAACGGTGAAGTTCGTTCAATCGATACTTCAAAAGGTTTTAAGCACCTGAATTCCAGCGGAAAACTTAATAATATTCATCTTGTGCGAATTTCAGATCAGGCAAACGGAACTTCTTTTGTTTTTGAGCCAAACGAAAAATGTGGTTTCTGTTTTAATCCAATGATTATGAAGCGGCCAGGAATTGATTTTGAAGAATGTGCGCCAGCTTCCAGAACTTACGAATCAACTTTGTATTGGAACGTAAGCATTGAGCCTGGAATGGAAACTGAAAAAAGCATTAATTTTACAATTATTCCTGTAAAGAAAATAAAAAAATAAGTACGCGAACGCAAAAATCAAAAAATAAAAGTTAGTCCAAATAATTTCATTTTATTCTTTGCTTTTGATATTATTTGGACTAGGGTTTTGATATTCAAAAGGTCTAATTTTCTTTACATAATTTTTTAATCAGCGAAAGTAAATCATCGAGTTTTTTGTGAGTTATTCGCGGATTTAAAAGTGTAAACTTAAGGCAAACTCGGCCGTCGCTAACGGTTTGGCCGATAATTGTTCCGTGCTCGTGAATCAAACTGCGGCGAACTTTTTTATTTATTTCGTCTGCAATAAGCGCGTTAAAACTGCCGTTTGTAAAGGTATTGCTTCCTTTATATCTGAATACAACCGAGCTTATTTCGGGCTCTGTAATTACTGCAAAATCCGGGTCTTGATTTAGTTTGCTAAAAAGATATGCGGCGTTATCCATACTTGTTGAAATTATTTTATTCCAGCCGTCTTTTCCGTGTGTTTGAAAACTCATCCAGACTTTTAGAGCGTCAAAACGGCGGGTTGTTTGCATTGATTTATCTACAAGATTTGTGTAGCCGTCTTCTTCGTCTTCTTCGCGGTTTAAGTAATCTGCGTGGATTGTGAGGGCTTGGAAAGTTTTGCCGTCTTTGAGTAAAACTGCGCTGCAAGAAATTGGCATTAAAAACATTTTGTGAAAGTCAACTGTGATTGAATCGCAAAGTGAAAGGCCTTTTACGCGGCTATTGTATTTTTGGCTCATAATTACGCCAGAGCCGTAAGCTGCGTCTGCATGAAGCCACATATTGTGTTCACGGGCGAGCTGGCTTAGTTCTTGGAGCGGGTCAATGCTTCCAAAATCGGTTGTGCCAACTGTTGCTACAATAAGGAACGGTATATTTCCGGCTTTTAGGTCGGCGTCTATAAGAGTGCGCAGGGCAGTTACGTCCATTTTTTTGCGGCTGTCTACAGGAACTTTTACAACTGATTTGTAGCCAAGTCCCATAATATGGCAGGATTTTTCCATTGAAAAGTGAGAAATCTCGCTTGTATACATTCTGAGGCGAGAACACTTATCATTTAGTCCAAATTTTTTGACATCATAATTAAGGTGTTTGTTGCAATACCAGTCGCGGGCAAGTAAAAGAGCTGTTTGATTTGACTGGCTTCCGCCACTTGTAAAAACTCCGTCGGCTTTTGTTGCATTGTAGCCGTAAAGTGCGCAAAGGTGGCGGATTGTTTCAACTTCGATTTCGGTTGCAACTGGAGACTGATCCCAGCTGTCCATTGATTGATTAAAGGTTGAAATTATTGTTTCTGCAGATAGAGTTTCAAGTAAAGAAGGGCCGTGAAGGTGTGGCATATAATCTGTAGAAGGTGTTCTAAGCAGATTTGGAAGAACTTTTTGCTTTGTGAGTTCAAAGACTTTTTCAAAGCCAAGCCCTTGTTCTGGGAGAATTGTTTGCTGCTGTACTATTTTTTTGAGTTCCTCTGGTGTTGGGCCACAATAGGCTGTTTCATTTTCAAAAGAAGCTGATATTGCTTTTGAAGTTTTTTTGATGATTTTATTGTAAAGTTTTTTTGATTTTTTTTCACAAGTAAGAAAGAGTTCGTCCATTTGATTCACTTCCTTTGTTTTATTTATTTTGATTTGATTAAAGTTTGCTGCGCAAACTTTTGAAGTGAGCGAAGCGAACGTGTGTTAGGGATTGGAGCACCTTTAGTCCCGCGTAAGCGGGATGAGCTGAATAAGCGAAGTGCGAAAAGCCCGGCCTGCCGCAAGGCAGGAAACGCCATAAAATTTAAAGTCCTGGAAGGTATTCTTTTTCTGAATAAACATTCTGTCCGTTTTCATAAGTCATTTCCTGAACTGTAACCACCAGGTAGTGATCCTTTATGCTTTCTGTCGTGTGGCTGACCCACTTATTGTTGTACACGTCGTAGCATGCATTCGGAAAATTAATAAAAGTTTTCCTGTAATAGTTTCCTTCCCAGGATGCGGATTCATTGATGAAATTGCTCAGTACATTTGATTCATCGAAAACAAAAAAAGTTGCATCAGCAGAACAGCCTCCTCCGTATTTGAATATGTTTCTGCAGAGTATGACCTGATATTCTCCGTCCCAGTCAATTCCGAGATCTTCTTCAACTACTTCCATATCAGGAGGCATGTAAATGGCATTGGGATTGTCCGGTACAAATGATGAAAAGCTCATGGGAGTTACCTTGCTGTCTTTGATATAAAACATATTGTCTTCTACAGGATTATAATCATCCCAGTCCGGGTTAAAGTTTTCAGGTATCGTGTAATACCATTCATAGGCAAGGAGCCTTGAAGGCTTTCCGCCTCGGTTGTCTAAGTTTACAAAGTAGCTGGTCATCCATCTG
>JAGCVK010000019.1 GCA_017962415.1 Treponema sp. | reverse complement strand
TCGCGCTCTGCACCGAAAAACGCGGCACGCAGACAAACATGCAGTATCTTGATACAAAGCGTGTTGAGCTTACTTATGAAATGCCGCTTGCAGAAGTTCTTTTTGATTTCTACGACCGCCTCAAGAGCTACAGCCGCGGTTATGCTTCTTTTGATTATGAAGTTACAGGTTACCGGGCTACAGACCTTGTAAAGGTAGATATTCTTTTGAACGGAAAGATTGTCGATGCTCTTTCACTTCTTACTTTCCGCCAGAACGCCGTTGACCGTGCACGCAAAGTTTGTGAACGCCTTAAGAACGAGATTTCCCGCCAGCAGTTTAAGGTTGCAATTCAGGGCGCTATCGGCGGCCAGATTATTGCCCGCGAAACTGTAAACCCAGTGCGCAAAGACGTTCTTGCAAAGTGTTACGGTGGTGATATTACCCGTAAGCGTAAACTTCTTGAAAAACAGAAGGAAGGTAAAAAGCGCATGAAGATGATTGGTGATGTTGAGTTGCCGCAGAGCGCGTTCTTAGCCGTTCTTAAAGAGAATGATGATCAGTAATTAATTAGAATTATTGAAATTATGATACTTGAATACGGAGCAGAAAAAGACAAAACGTTGCATTGAGCCGATACTACCAGTACGTGCCTCGCACAAAATACAGAGGGAAGCGTCGAGGCTCACTCTGTATTTTGTGTTTTTCCGCGGGAGTATTCAAGTATCATATTTACATATATTTCAAAAAGAAATCAATTTCCGTTCTGATTCTATTTAAGAAAGATTGCGTTGAGTTGAAGGTATTTCCGTCTGCAAAATGAAGAAATAGATATTCTTTGCATTCTGCAATTTTTGTGATTTCTTCTATTAATTTAGAGCCTTTTAAATCAGTTTTTCCGGTTAAAAGATTTTTCAGATATTCGAGAGATTTTTTTTCATTTTGAAGATATTCTTTGAGTTCTTTTTTTTGATTTTCCGAAAAAGTATTTTTCAAAATATGATTTTCAACTTTTGAATTCTGCAAAAGCGGCGTTCCTTTTAAAATTGCAAGTGGAATGCCGCTTTCTCCTGCATCATAAAGATTTTTAGTTCCCAAAAATAAATTGTTGAACATTTGAGCATAAGTTTGCAAAGTTGGCGTTGTAACAAAAATATTTCCGGTTCCGGATTTTTCTTTTGCATAGGTTGTTCCATTTGAAAATGCTGCTGCGTAGTTTTCTATTGGAATAAGTCGATTAGCGCTGGAAAGTCGCAAAATATGAGCGAGAGCATTTTTTGTGTGCGTAATTCCAATTGAATAGGAAAAATCAAGGCCACAAACATAAACCGGAATAGATTCATTTTTGCGAAACTTTAAGGCATAATAAACTGCTGTAAGTCCAACAGAACCAAACGGGCTGTTTGCAGGCGGCATAAAACTTTTTTGCTGCAGCTCATCTAAAAAGCAAGCTTTTGTGTATTCGGTAAAAAAGTAAGAAAAATTTTGTGCTTTTGCAATGTGGCAAAGATTTGGAATAGAAGATAAACCTGCAAAAATTTGCGTTTCACTAAAATCTGCGTTGTTTAGACTGCAGCCAATAAAGGCTTTTGTTATTACCGATTGAGCTTCTTCTATAAAAACTCCGTCTGGCTTTATGTGATTTTTTAAAAGCGGAACAAAAGCTGTGTCTGCACACAAAATATAAAAATCATCTTTTTTGATTTTATTCTTTTGCAAAAAAGTTTGCGTACTTTGTCCGGCACCCAAAACTAAAATAGGTTTTTCAATTGCTTCAAAAAAATCTGTTATAGGTTTTGAATCAGAAAGATACTTTAAGTTTTCAAAAAGATTTTTTGAATAGCGGCGGCCAAATTTGGTAAGAGTAATTCTGTTTTTCCAAAAAGTCATTACAGAATCGGAGCAGGCTGAAAAAATCTGATTATAAAAATCTTGATGAAATTGAACGCCGGCTGAAAAATCAATTCTAATAACCCGCTTGAATTTTCCAGAAACTGCTTTTTCGTAGAGTGCAACCGGCAATTCTTTTAAGTTTTCTGGTTTGCAGTTTAGAATTCGCTCATCGTTGAAAATTAAAGTGTTTTCTTTTTCGGTAAAATCAAAAAGAGATTGTTCAGCTTCGCATAAAACAATAAGGCAGTTTTCCGGGAGTTTTGCCAAAAGCTCACAAAGTCCATAACCGAGTAGTGGAGAGCAGCACAAAATAATTGTGCCCGGCAAAATCGTTTGCTGTTCAATAGCAGTAATAATATTTTTTTTAGGATTATATTTTGAATATAAGAGGTGCTCTTTATATGAAACAGAAAAGCCCTGAGGCGTTTGAATGAGTTGAACGACACAGGGCTTTTGGTTTAACTTACTTTCCAATGATTATCTCAAGTAATTTTCAAAGAAAACGTCGATAAAGTTGTTTTCAATTTTGTCGCTTCCCATGATTGCTTCGTTTGCAGAATCTTCATCATAAGATGACAAAAGCGAAGTGTTTACTTCGGCAACATAATTTTCAGCTTTCTCTGAAGTAGTGTATTTAATAACAACAACATTGTTGTCTACAACAACCGGCTCGGAAATTTCGTTGAACTTAAGCGCAAATGCTTTTTTCAAAAAGTTTTCATTTGAATCAGCAGTTGAAAGACCAGAATCTCCAGCGTCAAAAGAATTCAAAATATTTACGCTTCCATAATTTACAGGGAATGGCTTAATAGAACTTACTTTAGCTCCGGTGCGTGCACCTGCAATTGCAAAAGAATAATTGTCAGCAAGGCTGATAAAATCATTTGCTTTAGAAGTAAAATAATCTTCGATGATAGAAGTTTCGTAATTTGCAATGTAAGAAGAAACAACGCTCTGGATTGTTGCATTATTAAAATCAGGTCTTGTAATATCTTCTGTGCGCTTGAAAATAGAATAGCCAATTACAGTTTTTACAATTGGGCTTACAGCATCTTTTTCAAGTTCTGTAACAGAAGAAATATCATCTTTATTTTCGATGATGTTTTCAATCTGATATTTATAAGCGTTTGTGAGTTTTCCTTCAGAATTTGAGTAGTTTTTGTCAGAATATTGAGAAACAGCGTCTTCAAAAGTAAGTTCGTTGTTTGCAAGTCTCTTAGAAACTGTGTTTGCAGCTGATTTATCAGCAACTGTAATTACCTGCATATTATAAAGATCGAACTTGTCTGCATTTTCACGGGCATATTTGAGCTTTTCTTCAAGTGGGAAATCGCTCATAGAGAAAACTGCAACGTCGAAGCCGCGCATTTCTTCATTAAGAGAGGTAAAGAAATCCTGTTCAGCTTTAGAAACCTTAAGTCCGTAAAGTGCATCGAGATTAAAGATTTCTTTTGAAGAACCAAAATTGTCGTAATTAAAGCGATTTGAAAAAAGTCTTGATTCAAGAGTGTTTTTCATTTCGAGTTTTGTTTCATCTGGAGTCTGCTTGTAAAGTTTTGAAGAATAATTTCCATTTTCATCAGAAAAATATGGAATCATTTCGCGATTTATAGCAGAAGTTGGAACTACATAACCGCTTTTTTTAACGGCTTCAGCATAAGCATACTTCATGATAGTTGCATTAAAAGCCTGCTGGTAAATCTGAAAGCGGTTAGACTGATCAAGTTGCTGGCCATACATTTGGTACATTTGCGCATACTGAGAAACATATTCAGCAAAATCAGAACCTTGCTCGTATTTAATTTCTTTTCCGTTGTATTTTCCAAATACAGGAGTGTTTCCGTTCTGCTGGCGGCTTGCTCGTCCTTCAAGAGCCGGCAAAACTACGAAACAAAGTGCACAGATCAAAAGAATAATTAATGATCCGAGTTTGTAAGCAGTATTTTTTTTCATAATAAAAATCCTTTTTTGATGTTTTTTTTATAAAATTGTTGAAAAACATTTTAACACAATATTATTGTGAAGTCTAGTTTTAAATTTGGCCGTTATCCCGAACTTGCTTCGGGCGTTATTACCATATGCTGAAACAAGTTCAGAATTATTGGTAAACTAGCGGCTTGTAGTAAGTTTGCTTCGAGCTTCGTAGCGCGCAAGAGCTTCTTTTATCAAAAGTTCAATAAGGTCGCCAAATTTTAAGCCAGCTGCGTCGCACATTTTTGGAAACATACTGATTGGCGTAAAGCCTGGCATTGTGTTGATTTCATTAAGATAAACAGCTTTTGTTTCGCGGTCAATAAAAAAGTCTACGCGCGAAAGTCCTGTTGCATCGAGCACTTTGTAAGCAGCGCATGCAGTTTTTCTGATTTTTTCGATATCACTTTCAGAAAGTTCTGCTGGAATTAAAAGGTTTGCGCCGTCCGGGTCATTGTATTTTGCATCAAAATCATAAAAATCATGATTTGGAACAATTTCGCCAGGAATGTAGGCAACAACCTCTTCGGTTTCGCTGTCTGCAGGGTAGGTAACAGAGTTTCCTGTAACGCTGCATTCAATTTCGCGGGCATTGTTTAAGGATTTTTCGATTAAAACTTTGTCGTCCCATTCAAATGCTTCCATAATAGCAAAATTGAGTTCTTTGCGGTCGTTTGCCTTAGACGCACCGTTTGAACTTCCGGCGCAGCAAGGTTTTACAAACATAGGATATCCAAGCTCTTTTTCCGTTTCTTCGATTACAGAATCATAAATATCACCGTCGAGTACGACAGAGCGTTTTACGCAAACATAAGGAACAACAGGTAAGCCAACGCTTTGCCAAATCATTTTAGTTTTTTCTTTGTCCATTGTTAGTGACGAGGCAAGTGTTGTACAGCCAATATAAGGAATGTCGGCCATTTCAAAAAGTCCTTGAATAGTTCCGTCTTCACCGTAAGTTCCGTGAAGAGCCGGAAAAACAACATCAATGTCTAAAGTTTTTCCGCCAGCAACAAAGGCGTGTTTCTTTCCTGCCGGAATAATAGAAATAGCTTTTGATTCATCTTCTTTGATTGTAAGAACAGCTTTTGTGTCTTTGCAGATTCTTTCGTATTCCGAATTGTCCTGAAGATACCATTTTCCCGATTTTGAAATACCAATCAAAATAACTTTGTGTTCTTTTTTGATTCCGCTTGCAATTGCTGCTGCCGAAATCAAACTAACTTCATGCTCGCCAGAGCGTCCACCGTATATTACTGCAATATTCATAGCAGGTTTAACCTCCTTAAAAACCTGATAAACGGGCATGTCAAGGCTTTAAGCGTAGCGTGCCTTGACGTGACCGTATATCACGGCTGTTGTCTTTATTTATATAATTCTTTTAATGCATTTTTAGCTTCGTTTATTTCATCATATGGCATTGTGTAGTCTTTATAAATAATGCTGTTTTCGTGTGATTTTCCAAGCAAAAGAACAATGTCGCCTTTTTGTGCCATTTTGAAAACCTCGCGAATTGCTTTTGGCCTTTCATGAATGATAAAAAGATTTTCATCGATTTTTTTGCCTTCTTTTATTGCACCTTGTGCAATCATCTTCAAAAGTTCAACCGGATCTTCGCCACGCGGGTCTTCATCTGCAAGAACAATGACATCGCAAAACTTAGCCGCAATTTGCCCTTGAAGAGGTCGCTTTGTAAGGTCACGCTCTCCACCACTACCAAACACCGCAAAAATGCGACCGTTACATCGTTTTCGTAATGGTGGGAAAATAGTTTCAAAACTTGAAGGAGTATGAGCATAATCAACAATAAGTTCAAAAGGCTGACCTTCGTCAATTACAGTCATTCGGCCTTTTATTGGAGTAAGCTCGCTGACTTTTGCTGCTACATCTTCAAAAGTCATTCCCGTAACGCTGCTAACAGCTGTAATTGCAGCCATAAGATTATATGCGTTAAATGCGCCTGGAAGTGCAGCTTTTACGCTAAAATGCGAACGTGGTCGCGGCAAAACCGCATCATAATTTTCCGGATAAATTGCAGAGTTTCCGTCTGCATCAACATCAAAAGTAAGGCCATAAGTTGCAGAAGCAATATTGCGCGCTGTCATATAGCGAAGATTTTCTGGAATTGGTGGAAGCGGGGTAGCGTTGCTTCCAGTTTCAGCAGCTGCCTTTCCAGCTTTGCCTTCAGTTGTAAAGCCGTAAACATGATGTTTTGTTGCTTCAATAAAAAATTGTGCAGAAGGATCTTCGAGATTTACAATTCCAATGGAATTTATCTGCTGCTTTTCGCCTGCAATAGTCTTAATATGATTATGCTTATCAAGGGCGCGGAACAGATTAGCCTTGTCATTTCTGTAAGTTTCAAAGTTCTTATGAAATTCAAGATGTTCCAAAGTTACGTTCATAAAAATGCCGCAATCAAAAAGAATCTCGCCGCAGCGGTTTAGTTTTGTAGAAAGTCCGTGCGATGAAGTTTCAACAACGGCATATTTACAGCCGTTTTCAAGCATTTCGTTTAAGTGGTGCTGAATAATCGGCGCTTCTGGCGTTGTCTGATGCTGAGGGTTAGGAAGCGCGTCGCCGCCAAAAGAATATTCAACAGTAGAAATAAATCCGGCTTTTTGACCGCAGGCCCGCAAAAGCTGCCAGATAAAACTTACCGTGCTGGATTTTCCTTCAGTTCCAGTAACGCCAATTACAATAAGGCGTTCACTCGGGTTATCATAAAAGCGCGAAGCCACCGGCGCCATAGAAAAACGTGCGTCTGGTACATTAATCAAAACTGGCGCAAATTTGTGCATTTCATCGGAAACAGCGTTGTTAATAGTGCGTTTGATAATCGCATTCGCAACATCTTTTTTTTGCGAGTCGTTGAGTTCGCCTTGAAAAACAACCGCATTTGCTCCGGCCAAAATCGCCTGCTCAATAAAGTTGTTTCCGTCTGTGTGAGTTCCAGGCAATGCAAAAAACAAAGCGCCCGCAGTAACTTCGCGCGAATCAAACACGAGACTCGAAATCTGTATATTATTTATTTCTGATAAATCAGTAATTGTACTTCCGTCAGCCGCTACAACCGTATTCTTAAAAGCCGGCAGAATTTGTGAAAGTTGTTTTGTCATTCTTATATTATACCGCACTTTTTTTATTCAATCCACAGTTTTTATCTTATGAATTTTTGGGGAAATAGAAGGGGGTTTATAAAAGCCTGTTATGTTGAAAAGTAAAAAAAAACGGAGTGGAAGCAAGGGCAAAATACACTCTGAGCGTATTTGCAGACTTGCATGAAAACAATCCGAGGATTTTATAAAGTAAAACCGCAGGATTGTTTCACAAAAACGCGAATTGTGTATTTTGCTCTCGCTGCAACGCAGTTTTTTTTTACTTTTCATGAGTACTACAGTTATTAAAGATAACGACCTTTGCTTTGCTTAAAAAACATAAACGTGCTATATTATCTGCATGTTTGAAGTACGCGTTACGGCAGATTTTGCAGCTGCTCATTTTTTATGAGATTACAACGGCAAGTGCGAAAATCTGCACGGCCACAATTATAAAGTTTATGCGCATGTAAAAGGCCCAAAACTAAACGAGGGCGGAATGCTTTTAGATTTTTCAAAACTCAAAGCTGCTCTCCGTGAAGTTTGCAAACAGCTTGATCATACAAATCTTAATGACCTTGCTGTTTTTGACCAGAATCCAAGTGCAGAACGAATTGCAATGTATATTTACAATGGAATTATTTCAATATTAAAAAACGAAGGAATTGATTTATCGTACAGCGCAGACAAGCAAGAGCCCGCGCTGTACTGTGTAGATGTTTTTGAAACAGAAACTTCGCGAGCGCGTTATCGGGTAGATTTATAAGACTACAAACGAACTGGAACGCCACTTTTGTTCAATTCATCTTTAATCTGGCCTACAGTATAAGTTCCGTTGTGAACCATACTTGCAACAAGAGCGGCGTCTGCTTTTCCTGTAGTAAGTGCATCTGCAAGGTGAGCAGGTGTACCGCCGCCGCCGCTTGCAATAACAGGAACCGGCACGTTTTCAGAAATTAAGCGGGTCAATTCAATATCATAACCGCACTTAGTACCGTCTGCGTCCATAGAATTCAAAACAATTTCACCAGCGCCAAGTTCAACACCGCGTTTTGCCCATTCCAGAGCGTCCAGGCCAGTGTCTACGCGGCCGCCGTTAATCGTAGTGCCGTAGCCGCTAGGCTTTGTAGGGTCTCGTCTTACGTCCATACCAAGCACAATACTTTGGTTTCCAAAAACCCTTGCGCCTTCAGTAATAAGACCCGGATTCTTTACAGCCTGGCTGTTCAGCGAAACCTTTTCGGCTCCAGCAAGAATCGTCTGGCGAATATCATCAATAGTTCCAATTCCGCCGCCAACGCAAAACGGAATAAACACTTGTGATGCAACTCTCGAAATCAAATCCAGAATAGGGCCGCGTCCACGAGCCGACGCAATAATATCATAAAACACCAGCTCGTCCACACCCTGACGGTAATATTCCGCCGCCATCTCAACCGGGTCGCCAATATCTATATTATTCTGAAACTTTACACCCTTAGTAGTTCGTCCGTCCTTCACATCAAGACATATAATAATTCTTTTCTTAAGCATATTTTTTTCCTTATAGGAGGGGAAGGCTTCTCCCGCTCTTATTGAAAATCCGTTAAAAAAACGGGCTGCGGCAGCGGGCCGTTTTAGGATTCTCCTCTAAAATGCGCACATTCAGGCTATGCCTGAATGTCACCCTTTCTGCGGGGACACTCCGCAACGCCCCGTTAGAGGCATTAGAACCTACAACTTACAGAAGTTCTCAATAATCTTCAGACCAGTAACACCACTTTTTTCCGGGTGGAACTGGCAGGCAAACACATTGTCCTTCTGAATCACAGATGGAACTTTAATTCCATAATCAGCATAGGCTTTTACAAC